>JANOAR010000290.1:0-66871 GCA_031411235.1 Verrucomicrobiota bacterium | reverse complement strand
CGAGGCGGCAGGATTGCGCCTGCCGCCCCTCCCACACCACCCGGCGTGCGGGTTTGACGGCGCTTCGCTTGCCCTGGCGGGCCGCCTCTCGGCGGTCTGTCTCCCTTCGGTCGGCTGCACCGGGCGGTTCCAGTCAGATCATGGGGCTTTGACTTTCGTCGCCGCTCCTGATGCAGCTTGAGCCAGATACTTTTCATTTCGGGGACTCCTCTTTCCTTTAGCGCGCGGTTGTTTAGGGCGATGCGCACGAGGCAGCCGAGCGGCGGCGGTAGCCGCGAGACAGACTGCGAGGAACGAGCAGCCCCGTAGCGCAGCGCTGGGGTGAAGGAGCCGGAGGAGGCGACTGAATCAATTCTGACTCATGCGCCAGTACCCTTTGCGGCTTCGGCTGGCCAAAAACACCTTACTGGGGTTGATCCCCAGCTTGATGAGGTTGCGCCTTCGCGTTCGTGGTCTGTTGCTTCCGCTGCGCTCCACCCCTGCGGGGCAGCCTGTCGGCTGGCTGTCTCCCTTCGGTCGGCTCCCTTGTTTCCAATAATAAAGGCGCACGCGCCGCCTGATCCATTCGTCCAGCTCCAGCACTTCTCGCTGAACCTTGACTTCGGCTGGTATTTTCATGAGTATGGTTTCGTCATGTGTTGGTTTTCATACAGGGGACTTGAACCCCATCAGGACTGTGCCCATGCTGGGCACACCCAAAACGGATGCAGGCAACGGCTCGTATGGCCTCTGTCGTGTCATCGCCGCTTCCCGCTCGCCGTCGCCTGATCCGAAGCGTTAGGCGCTGCTGCGCGCATCCTCCAAACCAATTCCGCCCCATGAAAACTATATGCGTCATTTGTTCGTTGTTTGCAGTCGCCGCGACGTTCGCCGCCGATCCTGCTGATCCTACTGGAACCTGGAAATGGAGCACCAGTTCGCCGAACGACGAAATCCCAACCACGCTCAAACTCGAATTGAAGAACGGCAAAATCGCTGGCGCTTACTCGAATCAATTTGGCGACACAGCGATCAGCAACGCCTCCCTGCAAGACGACATGATTAGGTTCGACGTGGTGCGCGATCTCGGCGGCAAGAAGTATGTGGTGAAGTATCACGGCAGAGTCGAAGGCGACACGATCAGGGGGACCATCGAAGCGCCTGGCCACGACGGTGGCGAAGCACTGAAGCTCGATTGGAACGCGAAACGCACGACGAAGGAAAAGGCGGGAGACGCAAAATGAACGAAGCGCCTAACCCTCAAGTTGGCTTTGATTCGGGCGCGGTGGGCATGGTTTCGCCCTCGTCTGGGTTCGCCCGACATTAAAGGTGACGGTTGTTGAACCCTGCCTTGCCGCGAAGCGGCTCCACCCAGGCGAAGCCCCTCTCGCAGAGCCTGCGCCGCAGGATAAACCGGGCTTGGACTTACCGCGCCTTTTGTCGGAAGGCGGCGCGGCCTTTGCGCAAATGGTGAGTAAAGCTCAGGGCAAGGGAGCGCACTCGGCTTCAATACACATCGCGGCGGTAGCGCTTGGCTTCCTTCATCGCCTTCACGTAGTCGATGGCTTCTTCCGCCGTCTTGCCGCCTTCTTTTTCGATGATCCCATGCAGCGCTTTATCCACATCGCAGGCCATCCGGGTGGCGTCGCCGCAGACGTAGAAGATGGCGCCCTGCTCCAGCCAGGCGTAGAACTCAGCGCTCTGCTCCATCATGCGATGCTGCACGTAGATCTTCTCGGCTTGATCGCGCGACCAGGCGGTGGTGAGTTTTGTCAGTGTGCCATCGCTGAGATAAGACTCGAACTCATCCTTGTAAAAAAAGCATGAGGCAGCGCTGACCTCGCCAAAGAATAGCCACGCCTTGCCGCGTGCTTGGGTGGCCTTGCGCTCTTCCAAGTAAGCACGAAAAGGCGCGATACCCGTGCCAGGGCCACACATAATGATGGGGGTATCCTCGCTGGGCTCGGGCAGGCGGAAGCCTTTGCCAGGATTGATAAAAACGGGAATTGCGGTGTCGGACGTGAGCCGCTCGGAGAGGAAGGTGGAGGCGACGCCGCCGCGCTCGCGACCATGCGATTGATAGCGCACAGTCGCGACGGTGAGATGCACTTCCTCGGGGTGCGTACGCAGGCTAGAGGAGATGGAGTAGAGGCGGATATTGAGCTTTTTCAGCAAACCGATGAACTCCTGCGGAGCGAAGGTGGCGCTGGGGTTTTCGCTGAGCACGTCGATGACGAATCGCCCATAGAGGTAGGCTTCACGGGCTTCTTTTTGCTCGGGTGCGATGAGGTCGGCGAGCGGTGTGGCACCGTTGGTTTTTTCGACGATGGCTTTGAGTAGCTTGTTGTCGGCTTCGGTGATGGAGCAGTTTTCGATGAGGGCTTGGCGCACGGTGACTTCGAGGCTTTTGGCATTGGTGACGGGCTCGCTGCCCGAGAAACCGAGAACGGCGAGGGTGGCATCCACCAGCGCTGGATCATTGGTGGGGAGGACGGCAAGTGAGTCACCGGGGGTGAACTCAAGGCCAGAGCCTGCGAGGTCGATTTCGAAATGGCGGGTGTGCTTGGGGGCACCCGGAGCCGAGAGATCGTGAGCGTGCTTGAGCTTCGCGATGAAGGGGTTCTTGACGTTGTAGAGGGGCTTCGCGTGCTCGGTTGCAGGGGTGCTCATGGAGCTTGGAGGGTTAGGGCGATGCGCGACGTTGTCAACTGAGGGCGCGGGCGCTGTGCGCACGGCATTGAACGGCCTCGCGAGCTACTCCCGCGTGATGCACTCATCCATGTTTAAGACGATGCGTGCGGTGGCGACCCAGGCGGCGGATTCTTCGGGTGATTGATCCTTGGCGGTGTACTTGCCCGTCATGGCTTTGGCTTCATCCGCATGGGCGCGATAATAGGCTCTAGCATCGGCCAAGAGGGCGGTGAGGGTAACGATCTCCGCTGGCTTGGCTGGGCGCGCGATGCAGAGGCGCAGGCAGCGCATGAGACGCTCGGCGTCGCTTTTCAGCGGTTCGCTGAGCAGGCGGCGACTCATGGCTTGGGCGGCTTCGGTGAAGGCTTCGGCGTTGAGGGTGGTGAGCGCTTGCAGCGGGGTGTTGCTGAGGGTGCGCTTGACGTTGGTGGTGTTGGCGTCGGGACAGTCGAAGGTGGTGAGATCGGGGTGCGGGGCGGTGCGTTTGAAGAAGGTGTACATGCCGCGCCGGTAGCGGTCTTCGCCGGGGCTGGTGGCCCATTTGAAGTTGTTGTTGTAGCTGAGGTTGGCCACGTCGGGCGGCAGAGGTGGGAAGACGCTGGGGCCACCGATTTTAGGGCTCAGCAAGCCGCTCGCTGCAAGGTGTAGGTCGCGAACGATTTCGCCATCAACACGGAAGCGGTTCTGTCGCCAGAAGAGGGTGTTCAAGGGGTCACTGGTTGACTGGGGCGTGCTGGTGCTGCTTTGCCGGTAGGTGGCGCTGAGCATGATTTCTTTGATGAAGCGCTTGCGACTCCAGCCGAGGTCGATGAGTCGGCGGGCGAGGTGATCGAGAAGCTCGGGGTGGAGGGGCTTGTCGCTGCGCACGCCGAAGTCGCCTGCGGTGCGAACCAAGCCTTCGCCAAAAAGCTTGGCCCAGATGGCGTTGGCGGTCACGCGTGGAGGCAGTGGGTTGTCGGCGCTGACGAGCCAGTGGGCGAGGTCGAGGCGGTCGGCGCGGGTTGGTTTTGCGCTCTGTTGCCTGGGTTTCACGGGAGGCAGCACGGCTAAGGCAGCGGGTTCGACAGCATCGGTAGGCTGGAGGAAATCGCCGCGATGGAGCACATGAGTCTCGCGTGGACTCGTGCTGCGCTGGGCGATCACGCGAACGTCAAGGGTGGGGGCTGGCGGCAGTTTGGCCTTGGCCTCGCTGAGGGCTTGCGCGGCGGCGATGGTGCTGGGATCGGTCTTTTCAAGCCAATCCATGAGTGGCTTGATGAGCCCTGGATTCCGTCTGGCAGGCGGTTCGCCGAGTAGTTTTACAACGTCGGGCGGAGCGATGCTGGCCTCGGTGAGGCCGCTGCTGGCGAGCAGGCGGAAGCAGCCGAGCGTGTGCCCGTTTTGACCTTTTTTGGCGTAGTTTTGGGTGAGGGTGACGAAGATTTTTTTGCCCTCCGTCGCAGCGGTAGTCAGAGGCTCGGCGAGTTGCAGCGTCAGGGCGTGTTTCTTGCCGGTACCGCCGCCGATGGCCCAGCCGCTCGCGCCCTTGCCATCCAGCACTTGCTCGGGTTTAAAGTCCTTCTGCGTGTAGTCCGCAGTCGCTGAATGCAGGACGAGGGGCGTGGCATGGGCGGCGTCGCTGCCGATGCTGAGGCTGAACTGACTGAGCACGAAGTTGCCGTTTTTCATGCGCCCTGGCCCCTGTGATGGGAGCGTGGGATCAGGCAGAACTTCGAGCTGGATCGCAGTGATGGGTGTGGTGCCGGGGGCGAGTTGCAGCGTATAGGTCGCGGTGTCAGGCGCAGGGCCGCTGGCGAGGTAGGAGCCGTTGGCTTGGGGTTTCAAGACAACGCGGCTGGTGGCGGTGGCGCGGTCGATTTTCAGCGGGGCAAATGTTTGCACGGCCTTGCTGCTGCGCACGCTGGCGAGTCGCGCCTGCACCTTCGCCTCCCAGGCGGGGAGCTTCACGGGGAGAGCTGATAAGGCTTCGTCGAGGGCTTTTTGCAAAGGGGCAAGCGCGGCAGCAGCGGTGCCGTTGGCCTTCACATAGGCGGCCCATTTTTCCTGCGACTCGGGGACTTTGCGGGTGACTTCATCGCCATTGTTGTAGAAGGCAAAGAGTTGGTAATACTCGGCTTGGCTGATCTGGTCGTACTTGTGCGAGTGGCAGCGAGCGCAGCCGACGGTGAGGCCTAGCCAGACCGCGCCAGTGGTCTCCGTGCGATCCATGACGGCTTCGTTACGGAACTGCTCCTGGTCGGTGCCACCTTCAGTGTTGGTCAGCGTTTGGCGATGGAAGGCCGTGGCGACGAGTTGCTCATCGGTGGCTCCTGGCAAGAGGTCGCCAGCGATTTGTTCAATGGTGAATTGGTCAAAGGGTAGGTCGGTATTGATCGCGTGGATGACCCAGTCGCGGTAGCGCCAGGCGTCGGGCCGTGGCTTGTCTTTTTCATAACCATCGCTATCGGCGTAACGAGCAGCGTCTAGCCAATGCCGCCCCCAGCGCTCACCAAAGTGCTGGCTGGCGAGGAGACGGTCGATGAGGGCTGCCCAGGCGGGGGAGGGTTGAGGGCCTGAAGCGGAATACGCGGTGATGAAGGCATCGACTTCCTCGGGGGTGGGCGGTAGGCCGATGAGGTCGTAGCTGGCGCGTTTGATCAAGGTTGCGGCATCAGCTTCGGGCGAGGGGCTCAGATGCTGTTCGCTGAGCTTGGCCTGAATGGCGCGGTCGATGGTGGCGGGGGTGTTGCTGCTAGGGGTCGCGGGGATGGGTTTGTAAGCCCAGTGCAGATCGAATTTTGCGCCGTCCTTGATCCATGCTTTCAGCTTGTCGATGTCGCTAGGCTTGAGGGGTTTTTTGCCCTTGGGTGGCATCCGGTCTTCGAGGTCAGTGGTGAGCACGCGCCCGATGAGGGCACTGTGCTCTAGGTCGCCTGGTACGACGGCGATGGCTCCGCTCGTGAGTGTCTTGGTCGCTGCCTTCTGGGTGGTCAGCGCCAGTCCACCTTTGGTTTTGTCTTGGCCATGACACTCCAGGCAGTGCTCAGCGAAGAGCGGCTGGATGTCGCGCGAGAAGTCGATGGCATGAGCCTGCGCAACGAGCAACAGACTGAAAATGGAGACGAATCGAGGAGGCATGGCGTGACGGGTATGAGCTACTGAACGAAGCGAATTGCCCCGTTTGTAAGGCAATTCTCAGTTCAGTGCTCGCGGCCTGCCTGCGTCAGCTTTCGAGAGCTTCTACCGAAGCCATGGCTTCATCCTCTTCGGAGTACTCGTCGGGGCTCAATTGCTTGAGATGGGCGTAGCCGACGAGCGTGCGGGATTTTTCGTCCCACAGGCGCAGGGACATGCAGCGGAAGCTATTCCAGAGGGTGATGGGTTTGACCTTTTGGAAAAGCTCATGCGAGTAGTGGCACTCCTCCAGGTTGTAGTTCGGAATGCGGGCGCTGAGATGATGGATGTGGTGGAAGCCGATGTTGCCTGTGAACCACTGCAAGATTTTGGGCAGCTTGTAGAAGGAGCTGCCTTGCAGCGCGGCGGCGGTGTAGTCCCACTCTTGGTGGTGATCCCAGTAAACGTCCTCGTACTGGTGTTGGACATAAAACATCCAAATACCGACCGAGCCCGCGAAGAGCGTCACGGGGATTTGCATCAAGAGGTAATTCTGGAAGCCGAAGAGCCAACTGAGCCCAGTGACCATGCCGAGCAGCGCTAGATTCATCCACAGCACTGAACTGCGATCTGCCCCTTTGGCACGGGGCGAAGGGAAGCGCTGGTAAATGAACAACAGCCCAAGAGGTGCCAAAACGAAGAGCGTGAAGGGGTTGCGGGCGAAACGATAAGTGAAGCGACGCCAAGGTGAAGACTCCTGGTATTCCTTCACCGTGAGAGTCCAAATGTCGCCGTCGCCACGACGGTCGAGATCGCCAGAGGCACCATGGTGAACGGCGTGCTGCCAGCGCCAATGCAAGTAGGGGGTGAAGGTGAGCATCCCCGTGATGAAGCCGATGATGTCATTGGTGCGCTTGGATTTAAAGAAAGAGCCATGCCCACAGTCATGGAAGAAGATGAACACACGCGTCACAAGTAACCCCGCGATGAGGGCAAGCCCGAGAGTGAGCCAATAGGAAACTGACAGGCTGAGGTACATGAGGTACCACACTGCCATGTAGGGGACGAGGGTGTTGACCAGTTGCCACGTCGCACGCGACGCGGAGGGAACCTGGTAGCGAGCCACGATTTTCTTCCATTCGGAAATGGTGGCGTAGGGCTTGTCGGCGGCGAGGTCGGTTGGGCTGATCACAAGGAATAAAACTAGAGTGGGGTGAATGTAGCTCGAGTTGGGGGTGGCCTCCTATACAGCCATTCACTCCATTATTCAGCCCGAATTTTATCAATCTTCAGTCTCCTGTTGCGGTTGCTACATTTTATGATTTCCACAAGGCTACTCTTTGAGAGCCGATAAGGCTCACCACCGCCCGCCCAATGCCTTAATAAGACGCACGGTCGAGATCATCCGCTGCGCTTTCACTTGCGCAGCTTGGCGCTCCAGAGCGAGGCTGGTGCGCTCGGCGTCGAGCAGTTCAAGGTAGCTCACGCTACCGCTCTCGTAGCGGCTGCGAACCAGATCCGCCGCTTGAGTGGCAGCCGTGACAGCCTCGGCTTGAGCCTTGGATTGCTCGTTGCGATAATGAATTTGCGTCAGCGAGGTCTCGACATCTTTGATCGCCGTCAGCACCGTTTGCCGATAGCTGGCGATGGCTTCAGCATGGGCCGCTTTGGCACGATTGACCTTGGCCTTGGTGAGGAAAAATCCCGTGATGGGCAAGCTGATGCTAGGGCCAAAAGACCACACGCGACTGTCCGCGCTGAACAGGCTGCCCGTGTCCTTGCTCAGGTAGCCACCTTCACCGGTAAGCCTTACCGCAGGGAAGTAGCCCGCCTTCTCGGCACCGATTTGCGCACTGCGAGCCGCGACATTGCGCTCGGCGCTGGCGATGTCGGGACGCCGCTCCAGCAAGTCGGAAGGCAGCCCTGATGGGATGCTTGGTGGGCTTAAATTTGCCGTGCGATCCGCGATGAAAAAGGTGCTCGCGGGTTGCCCGCACAGCAGAGCAAGCTCGGCCACCAGCTCCTCGCGCTGCCGCTTGGTATCCGCTATTTCGGCCTTCGTGGTGGCCAACTCACTGCGGGCTCGCGCGGCATCGACTTCAGGCAACACGCCTGCTTTGAATCGCTGCTCGATGATGCCCAGGCTCTTGTCGCGTGAGTCGAACGTGCGGCGCAGCGCCACGAGTTCCGCATCCACCGCACAGAGCTGGAAGTAGCTCGCCGCAACTTCGCCCGTGAGCGATAGCAGCACGTTGTGATAGTCCGCGTTGCTGCCAGCAGTCTCGGCACGCGCAGACTCCACAAGGCGGCGAATGCGGCCCCAGAGGTCGAGTTCATAACTGAGCTGCAAGGGCGCGGAGAAGCTGTTGATCTGCGCCGAAGGAATCGCGATGGGCACAGGCGAAGGCGGGTTGCCCGAGGTGCGTTCGCGCTGCGCTGCGCCTTTGAGTATGACCTCTGGCGAAAATGCGGCCCCAGCCACGCGAGTGGTCGCGTTGGCTTGTTCCAGGCGGGCTAGCGCGGCACGCAGGTCGTTGTTGCTCGCTACGGCAAGGGACTCCAAGCGATTCAGTTCACGGTCTTTGAATACCGTCCACCACTCGCCCTTCGGCGCGTCATCGCGTGGGGCCGCCGACTTCCATTTCCACTTCGCAGGCGTGATGTCGGTGACATCAGGCTTGGTGTGGTTCGGGCCTACCGCGCAGGAGGCAATGAGCAAGGATAACAGTGTGAGGCAGAGTCGTTTCATACAGCAACAGAGGGGTTCAAATGAAGCGCCGCCGCACGCTTCTCGGCGCGGCGGCTTCTCCAGGTAATGACATCGTCGAACAACGAATAGAACACGGGCGTGGCCAGCAGTGTGAGCAGCAGCGATAGGGTCTGCCCACCGATGATGACACCTGCCGTAGCGTTGTTGAAAGCCGCTCCGACACCTTTGGAAAACATCAGGGGGATCATACCTGCGACGAAGGCAGCCGTGGTCATCAAGATGGGGCGCAGGCGGTCTTTGTTGGCTTGCAGGATGGCTTCAAGCCGATTCATCCCCTTCGCTCGAAGCTGGTTGGTGTGGTCGATTTGCAAGATGCCATTCTTCTTCACCATGCCAAACAGCACGAGGATGCCGAGCACTGAAAAAATGTTCAGCGACTGGTTAAAAATAAGCAATGACAGCAACGCAAACGGCAGAGTGAGCGGCAGCGCCAGCAGGATGGTGAACGGGTGAAGCCATGACTCAAACTGCGCAGCGAGGATGAGATACATGAAGATGAAGGCCATGCCAAAAGCGGTCATGAACGCGACGCCTGCTTTTTTGAGTTCCTTCGACCGACCTGCGGCACCGATTTGATACTCACTCGATAGGCCTTGCTGCTTCACGATGGCGTCGATGGCCTCTAGGATTTCGGCTTCGCCAAACCCAGGTGCAGGGTTGGCGGTAATGGTGACTTGTCGGCGACGGTTGGCGCGGTTGATCTCTGCCGGGCCTTCACGAGGCTCCAGCGTGACGAGATTCGCCATCGCCACAGGGCCATCTTTGGCGGAAGGCACGGACAGCAGACTGAGGGCTTCCTCGCTGTTGCGGTAGGCCTCCTCGGCACGGACATGAATGTCATACTGCTCGCCGCCTTCGTTGTAGGTGGACACATCGGCACCCCCCACGAGCAAGCGCAGCGTCGATGAGAGGTCGGCAATGTTGACACCCATTTGCCCCGCTTTGGCGCGATCCACCTTGGCCACGATCTCGGGCTTGCCATTGATGAGCGTGCTGTCGAGATCGCGGATACCGGGAATCTTTTTCGCTTCCAGCAAGGCAGCTTCAGCGACCTTGTTGATGCGATCCAAATCCGGCCCAGCAATCATGTACTGCACGTTCGCGCTGGATTGCCCGGTGCTGAAGGGCGGCACTTGCAGCACCGTCATGCGCAGTTCTTTGGGGAACTTCGCCACCACTTCGTTGCGCACGCGATCCATGATTTGCTGCTGGTTCTCAGGGCGCAAGGCAGGGTCGATGAGCCGCACGTAAATGCCTGCTTTGTTGGGCGTCCGCTGGTCGTTGTCACCGATGGTGAGCAGCGTGTATTCCACACCAGCGACTTCACGGATAGCGCGTGCGACGCGTTCGCCTACGAGGTCGGTTGCGGCCAGTGTGGTGCCTTCAGGCGTGCGCAGATTGACCAAAAACTCCGCTTCCTCTGCGGGCGGCAGCAGCGCCTTCTGCACCTTTTTCATCATCGGCCCAACGCTGTAAAGTGCGCCAAAACAAGCGAGCACGATAACCCAGCGATGGCGCATGGAGCCGCGCAGCATCGCCATATAAACAGCCTCTAGCGGGCGATAGAAAACATTCACGAGCTTGCTCATCCAGCGCTCGATGAAGTTGGGCTTTGTGATCTTCAACATGCGGGCCGAGAGCGACGGCGCGAGGGTGAAGCTAACCAGTAGCGACACCGCAATGGCGAATGACATGGTGAGGCCAAAGCTGCTGAGGAACTTGCCAACGATGCCGCTAAGGAAGGCCACGGGCACAAACACGGCGAGCAGTGAAAACGTGGTCGCCATGACCGCGAGACCAATCTCTTTAGTGCCATTGATGGCGGCGTCGAAAGGCTTCTGCTTCTTCTCCTCGATGTAGCGAAAGATGTTCTCCACCACGATGATGGCGTCATCAATCACGATGCCCACCGCGAGCGCAAGAGCCACGAGGCTGATCGAGTTCAGCGTGACATTACCCACCCACATGACGCCGAAGCTGGAGATGATCGAGGTAGGAATCGCGAGGGCTGAAATCAAAGTAGCTCTGCCATTACCAAGGAAGAACAACACCACCAACGCAGCGAAGAAGGAGCCCAACACCAAGTGCTCTTTCACCGCGTCCGTGCTGGTGCGGATGATGAGGGAGTTATCACGGACGATGTCCACATTGAAGCCCACAGGTAGGGTCTTGCGCAGGTCGCCCAGGCGATCCTTCACGGCATCCACCACGGCAATCGTATTCTCGCCTGACTGCTTGCGAATGGACAGCGTGACGGTGGGCTTGCCATTGCGCCGCGCGACCGTTTGCAAGTCTTCAGCACCATCTTCCACACGGCCCACATCAATGAGCCGCACGAGCCCGCCATCCTTTTCACTGATGACGATGCGCCCTATGTCCTCCACGCTCTCGGCTTTGCCGATGATCCGCAATCCAGACTCCCGCGCAGAGCTTTTGACATTGCCCGCAGGGATCTGAATGTTCTGCTGCTTCAGCGCGTGATCGACGTCGCTGGCCGTTAGGTTGAAAGCCCTTAAACGCACGGGATCAAGCCAGAGATTGATCTGCCGTTTGCGCGCTCCCAGCAGCGTGACTTGGCCTACGCCAGCCACACTTTCGAGTTGTCGCCGCAACACCTTGTCCGCGTATTCGCTGATCTCGCGCACAGGCTTTTCTGCCATCAACGAGATGCTCATGATGGGCTCCGCATCGGGGTCTAATTTCTCAATGATGGGCGTATCCACATTGTCAGGCAGCATGGGAATGATGCGATTGACGCGGTCGCGAACTTCCTGCGCTGCGACATCGACTTTCTTGTCCAGGTTGAAGGACACGAGCACCTGCGAGATGCCCTCCGTTGAGGTTGAACGTAGTTCATCAATGCCACTGACGGTATTGACGGCCTCTTCGATTTTATCGGTGATTTCCGTCTCGATTTCCTTCGGCGTCGCACCATCCAAGCGGGTGACGACCATCACCGTGGGGAAGTCCACTTTGGGAAAGCGATCAACAGGCAGCCGCGTGTACCCGAGCACACCGACGACGACGAACACCAGAACGAGCACCGAAGCGAACACGGGGCGCTTCACAGAGATTGCAGCAAGCCATTGCATAGTGGAGAAAATTTAAGGTTGTGAGGCGAGTGTGACCTTGATGCCATCGGCGGCTTCCGCACTGGGTTGGATGACCACGGCGTCGCCCTTCAGCACGCCTCGGCGTATTTCCACAGCATCGCCTTGGGTCTCGCCCACTTCGACGAGCCGCTCTTCTATGCGCTCATCATGGACGACGAAAACCTTGCGCGTGCTGCCTTCACTGCGGAGGGCATTGGCGGGCACGGTGACAACGGTTTTCTCTCCCAACGCCAGTCTTCCCTCGGCGAACATGCCGGGCTTCAGCCGCCCGTCACCGTTGGGCACTTCAGCTTCGATGATCAAGTCGCGTGCGGTCTCGCGCACGTTGGAACCAATGAATTTGACGATGCCAGTGAAGCTCTCGCGCGGAAAGGCAGGCACGCTGAAGGTCACGCCCTGCCCTGGCTTGATCGCGCCGACAGAGGTTTCTGGCACATTGAGCCACAGATGCAGTTTTTCGATAGCGACGAGATGCACGACTTGAGAATCGACCCGCACGTACTCACCAAGGTTGGTCAGGCGCTCGGCCACGGTGCCTGAAAACGGTGCGCGGATGCTGGCATCATTGAGCGACTTTTTTACGCTGTCACGACGCGCAATCGCCGCAGCGAGATTGGCATCAGATGACAGTTGGTCATTTTTCAAACGCTGGAAATCCGTGTCCGAGATCGCCTTGGAAGCGGCCAGTGGGGCATTGCGCTTCAACTCATCGCTGGATAGATCGAGCTTCAATTGCGCCGTGGAAACGCTAGCTTCCGCTTCCTTTAAAGCCAGTGCCGATGAGCGGTCATCGAGCTTGATAAGCACATCGCCCGCCTTCACGACGCTGCCACGCTCAACGGGAGCAGCGATGACTTTGCCCGCAGCATCAGCAGCAACCATGGCTTCTTGCGAGCCTTTGAGTTGGCCCGTAACACGCAGGTAGCGAGGCATAGGCCGCTCTGCGGCTTGATGAGTCACGACATGGAGGGGAGCCGATTCTTCGACCTTCGGCTTCTCGGTGACTTGGGTAGGTGCATGGGGCGAACAGGCCGCCAGCAAACAAAGGGTGGTAAGGGACAAAGCGCTTCGATTCATAATGAAAAGGGAGGTTGTGTGGTGTTCGATGAGCGCGGCATTAGGCGCGCGGCACAGGGGCTAGACCTGCGGCAAAAACATCGACACAGATGGCGACATAGTCGGCGGGCTCGTAGCCCCAGCTACAGCCAGCCGTGTTGCGCAACATGCCGCCAAAAAGCATGGCGGTGAAGGCATCAGCGGCGATACCAAGGTCGATGCCTTTGCGCACCAGCCCGGCTTTGCGGGCAGCTTCCAGATTCGCGATGAAGCGCTCACGCACCGGTTTCACAGCGTCCATGATCAACTTCTTGGAGTGCTCAGGATGCCGCTTCCCCTCGCCGATCATGGTGCGCAAAAAAGCCTCATCGCGCACCAACGAGGCATACAGATTATCAGCGAAGCGGCGCAGGTTTTTTTTGAGGTTGCCCGTCCACTCCGCCTCATCGCCCATGCTCTCGCTATGATTGGCCTGCACAGCATGAGTCATCACCGCAGCGAGCAGCCCTTCTTTGTTCTGAAATTGGCGAAACAGAGTGACCTCATTCACCTCGGCCTCTTGGGCAATGGCTCGCGTGGTGGCTCCTTGCAGCCCATCACGAGCAAAGACGCGCATGGCAGCTTCGATGATACGTTCGCGAGTGGTATTAGCAGGTTCTGACATGATGAGTGCAAGTGATTACTTGCATCCATAAGTAAGTGGTTACTTGCATTTGGCAAGCATGGATTTCGAGCGATTTTCATCGCCATAGATATGGTTATTTACATGGCTCATGCCTTTACTTAGCCTCGGCGTCACCATTAGCGTTGCCTCGCCATCCCATCCATGAACATTGTCTTTTGCCTCGTCAGCCTGCTCGGAGCCTTTCTTCTTTTTCAAGTCCAGCCCGTCATCAGTAAATTTATCCTACCGTGGTTTGGCGGCAGTCCGGGGGTGTGGACGACATGCATGTTGTTCTTTCAAGTGGTGCTGTTTGGCGGATACAGCTATGCGCATTTCCTGTCGAAGTACAAGCCGCGCACGCAAGCCATCGTGCATGGTCTTGCCCTGCTCGCTGCGGCGTTGATGCTGCCTATTATCCCCGATGCTTCGTTTAAGCCAGTAGGCGCGGAGGAGCCTGTGGGACGCATTTTACTGCTGCTGGCGATGACCGTGGGGTTCCCTTATTTGGTGCTCTCAGCGACGAGTCCACTGGTGCAGGTGTGGTTCTCGCATCAGTACCCACAACGCAGCCCGTGGCGACTCTACTCGCTCTCGAACATAGGCTCGCTGACCGCGCTGCTCACCTATCCGGTGCTCATCGAACCACGCTGGGACGTACTGCGGCAGACACAGATTTGGTCGGGCACCTTCGTGGTTTTTGCGGTGCTGATGGCGCTGTGCGCCTTCGCCAATCGCGTGCGCAAAGATGTCATGACTCCCGAGGGTGATCTGCATCCGCAGGCGGCGATGCACGCCGCCAAGCCATCTTGGGTGCAACGCTTGCTGTGGGTGCTGCTGCCGGGCTTTGCCTCGCTGATGCTGCTCGCGACAACCAACCACGTCTGCCAGGATGTGGCTGTGATTCCCTTTCTGTGGGTCGCACCACTGAGTTTGTACTTGATCTCGTTCATCGTCTGCTTTGACCATCCGCGCTGGTATGCTCGGTCGATTTGGGCATTGCTGGCGATGGTTTTTATCTTCTTCGCGAGCGGTCTATTTGAGATGCCTGGGGATTGGACGCCGGGCTTCATTACGGAGCTGGTGGTGCTGCTCGGCGCGATGTTCATGGTGTGTATGATTTGCCATGGTGAGCTAGCGCGGCTGAAGCCGGGAACCACGCACCTCACTGAATACTACCTGCTGATGTCGGCAGGCGGTGCGCTGGGCGGGCTGATCGTGAGCATCCTCGCGCCACTGCTTTTCACCACGTTTTTGGAGTGGTCGCTGGCCTTGCTTGCGGGCTTTGTTCTTGCGGCATGGGTGGCCTACACGTCGCTCACTTCGGCGGCACTGAGCGGCGCTAAAATGATCGCATGGCGCTGCGGCTGGGCGCTCGTGGTGGTCGCAGCGCTAGTGCCCATGGCGAACTGGGAATTCTCGTTTGGATCAAGACTGGAGCGTGCTCGCGACTTCTACGGCTCGCTCTCGGTGGACGAGTATAAGGATGATGACACAGGCGAAGTATTTCGCTCCTTTATATGCAGCGGCACCAAGCATGGCAGGCAGAGTCTGTCGCCCGAGCATCGCCGCGAACCCCTGACCTACTACGCGCACAACACCGGCGTGGGCATCGCGCTGGATGCGATCAAAGCGAAGGCGGATGCGCGTGTCGGAGTCATCGGCATGGGCGCGGGCACGGTGGCTTGTTATGCCGAGCCAGGGCAGACGTATCGCTTCTATGAGATCAATCCCACTGCCGTCGATCTCGCACTGAAGTGGTTCACCTTCGTCCCCGATATGCAGGCTCGTGGGGCGAAGTATGAGCTAGCTCTCGGGGATGCGCGATTGAGCCTGGAGCACGAGGCCGCGCAGCAGTTTGATGTGCTGCTGCTGGATGCTTTCAGCGGCGACTCGGTGCCTGTGCATTTGCTCACGCGCGAGGCCTTTGAGTTATACTTGCGCCATCTGAAACCGAATGGCGTGATCGCGGTGCATATCACCAATCATTACCTCAATCTCGCGCCCGTGGTAGAGCGTGCGGCGAGGGAGTTCAACCTTGGTAGCACACGGATCGCCGCCGAACCCGTGAATGACTCGAACGGCTGCTATGCCACGGATTACATTCTGTTGTCTCGTGATGCGGCCTTCATTCAGGCCCACCCAGCCGTTGTGCCTGATTATGCGTGGAAGGTCGATGTGCCGTTGTGGACAGACCATCGGCATAACTTGTTTCAGATTTTGCAGCGCCGGTGAGGCCTTTGAAGCATCACACATTCGCCAACACGCCTTTTTTGTGCTTCTAGTCCGGCGTGGTTTCCGAGCTTCTTTCATCCTCCCCTTCATCGCCTGTGCGGCAGTCGCTGCACGATCTTTCCTTTGCTGAACTGGAGCGCGAGGTCGTGCGCGGTGGTCTGCCTGCCGTGCATACCAAGAAGCTCTGGGGCTCGCTGCATCGTCTCGCTGAGACCGACCCCACGACGCGCACTGATTTTCCACCACCCCTGCAACGCTGGCTCGCGGCTGGCTTGGGCGAAGCGGGTGCCTACTCCCTCGATCTGCCCAGCGTCAGCGCCGACATCCCGAGCAGCGACGGCCTCACGCGCAAGCTGCTGCTGAGCCTCGGTGATGGGCAAACCATTGAGACTGTGGTGATGAGCTACACCGGGCGACACACCGCTTGCCTGAGCACTCAGGCAGGCTGCGCGATGGGTTGCGTGTTCTGCGCGACGGGGCAGATGGGTTTCGTGCGGCATCTGCGTGTGGGCGAGATCGTAGCGCAGGTGCTCCACGCCCAGCGTGTGGTGCGCGAGGCGGGTCACGAGGGGCTGCGCAATCTCGTGCTCATGGGCATGGGCGAGCCCTTGCACAACTACGACGCCGTGATGCGTGCGCTGGACATCATCACCGACACACGCGGCAGCAATATCGGCCCAAGCCGCATCTCCATAAGCACGGTGGGCGTCGTGCCAGGCATCCTGCGCATGGCCGAGGAGCGGCGGCCTTACCACCTCGCCGTGAGCCTACACGCGGCCACCGAGGCAGAGCGCAGCGCTATCATGCCAGCCAATAAGCGCTGGTCTTTAGCCGAGCTGATGTCGGCCTGCCGCACGTACTGCGAGCGTACTGAACGCAAAATATTTATCGAGTGGACACTCATCGCAGGTCGCAATGACTCGCCCGAGATCGCGGCCCAAGTCGCCGCCTTGCTTGATGGCGTGGATGCCCATGTAAATCTCATCCCGCTAAATCCAACGGCTGGCTACGAGGGCACACCGAGTGATGGCTTGGCTGCCGATACCTTCCAGGCCGTGCTGCAACAAGCGGGCTATCCCTGCACGATTCGACAGCGGCGCGGCATTGATGTGGCAGCAGGCTGCGGGCAACTGCGGGCGGAAAAGACGCGGCGAGTTTCCTGAATCCAACGCAACTGTTGCACAAGAGTATGGCGTTCCAGTTGACACCTCACCTCTACCCGTGGCACAGGCACGCCCATGAGAAAATCCCTCCTCGCAGAAGCCATCGGCACCTTCGCTATCGTCTTTGCAGGCACGGGTGCCATCATCGTCAATCAAGCCAGCGGTGGTACGATTGGCCATATCGGTATTGCGCTCACCTTTGGCCTGATTGTCATGACCATGATCGCCTGTTTCGGCGATGTCAGCGGGGCGCATTTTAATCCAGCCGTCACGCTAGGCTTCGCTGCCGCACGCCGCTTCGAGTGGCAGCGCGTGCCCGCCTACCTCGCCGCCCAGATCAGCGGTGCGGTGATCGCCAGTGTCTTGCTCAAACTGATGTATCCCGAGAACCGATGCCTTGGCATTACTCAGCCCGCAGGCAGCGAGTTGCAGAGCTTTATCATGGAGGTCGTCCTCAGCTTTCTCCTCATGCTGCTGGTGCTCAGTGTATCCACGGGAGCCAAAGAAAAAGGCATCACCGCCGCCATCGTCATTGGTGGCATGATCGCACTCGAAGCCATGTTCGCAGGCCCTGTCTCGGGTGCCTCCATGAATCCCGCGCGTTCACTTGCCCCCGCCCTTGTCAGTGGTCAGTGGCAGCATCTTTGGATCTACCTTTGCGCTCCTACTTTCGGAGCCTTGCTGGCAGTGCTCGCTTGCTGTGGCGTGCGCGAGCCCGGCTGCTGCCGCACAGCGTGAGGCGCTAGCTCTGTCGTGTGTTTCATCGCTTGGCGCAGGGCTTCATTCTCGCGATGGTGGGAGCACTCTCAATGTCCGACCATCCCCTGCTCAGCCGCCTGCCTGCCTCGACTTCGTGCTCCAATGATGAGCTGCTAGAGCGCTTCCTCGACTACACCGCCTTCAAGAAGCTGGAGCTGTACCCGGCGCAGGAGGAGGCTATCCTGGAGCTGTTTGAGGACAAGAACGTCATCCTCAACACGCCCACAGGTTCGGGCAAATCTCTGGTCGCCACGGCGATGCATTTCCGCTCGCTGGCACGCGGGCAACGCTCGGTTTACACCTGCCCGATCAAGGCGCTGGTGAATGAAAAATTCCTCGCGCTGTGTCGCGAATTCGGCCCCGACAATGTCGGCATGGCCACGGGCGATGCCACGGTGAACCGCGATGCGCCGATCCTCTGCTGCACGGCGGAAATCCTGGCCAATGCGGCGCTGCGCGATGGTGAGGAGGCACCATTTAGCCAAGTCATCATGGACGAGTTTCATTATTACTCGGATCACGAGCGAGGCGTGGCATGGCAGGTGCCGCTGCTAGCGATGAGCCGCTCGAGGTTCCTGCTGATGTCGGCGACGATGGGCTCCACGGAGTTTTTTAAAGGCGAGCTGACCAAGCTGACGAGCGCGCAGACAACCATCGTTTCATCGACCGAGCGGCCTGTACCGCTGGAGTTCAGCTATGTGGAAACCGCCACCGATGTGACACTGCAAGAGCTGGTCGAGGCGCGCAAGACGCCCGTGTATCTCGTCCACTTCACCCAGAATGATGCCTCGCAAGCGGCGCAGGATTTGATGAGCATCAACTTCTGCTCAGCGGCGGAGAAGGCATCCATTAAAGACTTCATGGTGGGCACCAAGTTCACCAGTCCGTATGGCAAGGAGGTGAAGCGCTACCTCAGCCACGGCGTCGGCGTGCATCACGCCGGGCTGCTGCCGAAGTATCGAATGCTCGTCGAGCAGCTCGCCCAGCGTGGTTTGCTGAAGGTCATCTGTGGCACGGACACGCTGGGCGTGGGTGTCAATGTGCCGATCCGCTGCGTGCTGCTGACCAAGCTGAGCAAGTATGGCGGGCAGAAGGTTGCGACACTCACAGCGCGTGATTTCCATCAGATCACAGGCCGTGCGGGACGTCGTGGTTATGATGACATCGGCTTCGTCGTAGCCCAGGCACCTGAGCACATCATCGAGAATGCGAAGATGGATGCGAAGGCTGCGGCTGATCCGAAGAAGGCGCGGAAGATGGTGAAAAAGAAGCCGCCCGAGGGCTTCGTCGGCTGGAGCGAGGACACCTTTAAAAAGCTGCAAGCCGCTGCGCCCGAGCCGCTGGTGTCGCGCTTCCAAGTGTCGCATGGGATGCTGCTGCAAGTGCTCAGCCGCAAAGGCGATGGCTGCGCGGCGATGCAGCGGCTGATCGCGGATTCGCATGACTCGCCCTCGTTGAAGAAGGCACATCGCAAGCATGCGTGGCAGCTCTTTCGCGCCCTGGTGGATCGCACGATTATCGAGATCATCCCGAAGGCCGAGCGGCCCAGTGATGGCACCAAGCTGCGGGTGAATGTGGCACTGCAAGACGACTTCTCACTGAACTACACGCTGTCGCTTTACCTCATCGACACGCTCGCACTTATCGACCCGGCATCGCCCTCGTATGCGCCCGATGTGCTGACGTTATGCGAGAGCATCATAGAGAATCCCGACCTCATCCTGCGCCGTCAATTGAGCAAGGTGAAGGACGAGGCGATGCTGCAAATGAAGGCGGATGACATTCCGTATGAGGAGCGCATCGCCAAGCTCGATGAGCTGGAATATCCGAAGCCGTGCCGCGAGTTCATCTACAACACCTTCAATGCTTTTTCCGACGCGCATCCCTGGGTAGGCAAGGAAAACATCAAGCCCAAGAGCATCGCGCGCGAGATGTTCGAGAACTACCGAACCTTCGCCGACTACATCAACGACTACGACTTGCATCGCGCCGAAGGCGGGCTGCTGCGGCATCTCTCGGGCGTGCATAAAGTGCTCGCGCAGACCGTGCCCGATAGCTTCAAAACGGAGCCCGTGCAGGAAATGGAAGCCTGGCTTGCAGGCGTGCTGCGCGGCACCGACAGCAGCCTGCTCGATGAGTGGGAAAAGATGCGCGATCCCAACTGGAAGCCACGCGACGACGGCGAAGAAGTCGCCAATACCGAGCCCGCCGACATCACCAAGAACAAGCGCGAATTCACCGCACTCATCCGCACCGAAGTCTTCCGGTTTATCCGCAGTCTGGTCGCGGGGAACTACGCGGCGGCTTTGAGCGGGCTGGGACCGCGCTCGGTGCTGTGGACGGCGGACACCCTGGCCGATGCGCTGGAGCCTTATTATGATGACCACGAGCGGCTGTGCCTGGACAATGAAGCGCGCAACGGCAGGCACACTTACATCGAGGTTTCTGAAGACAAGCTGACGTGGCGCGTGTGTCAGGTGCTCGTCGATCCCGAGGGCTTGAATGACTGGCAAGCCGAGTTCAGCGTCGATCTCGCGCTGGCGAAGGAGGAGGGCAAACCCACGCTGGTGCTGATCGCGCTGGGGCCAGTGGTGGCCGATGGGGCGTAAAGAGCTTGCTCTTCCCCCTACCCTGCGAAGTTCTCCTCTTCGATCTGCATCAGAGCGAGCAGCCTATTGAGGTCTTCGGTACCGTAGTAGTCGATCTCGATGCGGCCCTTTTTCTCGGCGTGGTTCACCGAGACATTGGTTGAAAAATGCCGTGTGAGCCGTTGCTCCACCGAGCGCACAGCCAGTTGAACATCGGGCTTCAGCGGCACACCAGGGACGAGTTTTTGAGGCGGTGCCGAGATCTGTGAGGTAAGCTTTTCAGCGGCACGAACGGTGAGGCCTTTGCGCACGATCTCGTGAGCCGCCGCTTCTTGGTCATTGCTATTTTTGAGGCTGAGCAAGACCTTCGCATGGCCCGTGCTGATCTGGCCACCGAGGAGCAGGGATTGCACACTGCTGGGCAGATCGAGCAGGCGCATCGAGTTCGCCACGGTGGCGCGATTTTTCCCCACACGCTGGGCGATGTCTTCCTGCCGCATGGCGAAGTCCTTCGACAGCCGCTGGTAGGCGCTGGCCTCTTCCAGTGCATTCAGATTTTCGCGCTGCAAGTTCTCGATGAGAGCCATCTCCAGCACATCGCGATCTGAAGCCTCGCGGACAATCACGGGCACCTCGGCCAAGCCCAACTCCTTCGAGGCACGCCAGCGGCGCTCACCTGCGATGAGTTCCAGCTTGCCTTTAACTTGGCGAACAATCAGCGGCTGGATGACCCCGTGCTGGCGGATGGACTCCATCAACTCACCGAGCTGCTCAGGGGCAAATTCTTTTCGCGGCTGCAAGGGGCTGGGAACCACTTGATCCAAGGCCACACGGCGCACGACATCACCGGGCGCAGGTTGCGAAAGCGCTGGCGGCTTAGCCACACCACTCATGCTTCCCGGAGTGCTGATCAATGCTCCGATTCCTCTGCCCAATACATTCTTTGCCATAGTCTGGCGAGGTTAGAGAGAGTGCTAGGGGGTGCAAACGGGAATTGGACAGGTGAGTGTCTATCGCGGCCTGTGGAAGCCCTCACTTCGCCATCGACACAGTGCGACAGATTTGCCACCCTCGGCGGGTAATTCACCCCTGCCATGCCCACCCGTCGTCACCTCCTCCAAGCCAGCGCCGCCGCTGCTCTCGCCAGCCTCGCCCCCCTCTCACTCGCCCAGGAGGTAAAGCCCAAGCGCAAACTTAGAAAGGCCATCATGGGCGGCACGCTCAGTATTAAAGGCACGCTGCTGGAAAAATACCAAGCCGCCAAAGCCGCAGGTTATGAGGGTGTGGAGCCCAGTGGCGGGATGAATCAGCAAGAAGTGCTCGACGCGCTCGGAGCCACGGGACTGCTTGCCGCCAGCGTCTGCTGCCACACCCACTGGAAGCAAACGCTCACCCATCCCGATGAAAAAATTCGCGAGGAAGGGCTGCAAGGCGTGCTGACGACCCTGCGCGATGCCAAGGCCTACGGCGCAGGTTCCATCCTCGTGGTTCCTGGCGTGGTGAATGAAGAGGTCGCCTATGACCAAGCCTGGGAGCGCTCCATTGCACAGATCAAGAAGGCCGTGCCACTGGCCAAGGAACTGGATGTGCGCATCTCCATCGAGAACGTCTGGAACAACTTCATCCTCAGTCCGCTGGAGGCCGTGCGCTTCCTCGACGAGATCGGCGACCCCATCGTCGGCTGGCATTTTGACATCGGTAATGTGCTGCGCTTTGGCTGGCCCGAGCAATGGATCAAGGTGCTCGGCAAGCGCATCAACCGCATCCATGTGAAGGAATACAGCGTGGAGAAGATGAAGAATGAAGGCATGAACAAAGGCTTCGATGTGGATCTCACTGAAGGCAGCAACAACTGGCCTGCCATCATGAAAGCGCTCGACGAGGCAGGCTACGAAGGCTGGGCCATCAGCGAGCAGCGCGGCGGCATCAATCCCAACGGACTGAGCAAACTGACCGAGCGCATGGATAAAATCTTTGCCATGTAACCGGGAAGAAGTTGAGGGTTTCATTTCAGACCCTCAGCTCTCTCAACAAATAGCTTTCAACTCTCAGCGAACTCCACCCACTTACCTATATGGCACAAGCAATCATGGATCCCGAGGAGGTGCGCCGCTTCGCCAAGGAGTTGAAGCGCTTCAACGACGAAGTACAGGTTCGCGCCTCGGCCTTGTCCTCGCGCTTCAGTGCGCTCAGCGCATCCTGGCAAGACCAGGAGCATGAAAAATTCGCCGAAGAGTTCCTTTCCACCATGAAAGTGCTCAAAAAATTCACCGAAGTCTCGGAGCTTCACACGCCCTTCCTGCTGCGCAAAGCCGCCCGCATCGAGAGCTACTTGGATCAACGTTAAAGCACCATATTATGGCTGACCACGCCGCCGTTCGTTCTGTCGATGCGCTGGAGTCCTTCCGCGCCAGCATGATTGTATTCATCGGCAAAGCCCGCAGAAGTGTGGATGAGGCCAGCGACGAACTCCGCCGCACGCGGCAGTGGATTCAGAATGATCGCCGCGTGTACTGGGAGGCCCAGTTCAAGCGGCGGCGCACTCTGCTGGATCAAGCTCAAGCTGAGTTGATGACGGCTCGCATGTCCGATTTCATCGACACCCCCAGCGTGCAGCAAAACAACGTCCGCAAGGCCAAGAAAGCCATGGAGGAAGCCGAGGAAAAACTGCGCCTCGTGAAGCTCTGGAGCCGCGATTTTGATCGTGGTGCCGAGCCTCTGGCCAAGAAGCTCGATAGCCTCCGCCACCACCTGGAGGAAGTGATGCCCTTGGGTGTCGCCTCCCTGGCTCAGACGGTAAAAATCCTTGATGAGTATTCCTCCATGTCGCTGAGCGATGGAGCCCCGGAGAAGCCAGCGCCGCCCGTTGAAGGATGATCAGCCCTGGTCGTCTGCAGCTTCCATTTTCAGGAGGGTGCGCTTGCGCTCCACACCCCAGCGATAGCCGGAGAGGCTGCCATCATTCCGCACCACGCGATGGCAAGGAATGGCCACTGCGAGTGCATTGGCCGCACAAGCGCCTGCAACAGCTCGCACCGCCTTGGGTGCTCCCATCGCCTTCGCCACCTCGGTGTAGGTCATCGTTTTGCCCGAGGGTATTTTGCCCAGAACCTCCCACACGCGTTGTTGGAAAACCGTGCCGCGAATGTCCAAGGGCAAGTCCAGCCCGGTGCGCGGTGCTTGCACAAAACCAACCACTTGAGCGACGGTGCGCTCATACTCGCGATCTCCGCCGATCAACTGTGCCTGTGCAAAACGATCCTGCAAATCTTGGACGAGTGCCTCGGGCTCACTGCCCATCAAGATCGCGCACACGCCGCGTGCTGAGGAGGCAACAAGGATGGAGCCCAGCGTGGATTCACCGATAGCGAACCGAAGAGTCTCGCCGCTGCCACCCGCACGAAACCGCTTCGGCTTCATCCCCAGCATTCCGGCAGACTCTGCGTAGAAGCGACCGTTCGAGTTGTAACCAGCTTCATAGATGGCAGCCGTTACGCTTGGCTGCTTTGGCAACTCCACGCGCACTCGCTCAGCTTGTTTGGCCTTGGCATAGGCTTTCGGCGTGATCCCCACCATCTGGGTGAAGACACGATGAAAATGAAATCGACTCATGCCTACCCCTTTCGCGAGTTCATCTAGGCTGGGTGCTTTTTCCTCTGTCTCTAGGGCGCGGCAGGCTATCGCCATCTTGGCGGCGTATTCCTCGGTCAATGCCGCGCCATTCGGCTGGCAGCGTTTGCAGGCGCGGAACCCAGCACATTCAGCAGCCTCGCAAGTCGGATGAAACTGCACATTCTCGCGGCGTGCCAGCCGGGCAGCACAAGACGGACGGCAGTAAACTCCAGTGGTCTTTACCGCATAAAAAAATTGCCCGTCGGCATCGCGATCTCGGCATGAGATCGCAGTGTACCGTTCATCGAAAGTGGTGTAGCGCTTCTCGTTCGCCGGGTGAGCAGGTTCAGTTTTCATGTCGCCCATCATAGGAGATCATCGCGACGAGAAAAATCCGGTTCTTGCTTTTGTATTCAAGGCTGCTGGCCCGTCGTTTCACGCTTCTGCACCAGCCCCCTGCCCTGCGGCCTCACACGATGTCAAAGCGCCGAACTTGAATGGCGTTTTTGCCGGTCTTTTGCGCTGCGCGAGGCTGGGGTTGGGCAAGGTCATTGAGATCCACG
Organism: Verrucomicrobiota bacterium; assembly: GCA_031411235.1. Classification (GTDB taxonomy): domain Bacteria; phylum Verrucomicrobiota; class Verrucomicrobiia; order Verrucomicrobiales; family Verrucomicrobiaceae; genus JANOAR01. The sequence continues at coordinate 42,588 of JANOAR010000290.1, read as the reverse complement.
GAGCGAGCGCGGACTTCATAGCGACCAGGCTTCAAGTCTTTGATCATAGCAGAATACGAGCACATGCCGTAGCGCGGTGGCCAAGTCGCTGGCTTGCCTGTCGCCTTGTCAAAACCCAGCACCTTGTGGGGCTTCACACCTGGGGGCAGCACGCCATTCCAATCGGGCTGGGCTTCGAGTTGGCAAGGGAGCCAGGGGCCACGCAGTAGCTCCGGCGCGTCGTCGGCCAGTGCTTGGGGTTTGCTGCCCTCGACGCGACGCAGCCAGTACTCGACGCGCTGCACACCGGACGGGCCGCTGATGACTTGCCCCGTGACGAAGACAGGCTCGCCCACTTTGTATTTTTTTCGATCCAAGGCCTTGTCCACATAGGCAGCGGTCTTCAGGAATGAGTCAGGATCGTTGTTGCCCTCGGCGTAGGTGTCATTGTTGCGCGCATCATTCGTGACGAAGATATGCTGAAGCCACTTGATGGATTTGTAGCCATGCGACCAGGGTATGATCATGCGCACGGGGCCACCGCGCTCCAGCGACAGAGGTTGCCCATTCAGCCGATAGGCGAGGAACACGGGCAGGTCGCCCGGTGCCGTCTCCATGCACTGCGTGTAGCTCACGGAGGATTTAAAAATCTGCGTTGGATCATTGTTGTGGTAGCCCCAGAAGTAGATGCGGCGCACGTTGTCCATGCGTCCACAGAGCCGCAGTACCTCGCGCAGTGGCACGCCGCTCCACAAGCCCTGGCCCAGAGGCGTGTCGATATTCAGGCACTGCATTGCTTTCAAAAAGTGAACCTCGTGCTGTTGGCTCAGTGCCATGAGCTTCGGCAAATCCAGCGCCGTGCCATCGGCAAGTGTCAGCGGCTTTTCCAGTGTGGCAGACACTTTGGTATGCGGTTCTTCGATGAAGGGATCGGCAGTGATTTCTAGCCGCCATGTCTCTGGCGTGAGCCTCGCCTCGGCCACGGCAGCACCCGTGAGCGTGTGCGGCTTCGGCTTGCCACGCGAGACATCATAGAAGTCCAGATCAGGCGTCAGGATGGGCGCTAGCTTGGGGGCTATCACCTGCGCAGCAGAGGTCGCTGGGATGGGACTCGCAGCACTTGCAACAGTCGCGCCGAGCGTGCCCATGCGAAGGAAATGACGACGTGAGACTTGGGATGGCGGGTTCATAATAGATCCTATTGAAGTGGTGCTCTTAGCTCTGAATCCAGGCCTTGCTGCGTTCCACGGCACGCTGCCAGCCTGTTTGAAGAGCCGCGATAACACTCGCATCCCCCTTCGGTGCAAACTTCGCATCCACGCTCCACTGCTGCGCGATCTCGGCTTTCGTTTTCCATACGCCCACCGCCAAACCCGCGAGATAGGCGGCACCAAGCGCTGTAGTTTCCACGCACTGCGGACGCACGACACTGCGGTTTAGGAGGTCGCTCTGCATCTGCATGAGCAGCGCACTGCGGCTGGCACCACCGTCCACACGCAGTTCTTTGAGCGGGATGCCGCTATCCTTTTCCATGCAATGAATCAGGTCGGCGCTCTGCAAGGCGATGCTCTCCAGCGCGGCCCGGCAGAAGTGCGCGCGGTTGGTGCCTCGTGTCATGCCAAAGGCCGCGCCGCGCGCATACGGATCCCAGTGCGGTGCGCCCAGGCCAGTGAAGGCGGGCACGAGAAACATGCCATTCGCATCCGGCACGGTGGTGGCCAAGTCATCACACTCCGGCGCACTGCGGATGAGTTGCAGTTCATCGCGCAGCCACTGCACCACGGCACCGCCCATGAAGACGCTGCCCTCCAGCGCATACTCCGTGATGCCGCCGACCTGCCACGCGATGGTGGTGAGCAGGTTGTTGTGCGAGCTTACCGCCTGCGTGCCCGTGTTCATCAGCAGGAAACAACCGGTACCATAAGTGTTCTTCGCCATGCCCGAGTCGAAACACGCCTGCCCAAACAACGCCGCCTGCTGATCTCCTGCGACGCCTGCGATGGGGATGCCGACAAGCTCAGGCACCGCACTCACTTCGCCGATGATGCCACTGCTCGCCGTGATGCTCGGCAGCACCGCTTTGGGAATATTCAGCACCCGCAGGCAGTCGTCATCCCAAGTGCCGCTGTGGATGTTCATTAGCAACGTGCGCGATGCATTGGTGGCATCCGTGGCATGGACTTTACCGCCCGTGAGCTTCCAGATGAGCCACGCGTCGATGGTGCCAAAGGCGAGGTCGCCAGCCTCCGCCTTCGCCCTTGCTCCTTCGATGTTGTCGAGCATCCACGCCAACTTGGTGCCGCTGAAATACGGATCGAGGCGCAAGCCCGTGCGCTCGGTGAACATTGGCTCATGCCCCGCAGCCTTCAGCGCCGCGCAGGCATCCGCCGTGCGCCTGTCCTGCCAGACGATGGCGTTGCCCACGGGCCAGCCCGTTTTGCGATCCCATAGCAGGCTGGTCTCGCGCTGATTCGTGATGCCGATACCTGCGATGTCGCGCGCGGTGAGCTGCGCCTTGGCCATCGCCTCGACCGCGACCGCGCTCTGGCTGGCCCAGATTTCATTCGCATCATGCTCCACCCATCCGGCCTGCGGATAAATTTGCTGATGCTCCTTCTGCGCGGTGCCGAAGGGCTTGCCCGCCGCATCAAAGAGGATCGCACGAGAACTGGTCGTGCCTTGGTCGAGAGCGAGGATGTATTTCATGGGGAACGGAGAGTGGAGGTTATACCGCAGGCCAGAAGCTCTTGAAAAGAGGCTAGCGGAAACGGCAGCGTTTTGTCGATGGTTAATCTCAAGGCTGAACCCAGCGCAACTCGACCAGCAACCCTCGGTGATCGGAGCCGACATTGGGGCCAACCGTTCGTTTCTCCACCACCAGTGGAGCCGTGCAAAGGACATGGTCGATGGGGATGGCCAGCAGCGGATTGCCGTACCAAGTAGGCGTCCACGCTGGCTGGAGGGAACGATAACCCAGCGTGCCACCGGCTTGCACGAGGCTCATACCATGCGACCACGGCGTGGAGTTAAGATCACCGATGACGACCGTAGGCGTATGTGAATCGCGCACTCGTTGAGCCAGTGAAATCAACTGAGCGTCACGCTGTGCTGAATAAGTCGGCCCCATTGGCGGCAATGGATGCGTACCGATGATCGTCAGTTCATGGCCAGAAAGCTTGAGCTTGGCTTCAATGGATGGCACTTCGACATCAATGAGATCCATGATCTGCAAAGCCTCCAGTGGCAATCGACTGTAAAGAGCGATGCCAAAGTTATCATAGCGAGCCTCGACGATATGATGTGGATGGCTTTGCTCCAGAGGCTTGAGCGCCTTTTCCCAAGTCGCATCGACCTCCATGAGCATGATGATGTCGGCATCTGCGCCCCGCAGATAGCTGAGCACACGATCATGGTCGGCGTTGGAAGTCAGCACATTGAGACTCAGCACGCGCAGGTGAAAATCATGGGCGAGTGAAGCCTTGCCAAGGCCATGAGCAAACGCGAGCTGCCCGATAAGCGCCGCATTCAGTAGCAGTGTGCTCGCTGAGATCGCGAGAACCACACGCCGTTTGCACCGCGCAGCCCATACCATTGCGACGAGGCAAACGACCAAGTACTGCCAACGAAAGTGGGAAAACAAATCCAGTGCCCAGTGCCAGCGCCCGAAAAGCCCCAACCAGGAGGCGCTAAGTCCCAAGATCATAAAGCTGCTGATGATGCCGCCCAGCTCAATGCTGCTGGAAAGGAAAGGGCGCGAGGCGGTAGTGGCAGATGGGCTCATATCTTGCCTCGAGCATGGCTATTTTTACGCTCAATGGTCAAGGCATAATGCCAGCGCTCGGCATCACGCACGGTCGTAGGCTGCGCTTGGGCACTCTAAATATAAACGCGCAAAAAACCTTCTTTGCTCCTGGCCTACCCTGGGACTTGTCAGCCGCCGATTCACCGCCACTTTCGCCGCTTCTTTGTGCCTCCGGCGCAGACCTTCCTTTTTGCATTCATTATTCCTCTCCTCCATGACCCCTATCGAACTCTTTGATCTCTCGGGCCAGACCGCCGTCGTCATCGGCGGCACTGGCGAACTCTGTGGCGCTATCGCCGAAGGCTTCGCGGCGGCGAATGCCGAAGTTGTGCTGGTGGGCCGCGACGCAGCCAAGGCGGAGAAGCGCTTGGAAGCCATCGGCACCATGGGCGGGCGCGGCTACTTCATCGCTGCCGATGCCTCTAAAAAGGGCGACTTGCAGCTCGTGCTCGATCAGGTGCTGGAACGCTCGAAGGGCTGCCACATCCTCGTCAATGGCGCGGGCGTGAACAGCGCCACGCCCTTCCTCGACATCGGTGAGGACGAGTATGACCGCATCATGAACATCAACACCAAGGCCGTGGTGCTCGCCTGCCAGGTGTTTGGCCGCTACTTCATCGAGCAGAAGGTGAAGGGCTCCATCATCAACCTCGGCAGCATGTCTGGCCTGCTGCCGCTGAGCCGCGTCTTCACCTACTCGATGAGCAAGGCCGCCGTGCATAACCTTTCCAAAAACCTCGCCCGCGAGTGGGCACCGCTGGGCATTCGGGTGAACACCCTCGTCCCTGGCTTCTTCCCCGCTGAGCAGAACAAGAAAGTGCTCACGCCCGACCGCGTCGCGAAGATCCTGGGCCACACACCAGCGGCCCGATTCGGCGAGGCGAAGGAACTCATCGCCGCCGCTCTGCTGCTCGCCAGCCACGCCGCAGGCTCCTTCATCACAGGCCACGAAATGGTGGTCGATGGCGGGTACTCATCGATGACGATTTGATTGGAAACAAAGTACCAGTGCTCACCTCCGACTTCGACTTCGCCCTGCCGCCTGAGCTGATCGCCAGCGAGCCCCTACCTGATCGCGCCGCCTCGCGGATGCTGGTGGTGCATCGCAGCACGGGCGAGCTGGAGCACCGCTTGTTTCGCGAGCTGCCGCAGTTCACTCGGCCCGGTGATTTGTTTGTGTTCAACAACACACGCGTCGTGCCTGCGCGGTTCTATTCGCCCGATGGCAAACGCGAAATCCTGCGCCTGGAGTCGCTCTCGCCCCTGCGCTGGCGCTGCATGGTGCGGCCAGGGAAAAAATTCCGCGTCGGCGATGAAGTCGTTATTGGAGAAACGAAAGGCCGCGTCACGGAGTTTCTGCCCAACGGCAATCGTTTGATCGAATGGGAAAGCCCCGTCGATGAGGCCACGCACGGCCATCTCGCGCTGCCGCACTACATGAAGCGCGAGGATGCCGCCATCGACCGCGAGCGCTACCAGACCGTCTATGGCCAACACGAGGGCAGCATCGCCGCGCCCACCGCAGGGCTGCATTTCACGCCCGAGATCATGGCCGAGTTGCCCCATTCTTTTGTGACGTTGCACGTCGGCGTGGGCACCTTTCAGCCCGTGAAGGCCGAGCGCATCGACGAGCATGTGATGCACAGCGAGAGGTACTCGCTGCCTCAAGCCACCGCCCAAGCCGTGGCCGCCGCACAGCGTGTCATCAGCGTTGGCACCACCGCCACGCGCACACTGGAGAGCGTGGCGCTGAAGCATGGCCGCGTGATCGCCGATGAAGGCGAGACGAATATCTTCATCCACCCTGGTAAAGAGTTCCGAGTGGTCGGCGCGATGGTCACGAACTTTCATCTGCCCAAGAGCAGCCTCATCATGCTCGTCAGCGCCTTCGCGGGCCGCGAGCTGATCCTGCATGCCTATGCTGAAGCGGTGAAGGAGCGGTATCGCTTCTTCAGCTACGGCGACTGCATGTTGATTGTTTAACCCCGAACGCCGCGATTCAGCGGTGGCTAGCTTTGCCAAGGCTTGAGTCTCAGGCGGTTTGGCGATGGCGGGACTGTATGGGAAAATACCGAGCCTGCCGTCGCCGAACCGCATCAGGCCAAGGATGGGTGAAGAGAGTCGCCGATCAATCGCGGTGTTCGGGTTAACATCTCCAGTCCATGCAGCCCAACGCCCTGAGCCATTCTGGAAATTCAATTGACGACGAGGCTGGGGAAATGTTTTTACCCCCTCAGGCTAGCCTGACCTATTCATGAAAGGCGTAGCGAGACGCAGCGAAAGCTCGCAGCGGCAAGGCGGGCGCGGTTTTGAAAGGCTGAGTGTATTCGTGAATACTCGATGCCTTTCAAAACAAGCCCAACGCCGCCAATGCGGGCTTGCAGCAAGTCGTAGTAGCCTTTCGTGAATAGGTCAGGCTAGGCTTCGCGCAGCAACTTCCTGTGTTTCCTTTCCTCCATCGGTTGGCACGGCCAACACACTCTCGGGCACTCACCCTTCGTGAGGCTGCCTGGCCAAGGCCCGAGACACTCCGTTGCGGAGTCACCCCTGCTTCACCCGGCCCCGAGGAAAGCCCTTCCCTGACGACGAAAACGCCAACCTCAGGGGAGAAAGCTCCAACCTGAGTCACGCCACGCCAAGAAGTAGTCACGGCGCGTCAAAAGGTAGTCACCGAAATCATTTCCAGAGTCGAGGAAACGCCAACCCGAGGGCAGAAAATCCTTTCCCGAGCCGAGAAAATCCTTTCCTCAGTCGCGTCAAGTTCCCTCACCCCCAGCCTAAGTGCCACCAGGAAAGTAAAGCCATCGCCCGTTTGGCAAGCAGGATTTTCCCCTCGCACATTCGAGAAGCTTCGCGTGGCAAGCCGACGGCGATCACGCCGCCCCTCCCCCTGAGGCGGCAAAGCTTAAAGGTTCCGCTGCAAACGCAGATGCTTCCTTCGCAAACGCAGATGCTTCCTTGGCAAACACAGATGCTTTTCCGGCAAATACAGATGCTTCCTCCGCAAACGCAGCTGCGTCCTTTGAAAACGCAGATGCTTCCTCTGCAAACGCAGATGCTTTTCCGGCAAATGCAGATGCTTCCACTGCAAACGCAGATGCGTCCTTTGAAAACGCAGATGCTTCCTCCGCAAACGCACATGCTTTTCCAGCAAACGCACATGCTTTTCGCCCCACTCCTTTCGTTTTTCAGGCAAAAACCATGCCTTTCAGTAGCAAACCACACAAACCATAGCGTATGCCGACTCCCCTGACTTGGAACTAACCGGGGTTAAAATGGAATGCCCCAGGCGCAACCTGGAACGGATCGGTGCCCGCCCCACCCCAAAAACACAACAAAGCCATGCCCATCATCAAAGCAGCCATCGACTTTAGCCGCAACAGCGCCTCCGAACTCGGCCCCCTGGCCCAGCGTATCCACGACGAAATGACCACCCATGCGGCCGTCTTCGCCAGCCCGCCCGTGACGATGGCGGCATTCCAGGCGCTGGTGGACACCTACACCGCCGCCGTCGCCGCGCGTGCCAGTCGTGCCACCTCCGACATCATCGCCTTCAACGTCGCGCGCGATGAACTGGAAGACGCCCTGACCGAGCTGGGCATCTTCGTCAACCTCATCGCGAAGGGCGACGCCACCAAGGTGGATCAAAGCGGCTTCCCCTCCTACGACACCACGCGCACCGCCGACACCACCCCGCCCGCCGCCCCCAGCGACCTACGCCTACGCCTGCGCCACGGCGACGTCAGCGGCTCCGTCATCGCCCGCTTCAAAACCGAGCGCCAGTCCAGCACCAACGAGGTGCAGCTCAACCTCGGCACCCCCGCCACCGAAGCCGACTGGCACCTGGCGCAAATCATCAAAGGCGGCAAAGCCATCCTCAGCGGCCTCACCCCCGGAGCCGCCATCTGGGTCCGCGTCCGCACCGTCGGCCCCAAAGGCGTCATGGGAGCCTGGAGCGACCCCGGCCAAATCCGCGTGGTGTATAAGTTCGCCGCCGGGCTGTCGCTTTGGCAGCCTCTTCTGTGGATCGTTCGATAAGTCTGTCGAACGATCCCAGTTAGTCCGCAATAGTGATCCATTTTCTCGGCAGGTGTTCAGAAAACAGGCAAATGTCACGGCAAATGTCGGCTATAAAGAAGCGCCGTGACAAACCGAAAAAAATGTTAATGATCAATAAGCGGAACCTTCCTGCCACTGACAACCAAGACACTACACAACATACTACCACCATGACACCTCAAAGCCGCTCAATTAAGCCGTCGAAATTCCAAGTCATTATTTTTGCCACAGTGTTACTGATCAGAAGTGCATCTGTGTCTGCCGATGCTGCGGATTCTACGATTGGATACGCTGCCGACAAGGCAATGGCCACGATGAGCCTGCAGGCTGCAAAGCGAGCAATCCAGACAGACCAAGCCAAAGCGCTCGCCAGTCTGATCGAAGCCGAATCTAAGTTCAAGGAGCTTGCCCGCTCAAACGTGCCAGATAGCGCCAAAAAGAAAGATCTGGCCGCTGCAAAAACCAAGACGACCCTCGCTCGGAAAGAATTGGAAGCGGCGAAGAGCGACTCCAAGTCTGATCACATTACCAAGGCTGCGACTTTGGTGGACGAGGCACTCGAACGCGTGAAGAAATAAATGAGCCAGGATCGTTAGGCTAAACCAGACACGCATTGGTTGGGCTAGGTGAACCAGCCAGCATCAGTAATCGGGGCGTGTCGCCCCGGCGAAGCTATAAGTTCTACCGAACTGAAAATGAGACACATGGTTGACCATACAGCATCTGGTGCAGCACCAAGGCCGAAAAAACGGATGCAGGCAACGGCTCGTATGGCATCTGTCATGTCATCGACGCCTCCCGCTCGCCGTCGCCTGATCCGAAACGTTAGGCGTTTCTGCACCTCTCTCTTTTATGCCACGCTTCATTACTCTCCTCGCTGCCGTCCTCCTTACTGCCACGTCAGCCTTTTCCGCTGACGATTGGCAATCGCTATTCAACGGCAAAGACCTGACAGGCTTGCGCGCGAACGTCATGCCGGAGTCTTTCTCCATCGTGGACGGTGCCATCCGCGTCAACGCGACCCGCGAGAGCGCCCATCTTTTCTACGTCGGCGACCTCAAGGACGGCTTCGTGCGTTTCAAGAACTTCGAGTTGGAGCTTCGTGCGCGCAGCGAACCCAGCGCTAATTCGGGCGTCTTCATTCACACCGACATGACGACCCGCGATAAGCCACTCCACCTCGCCAAAGGTTACGAAATTCAGCTCAACAGTTCCGAACGCGAGAAGCGCAAGACAGGCAGCCTTTACGCTGTCGTGGACCTGGACAAATCGCCCGTGGACGAGAGCCAGTGGTTTCGCGTCCGCATCATCGTGCGCGACCAGCGCATCACCATTCATCTCAACGACCAACAGGTTGTCGATTACACCGAGCCGCCCGGCGTTCAGCGTCCAGCGGAGCGCGCCGGGCGTTTGCTGAGCGCCGACGGCGGCGGCATCGCGCTCCAAGCGCATGACCCGAAAAGCGTGTTCTACTTCAAGGACATCCGCATCAAACGTCTCCCGTGAAAACGCCTAACATTAAAGGTTGCATGGCTAAGGAGCCTTTGGCGACTCTAGCCACTGCACCTGGGGTTGAACAAGCCCGTCGCCACGGAGCCTGAGCGCTTTTTGTGTTTTAACTCACCCTCGACGGGCGGTGGACATCGCATCCCGGTTGCAATCGAACGCCCTCGTGGACTGGGTCGCTGAGCTTGGGTTGATCATCGAACACCTCGAACGCGGCACCGCGCCCTGGCATTGTTCATGGCAACGTGACGTTGGCATCCCCCGCAACTTCCAGACAGGCAAAGCTTACAGCGGCATCAACGTGCTGCTGCTGGGGTTTCGTCATCAGCCATCACGGTGGTGGCTCACCTTTCAACAGGCCCTCGAACGCGGAGGTCATGTCCGCAAGCCGATGATCCGATGCAAAAGAAGCGGATGTTCCTCCGGGAATACACCGTCTTCAATGCCACTCAGATCGACGACATCGAGTTCCCTGGAATTATTGAGTGTGTTCGAGTCTCTCATGGCATCGTTTGGATTGTGGATGGATGAGTCGCCCACGTTCACGCACTTCGGGTTGATACCCTTTATGAAAAAACACAGAGGGGTTGGCGCTGGCTTGGAGTTGCACGGAATGAACACCTGAAAAGGTGCCTAACGAAATCCAAACCAAACGAAACACATCCAACCATGAAAACAAAACTCACGATCCTCATCACGATCTTTGCCTTCACCACCTGCGGCGCATTCGCCGACCAACCCGCTGCTCGCCTGCTTTACAGCCCCAAGGGCAACATCCTCGCCATCGTGCGGGACACTCCTGCAATGGCGGCACCCATCGCCACGGCAACCGCTGCCTCCACTACCAAGCCGACCTGCAAGTCCATGCTGGTCTTCTCCAACCTGCAAAAGGTGCCACCTCATGCGGTGAGCTGTGGCAGCGCTGCGATGCAGGCCACAGCCGACTGCAAGCGGGCGTGCGCTATGCGCTAGTCCCTCCCTCCACTTTCTTCATCAACCAACCGTGATGAAGTGAGGCCGACCCGCCAGGCAACGGATGCTCTGGCGGGTTGTGCAAGAGCCCAGCATCCACCCAACCCAAACCCCAATTTTCTAAGACGATGAATACGCCACTTGCCTTCCTCAGTGCCAGTCTGCTGCTCGGCTTTATGCCGGGCTGTGCCACATCTGGCCACGCTACAAACGATCTCCAAACCGCATCGGCCCCAGCGAATGCCGCGTTGCAGAGCTGCTGCGAAACCCACACGGTTTACCATGCGTAGCGTTATGGCCGTGGTCTCTCTGTCCCCGTCACTCATGTGGAATGCAATGCCAGTTGCGGCGTGCCACACGAGGGCAAAAGCTGCAATGCCGAACAGCTCAAGCAATGCGCGAAGTGAGTGCTTTGCGCGAGGTCGAGCCCCCCAGCATCCTAACCACTACTCCAGCCATGAATGACAACGAACTTGATTCACTGATCCGCCAATCGCAGCCCCAGCCTGCGTTCTCGGCTTTCTTCCAGCGCGAGGTCTGGGCGCGCATCGCCATCGAAGAACAACAGTCTTGGGCGACACGCTGGCAGCAGTTCATCCAATGGATCGCGCAGCCAGCACCTGCACTGGCCACCGTGACGCTCACGCTCGGCCTGGGCATTGGTTTGGGCAACCTCACGGCTCCATCTCAGGGCGAGGCCATGCGCCTGGCCTACGTGGTTTCGATCAACCCCATCCACGCGGCCCATGCGGCCATGCAGCCATGAAGCGCGGCCTCCTCATTCTCATCGCGGCGCTCATCATCGGCAGCGCAAGTTTCTATATCACGCGGCAGCGCTGCTCTTGCTCTATGCCGGATACGATGGCTACACATGACGGCAACTCGCGCCTGCCGGAGCTGGAGTGGCTGCACCATGAGCTGAAGCTCACGGACGAACAATTCGCCAAGGTCTCCGCCTTGCACCTAGCTTATCGGCCAACGTGCGAGGCGTTGTGCATGAAGGTCATGGCCTCTCATGACAAAGTGAGGGCACTGGTGAATGCGGGCACACAGGTTTCGCCAGAACTCAAGGCCGCGCTGCAAGAGCACGCCGCGCTGCATGTGGAATGCCAGTCGGCGATGCTCGCGCACCTCTATCAGACGGCGGCGTGCATGTCTCCCGAGCAAGCAAAGCAGTACCTGGATGCCATGCTGCCGCAGGTCATCGAGATGGCGATGGAGCCTGGCACTGCAACCACCGGACACACCTCCCATGCCGCCCCTCACTGACTCGGATGTCGAGCTGATGCAGCGGCTTGCCGAGGGCGAAGACCTTGCATTGAACGAACTCATGGCCCGCTGGCGCGAACGGCTCGCCGCCTTCCTGCTGCGCATGGTGGGCGATCACGCGACGGCGATGGACCTGGCGCAAGAAACCTTAGTGCGGCTCTACACCAGCCGCCGAAGCTACAAGCCCAGCGCCGCCTTCTCGACTTATCTCTTCCATATCGCAGCGAATCTGGCGCACAGTCATGCCCGCTGGAAAACACGTCATCCCACGGTGCCGCTGGAAGATGAAGAAGGCATCATGGTGCATGAGCCCGCCGACACGCAGTTGTCCCCCGATGCCGCAGCGGCCCTGCGCGAGAAGACGAAGATGGTGAACCAAGCCATCGCCGCGCTGCCACTCGATTTGCGTGAAGCGCTGCTGCTCTTCACCATGGAAGACATGAGCCATGCTGAAATAGCGGTCACGCTCGGCTGCTCCGCGAAGGCCGTTGAAGTGCGGGTCTATCGTGCGCGGCAGGCTTTGAAGGAAACGCTAGCGAAGGTTGATCGTTTGTAATTGATGTAACCATCGACGTTAGGAGGCTGCGCGGGCAAAAACAATTGCCCCACTCAGTCAGACACGGCTGAAATAAGTTAATGTTTACCCAACCATTCTTGAGGGGTTTGGCCATTGCCGGAGTTCAGCCTTGCGTATGCCGATGATCACTTGGCAGGAACAAACTCTTCATCATGCCGACTCCACCAAGCATCACCCAACCCGCAACGCACGATGAATCCCTGACCACCAAGCTCACGCGGAGCCGAGTTTTTCAGGACTATCAGAGCGCTTTCGAGAGCGCCACGGGGTTACCCCTGCACTTACAACAGGCAGGTTGTGCGCACGGCGGTCTCTCCAAGAGACCTGGTGGGAATCCGTTTTGCCTCTTGATGGCTCAAAGCAACAGCGCTTGTGCCGCGTGCTTTGCTTTGCAGCAAAAGGTCGAAATGGAGGCTGGGATGCAGCCAAGAACCCTGCATTGCTTTGCGGGGTTGTGCGAGAGCGCCATCCCCGTGCGCGTGGGCGAGAAGGTCATCGCCTTTCTTCAAACAGGGCAAATCTTGCTGCACCGCCCCGATGCGAAGCAGTTTACCAAAGTGACTGAAACATTGATCAAGTTCGGCACCGAGACTGACCTCAAAAAAGCGGAGGAAGCATGGTTTGGCACCACAGTGCTGAAGGAGTCTCAGTATCAGGCCATGCTCCGCTTGTTGCACATCTTTGCAGGCCATCTCTCCGAGTGTGCCAACGCGCTGAGCCTGGAGGCAAGGGCTGCCGAGTCAGCGCCGATCACGAAGGCCAAGGCCATCGTGCAGGCGAATCTGGAGGATGAGCTGACGCTAGGGCGTGTGGCTAAAGTGGTGAACGTGAGCGCGGGTTACTTTAGTGAGTTGTTTCATAAGACCACGGGCCTGACCTTCACTGACTATGTGGCGCGAGTGCGCGTGGAGAAGGTGAAGAGCCTGCTGGCGAATCCTAGATTGCAAATCACTACTATCGCCTACGACACGGGATTCAAATCGCTCTCGCAGTTCAATCGCGTGTTCAAGCGTGTGAGCGGCATGAGTCCGCGTGAGTATCGCTTGAAGCTGCTCGGGGACGCAGAAACCTGATAATCTGCGCAATGGTTCCCATGCGATGCGGAGCATGTGGAGCGAAGGCGAGTTAGTCTTGCCGCATGTCACAGCCAACCATCCAGGTCACCCTCGTCGATTCCGCAGGCGTCCAGCAGACGTTCAGCGTGAGGCGCGTCGATCTCGATTGCGGCTGCGGTAGCATCGACATTCGTCCAGGCAAGCCCGCCTTCTGCCGTGGGTTTGATCATGGCTTACTGACGCTCGACGACGGAACCTCAGTCACCACGCTGAAGGTCACCCGTGGCATGGCTTCACTCACAGGGAATGCTGTCCAAGTGATCTGCGAGCGCGCCACTTCGGGCCACCCAGCGTGGGTAGAATACCCCATATCTCCTGCAAGCGAATCGCGCCTTGCTACAAGCGCACCGTTGCCAGCTAGCGCCTGCAACAAAGACAATCTGAGTTCGAGGCATATTCCTGAGCCAGAAAAACAAACCCCTTTCCGGGCCAACCAGCGGAAGTCACAGCAAACAAACAACAAACAAAAGAGAAACAACAACCTATGAACACAATCCTGAAAACACTCCTCCTCACTGGCGTCTTCGCCATTGCCAGCCTCATGACCTCCTGCCAGACCAGCTCTGGTTCAACCGCCGCGCCTACCAGCGCGCTCACTTGCGATAAGTGCAAGACCGTGTGGGTGAAGACTCCGCAGCAAGTCGGAGTCGCTGGAAAAAACAGCAGCTACACCGTGCTGAAGAGCACGAAGTCGATGGACTGCCCCGACTGCGAATCGGCGGTCGCCACGTTCTTCAAGACGGGCTCGCTCAAGCATCATTGCAGACATTGCGACGGTACCCTGGCCCACTGCGAAGCACACTAACGGCGGCTCAAGCCTCCTTGCGGTTCTCGCCAAAGGGAGGCCATCCATTCCAACTCAAACCAAACAAACCCATAGATAGATAACGACTATGAAAATGACATTCAAATCCAAGCTGGCTGTGCTGAGCATCGCCTTTCTCACCACCTTAGCTTTCACAGGCTGCAAGACTCACGGCGACGGCGCAGCGAGCGGTATCCACAGCATGGGCACGCAAAAGAGCGGTTACATGATGCACAATGCTGATATGCCCACCCGCTAAGGTGAGCTGTATCAGCACGAGTAACTTACTCACCAACCCATAACCCGAACGGCAATTTAGTTGCCGTTCGGCGACTTTAGCAACTCCGCAATGAAAGCATCAATAAGATGACCGCAACTCCATCAGCAACCAAAGACCCCATCTGCGGCATGACCGTGGATGAAGCCACCGCTCTCCACGCCGAACGTGAAGGCGAAACCTTCTACTTTTGCAGCGAGCAATGTCGGCAAAAGTTTCTGACCACGCCCGCTGATGCCAATCCCGATGGTAAGTCCGGCTGCTGCTGTGGCTAATGCCCACACGCATTCCAACGAACATTCACAGCAGGGTTACACCCCATAGGATAACCGTCCTGGCGGTACGATAAGAAATGACAGCGAACTCTCCGTTCGCAGAAAGCAGAACAAAACAAACAGAAAGAAATAACGATGAAATCCACATTGAAACTCGCGCTCCTCGCACTGGCCTTCGCTGCCTTCCCCGTGATCGCACAAGATACGCACAAAAAGATGAAGGCCACCAAAGACTGCGGTGCCTGCTGCAAACAGGGCGGCGACTGCTGCGCCAAGTGCGGTCACGACAAATGCGCCGCCTGCTGCGACAAGAAGGAAGCCCCGAAGAAATAGCCCTCTGCGTCTCCGGTAAGACGCAGCTCACTCATGCACGGCGTAGCGCCTCGGCCTGCGCCGTGCGGATCGGGCACCTCGATCAAGCGCACATTAGCGAGTCAATCCGCCGCCCCCCCCATTCAAAGGCTACTACCCAATTTTCTAACCATGCAAACCTATCTTCATAACTCGCACTCCCTTCGCGCCACGGTCTTCGTGGGGAGTTGCCTCGCATTCATCGGTGCCAGCAGCTTGCCCGCGCAGACTGCGAAAGTTGATGCCGCGACGCACGCTGCTCACGTCGCCGCAGGCACGATGCCAGCAACAACCAAGGGCGATCCAGCACTCTCGCAGCAGCTTTTGCTGATGCAGGCGAAGGTCGCTCAACTCGAAGCCGAGCTGGCAAAGAACGTCCCGCAGCAGAATACCGCTGGTGCCATGCCGGGCATGGGTGGACCGCCGAGCGGTGCAGGGCCAGCTATGGCTGGCATGGGTGGCGCAACGTCTCCCGCACCCGCAGCGGCCATGCCTAGCGGCGGCATGGCCATGGGCATGGACATGATGAAGATGGGCGGAATGATGGGCATGATGGATAAGATGATGGGCATGATGGACAAAATGATGCCCATGGCTGGTGGTGCCATGCCAGCGGCAGCACCGATGCCTGCTGGCGGCGGCATGGGGATGATGGACATGATGAAGATGGGCGGCGGTGGCGCTATGCCCCCCGCACCCGCAGCAGCCATGGCCAGTGGCGGCATGGCCATGGGAATGGACATGATGAAAATGGGCGGGATGATGGGCATGGGCGCGATGGGTGGCGGTGGCGCAGGTGCCATGCCGCAGTCCGCACTGCCAGGCTTCCCCGGTGCATCGCACCTCTATCATCTCGGCGCGACGGGCTTCTTTCTCGATCACACGCAGCACATCGCGCTTACCACTGAGCAGCAGGCTGGGCTTAACAAAGCCAAGGAGCAAGCATTGCTCGCGAAGAGCACCGCAGACCGCGCACAGGAGCAGGCCGAGCAGGAACTATGGATGCTCACCGCCGCCGATCAGCCAGACGTCACGAAGATCGAGGCAAAGCTCGCAGAGATCGGCAAGCTCATCAGCGATGAGCGCCTCTCCTTCATCCGCACCGTGGGCGACGCGAGCAAGCTCCTCACCGATGAGCAGCGCAAGAGCCTCACTGGCTTCGCACCGCCCGCGCCCGCAACGCCGATGGCAGCTCCGGCAGCAGCGCCGATGGCTCCCATGAAAGGCATGTGATCGGGTAACCACAACTAAAGGCACCTTATTATGAATCACACTGACGGATGGACGCATGGCTGGATGGATGGGGGCGCGGGCGGCAGCTCATGGATATTGCCGATGATCGGCATTGTCATCGTGGTCTTGCTTTTCGTCGTCATCATCAACCAATCCAAAAAGTAACTCTTCGCTGCTGAGCGCTGAACTCCAACCAACCAACCCAACCTATGCTCTTCACCCTGCCCACCAACAAAACCGTGCGTGAAGCCGCAGCGGCTTTGCAGACTGCCGTCGAAGCCAATCACTTTGGCGTCATGCACATCCACGATCTCAAAGAGTCCATGTGGCAGAAGGGCATCGAGTTTGACCGCGAATGCCTGATCTTCGAGGTCTGCCAGCCACAACAAGCGAAGAAAGTGCTCGATGAAAACATGAGCATCTCCACCGCGCTGCCTTGCCGCATTTCCATCTACGAGGAGGGCGGCAAGACTCTTCTGGCCACGCTGAAGCCAACCACCTTGCTGGCAATGTTCAATACGCCGCAACTCGCAGGTGTAGCTCAGGAAGTGGAGGCCACGATTGTTAAAATCATGCAGGAGGCGGCGGCTATCTCAATGACAAACTGAACGAATCCGGCACGATGAAACGCAAGAGGGACACGATATGGACAATGCCGATACCAATCCCCTTTGCAGTCGCATCAGCGCATCGTCGCTTGGCGTTCTTTGCCTGTTGATTGGACAGCTCTGGGCATCGGGACTGAAAGCACAGACGCCCGACGAACACGCCAGTCATCACCCCGGTGGCGCTGCCACGGCAGTAGGAGTAATGCCCGTAGCTGGTGGTGCCACTCAAGCGCCGGGTGGCATGGGCGGCATGATGGAAGGCATGGGCGAGATGATGAAGGGGATGATGGGCGGCGCGAAGACACAGGAACTCTATCCCTCGCTCATGGCCTTGCCGGAGCTTTCACCTGAGCAGCGCAAGCAAGTCGAAGCACAGGCTGGCGAGCGAATGCACGCTGGCACTGTCTTGATGGGACAGGCGCTCGACACGCTCAATGCAGGCACGCAGTCCGGCGATTACGCCGCGATGCACGATGCGGCCACGCGCCTGCGCGAAGGCATTGCGCAACTGGAGAGCGGCATCGCCGCACGCCGCGCTTTGGCGGATGGCCGCGCCCCGCGTGAGGTCGCGCTGGCGTGGTTCAAGCAAGAGATGAACCTCTCACTCGGCGCTTTGCCCGCTGCTCATCAACCGTTCGGCGGCATGGGCTTTCACCTCATTGTTATCGCCCTGCTCGCTGCTTTTGCGGTCGCGATGATCGCGATGTATTTCTTCAAGATGCGGCGAGCACATGAGCTGCTCGCGGGTCTCGCGGATGGCGGCCCCGTCACTCCACCAGCCGCCGCTGCTGCCGAGAAGCCTGTCGCCGCAGAAGTAAAACCCGTAGTCGCTCCTGTTGCAGCCGCCGCACCGGCTGTGGTGCCATCGGAAAAATGGTCGGGCAAACTGCGCATTGGCAAGATCTTTGAAGAGACGCATAACGTGAAGACCTTTCGGCTGATGGATCCCTTGGGCGGAGAACTCCCCTTCACCTTCCAGCCCGGCCAATACCTTACCGTCACCGTGTTGCCTGAGGGCAAGCCAGTAAGGCGCAGCTACACCATTGCCTCATCTCCCACAGAACACGGCTACGTTGATCTCACCATCAAGCGCGAGGATAAGGGCATCGAATCCCGTTACCTCCACGACCGCGTTCAAGAAGGCGACATCCTGGATTTCTTGGGGCCATCCGGCTCATTTGTTTTCACCGGGCACGAATGCAAATGCCTAGTCTTCATCGCCGCCGGTGTGGGCATCACGCCGTTGATGAGCGTGACCCGCTACCTGACGGACAAGAGCTGGCCGGGAGAAATCTTCCTCTTATGCAGTTGCCACAGTCCCGCCGATTTCATCTTCAGGGAGGAGTTGGAATTCCTTCAACGCCGACACCCGAACCTGCACGTCGTCGCCACGGTGACGAGCGCCGAGGGCACCGAATGGAAGGGGCCAACGGGCCGGATCACCAAGGAGTTGATTAGCCAATCCGTGCCCGACATCACGTCGCGCCGCGTCCACATCTGCGGCCCCAAAGAGATGATGCAAGCGACCGAGAAGTTCCTGGCTGAACTCGGTGTGCCCAAGGAGCAGATCAAAACCGAAGCGTTCGGCCCAGCCATCGGCAAGCCCGAAGCCGAAGCAAAACCACCCGCCACCGCTGCCGAAAAACCAGCCGCAGAAGCCGCACCACCAGCCATCGCCAAATCTCCACCTGCCGCCGGAGCCGTCGCACCAACAGCCGTGAGCGTTACCTTCAAAAAATCGGGCAAGTCCGCGCCGCTGCCGCCCGACAAGTCGATCCTGGAAGCAGCGGAAGACATCGGCGTGAACATCCCCTTCGAGTGCAGGGTGGGCACCTGTGGCGAGTGCAAAATCATGAAGCTCTCTGGCACCGTGACGATGGAGGTGGAGGACGCGCTGAGTGCCGATGAAAAAGCCAGCGGCATGATCCTCGCCTGCCAGGCGAAAGCCAGGGGAGAGGTGGTCGTGGATGTATGAAAGAGAACGAGCGCACGATTGTCGGCGGACTTGTCGCGCTGATGCTGATGGTGTGGCTTGGCTTCGCCTTCCATCACTCACCGCGCTTTGCAGGTAGCCTCGCGGGCGGGGTGCTCGCGGTCATTGGTTCCATGCTGATGCTGGTGCCGCTCGCCTATCTCATCATCAAGCGGATCAAGCCGTTGAAAGCCTTCATCACCGCGCGGGTGTCCATGCGCACGCTGCTCGCGATCCACATTTATGCGGGCGTCATTGGGCCGATTCTCGTGCTGCTGCACACGGGGCATAAATTCGAGAGTCACCTCGGCATCGCGCTCACGGCCATGACGCTCATCGTCGTCGTCAGCGGGTTCATCGGACGGCATCTCATGGGTCAGATTGGCGAGGAATTGAAGGACAAGCGCTCGCTGCTCACCAGCCTCACCGCCGCCTATGAAAGCACCGTGCGCGAGTTGCAGGAGCATCCTGAGCGCGCGGTGCAAGTGCGCTCCATGAGCAGCCTATTCCGTCGCCTCGGCGCGCGACTTTTTTTATCAGAAGACTCGCCGAAAGAGCCTGGCCTCAACGTCGCGGCGCGCGCGTTGCGACTCAGCGAATCCATGGCGGACGTGGAATACGCGATCCGCACGCACGAGACCTTCAAGCGTGCTTTCGCTATCTGGCTCAAGCTGCACATCATCCTTTCATTCACGCTCTACACGTTGCTCGCGCTGCACGTCTGGACCGCGATTCACTTTGGCCTGAGGTGGTTCTCATGAAGCTGCGCACCATGCTCATCGGGTCAGTCGTCGCGTTCGCCGTGCTCTTCATCGGGTTCTTCGCATTGTCACCGCGCCACCGCGACGAGCCGACCCACGACCTTGTCACGGCTCCGTTGTGGCAGCGCATGGCAGCACCGGGCGAACTGTCGCAGCCGCACGCCTTTCTCGAAAACAACTGCGCCGCCTGCCACACGCCAGTGAAGGGCGTTGAAGCAAAGAACTGCATCGTCTGTCATGCCGACAACAAGGCCGTCCTCGCACGCCAGCCAAGCGCGTTCCACGCCGACATCGCCGCGTGCTCCGCCTGTCATCTCGAACATCAGGGCCGCATCCCCAGCACGACCCAAATGGATCACGTCGCCCTTGCGCACATCGGTTTGAAACAAGTCCAGAACACCGCTGCCCCGCACGATGAGAAACGCGATGCGCTCGTCGCCTGGCTCAAGCAAAGCGACGCATCGCCGCTCGTGCCAGAGCTTCAGCGCAAGGAGTCGCTGCTTAACTGCGCGACATGCCACCAGACCAAAGACCGGCATCGCGGCCTGTTCGGCAACGACTGCGCGCAATGCCACGGCACGACGAAGTGGACACTTCCCGACTTCCGCCATCCTTCATCGCTTTCGCAGTCATGCGCGCAATGCCATCAGGCACCACCGAGCCATTACATGATGCACTTCAAGATGATCTCCATGACCGTCGCACACATGGAGAAGGCCGAGGTCAATCAATGCTTCCTTTGCCATCAAACCACCTCATGGAACGACATCAAAGGCGTCGGCTTCTACAAGCATCATTAGCAAGGCCATGACAGAAGCACTCACAGCTCGGAGCGACGAGAAAATTCACCGCCGCGCGGCGGTGATGAACTCATCGAGCTTGTTCAGCACGTCCTGCATCTGGCTCTGGTTGTAATTGAAGTCCGCGCTCTGGCCCAGCGTGCCCACGCCATTCGTGTTGTTGCTCGTGCCGCTGATGGCATTGGAGATCGCGTTGTTCATGTCGGCAGTGGTCACTTCACCCGTTGGGCCGATTTCGCCCTGTGGGATGTCGAAGGTGAAGTGGAGCGTGTTGCCGATGACTTGGAGGGACACATTGGCTGGATTGCCGGGCGGCAGTGTGTTCACGCCATCCACCTGTGCGGCGGTGATCGTGAGGATGGCGTCGATCAGTGCTTTGAGACTGGTGAGCTGGCCGCGCATCTCTGCCGATGAGTTCGGCGAGTTGTTCGCGGGTTTGGCGGGATCGAAGGGCATAAAGTAGTTTCGAGCTTTAGCTCGTGCTGAGGTTGGTTTGCGGGTTGCGATGTTCTGACGAGCTAAAGCTCTCGACTACTTTGCCATCACGGACTCACCGTGACCTTCACCACATCGGTCCAGTCGCCGTTGGGGGTGCCTTTATCCCAGAATCTCATGCGGTATTCACGCACTTCGGGAACTCCCGCCACGAGCAGCGGGCGCTCGTCGATGTAGGGGCTTTCAGTGTCGATGGCGAGAAACTCCCAGGCACCCGTGCCGCGACGGCCTTCGATATACACGCCCATATGCGTGTATTTGTAGAACGTGTGCTTCACGCATTGGCAACCTGCGCCCTGCACCAGCTCAGTGATGAACTTCGGAACGGCTTTCTCGGTTTCTTGTGAGCCGACGATGCCGAGGTCGGTGGCGATGGCCTCTGTCATGGCCGAGGCGAGCTTCATCTTGGCGATGAGAGCAAAGATGCGATTCAACGTGCCGGGTAGCGCGGCAGTGACGCCGGCGGGCAAGGCGGGCGCGGTGAAGGTGGGCAGCACCATCGCCACGGTGCCTGCGCCGGTGAGCACGTCATCCACGGCATCGGTGGTGGAGGGTGAGAAGTTCCGCACGGCACTGAGCCAAGTGCCAAGGACGTAGTTGGCATATTTCGCGTCGTTCACGCTGGCGGTGATGTCAGCGGCGATGACGCCGAGTGTGGGGCCGTGAATGGGGAGTTTCACGGAGTAGTTGTCTAGCCAGTTCACTTGGTCGCCGATACGGCTGGGGTAGTAGTTGGTGCGTTTCACTTTGTTTGGTTGTTTGGGTTTGGACTGAAAGTATTCGGATGGTGTTTGCTGGTCATAGAAGCCGCTATCCCAGGTGGATTGGTCCCAGTTCATTTGGTGCGGAGAGCGAAGGGCTGAGAGCCAAGGGTAGGGCGCGTTGTCCGCAACGCGCCGCTGACGGCGGCTGGAGGACCAGCCGCCCTACCTGAAAAGCCGTTCCTCATGCTTACTTCGGGGTGGCCACTCGCTGCGGCGGGGTGCTCACTGGTGCAGCTGGGGTGCGCCATGCTTGAGGCGGGGTCTTCCATGAATGCGCCGGGGTGTTCCCTCCGGGAAATGGGGAGTCGCCCCGAACGGCGGATAGGCCACCCCGCGCCGGAGATGGAGCACCCCGGCTGGCGGACCGCCGTCCATGAGTGGGCCGTGGAGCACCCCGCGCCGCTGATGGGCCACCCCAAGCGGCGGAGTAGCCACCCCGCCGCGCTCATGGAGCACCCCGGACGAAATGGGGCGGCTATTTTCCTGGGGAACAGCCTCATTCCTGGCTGGAAAGCAGTCTCTGGGGGCAAAATTGGGCGAGTTGGGCGGCAGAGTGGATTCATCGCGGGCATCGGGTGTGATGGCCGTGATTGGAGCACAGCCCCCGCGTGGGGCGTTAGTCCGACATTCAGGACGCACCGTAGCTTCGATTGGCAATCGAAGTTCCCCGTTCCCAAACCACTTCGATTACCAATCGAAGTTACTCATCCTCAATCCCGCTGAAGAAGTCCGTGATCGTCTTCTCCACGCCCCAGGCCAGCCGTGCCAACACATGCACACCGGGGATGGTTTCTCCGCCTTCGATGCGGCTGATGGTATCCCGCGAGACACCGCATTTTTGCCACAGGGCATACATGCTCAGTCGCTCCGCCTCCCGCAACTCCTGCAACCTCCTCGGCAAGCGCTCACGCACTCGCTCGGCGTAGTCATAGGCTTCATGGTTGTCGGGAGGCGGAGGCATGGCTGACGCTTCAACTCACTCATCACAGGTGCAGGCGTATTCGGGGTTGCCGCACTCCTTGCAGGTGTAGAGCTGGAGCTTGATGCGGAAGTTCTTCGTCTTGGCTTCGGGAGTGGCTTTGGCCTGAAGGACGACTTGGTAGCCTTCGCCTTCGGGGAGTTTGGTTTTGGAGACGAGGAGGTCGCCTTTCTTCTCGAACTCGATCTTCACTTTGCCGCTGGGGGCTTCGGCGGTGGCGGTGATGACTTCAGTGCTGGCGGGCTGGGCTTTCATCGCGCTGTCACAGACGGCGATGCTGATACTGCGGTCTTTCTCGACGAAGAACTCGGCACTTTTGCCCCCGAGTTCGAGGAGGAGACCTTTACGGGGGCCGGCTTTGACCTTGGCGTCGGCAAAGGCGGATGTTGTGGCGAGGGCGGCGATGATGAGGATGTTCAGCAGTGTTTTCATGGTGTGTTTGTTGGTGGTTTGTCTTTTGGTTTCCGGTCGATTCGATCATCAGGTGAGCGGTTCGCCTTTGCACACACTGTGCGGTTTGTGACCGACAACGACAACGGATAGCTCCTCGGCTTCGATGCCTACGAGTTGCCGTTCGATCTCGGGCGAGCAGACACCGAGTCCATGCGCGAGACGGTGGTTGCCGACGAAGTAGTTCATGCAGGCGTCAGTGAACATGCGAATGGACCAGCCCATGCCAGCCGCTCTAGTGCAAGGTTAGAAATTGAAGACAAGATAAAACACGCTCGCTGGATTTGGCCCGCCGTGGTCAGTGTCGCGCAGCGTGTGGCTGACGCTGGCTTTAATGGCGAAGTGCGCGCTAAAGGTATAGACAAGGCCGAGCGTGGTCACGAGCTGCCAGTTCCGTGTGTCATCCACTGGCACCCAGCCAAACAGCTCCGTGCCAAAGGCCCAGTGATCGGTGAAATTGTGCAGCAGGCCGTAGCCGCCGTAGGCCGTGTCGGTGGCGGCGCTCTCGAAGGCCCACTGGTAGCCAGCCTCGGCGAAGTGATAATTCTTGCCGATGGTCTTGCCGAACTGAAGCGGCAGTTGGAAACGCCAGACGCCATCGCCAAGGCCACGATCCTGATCCGCCGTGGGAAAAAAGATTTTGGGCGCGATGCCGAGCGATGGTTTCGCGGTCTTGGGATCAGCATCCTGGAAGCGCCACTTGAGTTTGAATTCCGTGTCGCCGTAGCCGAACTCATGATCGCCGCCGCCCGCAGGCCAGATGTCCTTGCCGTAAGTCGTGAGGTTCAAGCGGACGTTCGGCACGATGGCGTAGTTCCAGTCGAGCACATCGGTCAAGGTGCTGCCGCCGGTGTTGTGCTCGCCAGTGAATCCCGCTTTGATTTCCCAGCCAGGTGAGAACTCAGGATCATCGGTGTAGAAGGGCGAATCCGCGCGCGACGACGGGGTGAGGAGCAAGGGGATGAGCCAGAAGACTTTCTTCAAGCCCGTGGCATTCCGCCGACGCATCTGCCAGTAAATCCACAGACCGGACACGCTGAGCAGCAGCAGCGCCAGCCCCCAGAACATGGCCATCACCAGCCCGCCATCGCCGAATGCCTCGCCGCTGTGCAGGCGCAGGAGAAAGGGCTTGTCCGCATACGCTTCCACCTTGTCGATGACGCCGGTTTTGGTGTTGAAGACAAACTTCCGATCCTCGCCGCCAGTGGCTTTGCCCGTGAAGATCGCGATGCTGGGCGCGTCGCCCTTGAACTGCCACTCGATCTTGTCGATGGGCGCTCCCGGTGCCTGCACGGCCACGGCGGCGCGTGCCTTGGCGAGTGCTTCCGCCAGGCTCGCATCCGTCGCGCTGGTGGTCACGGGCGAGACGAGATCACGAGTGGCCTCACGCTGCGCTTCGGCCTCGCCAAAGAACTCATTGAAGGCCAGCAGCACGCCCGTGATCGAGACGAGGATGAGAAAGATACCAGCAGGAAAGCCGATCCAGCGATGCCATTTGCGAAGGAAGGAAGGTGTCATAGGAGCCTCACATTACTCTATTTCCGCTTCAAGCAAGCACATGGGTTTGCATGACATACAAGCGTGACTGCTTCAGAAACATGCCCGCAAGCTTTTGCCAAACGAGACAGGGGACACAGGTTTGCGTTGCTTTTCCTTCACGACAAACGCAATCACGGCTGCGGTTGGCGGCGCAGCAATGGCAAGAGGTGAATCGCGAGAATCGCCGCCGCGCCGATAGCCAGCGTGCCCGCAGTGGCGAACGCAAAGGCTGCGCCGAAATGTTGCCAGATTATCCCGAACAACAAACCCGCAGGAATCGCCGCCAATCCGGTAATCATGTGAAACCAACCGAAAACCGTTCCCCGCTGGGCTGCACTGGATAATTCGCTGATGAGCGAACGCTCCACACCTTCTCCCATCCCGCTAAACAAGCTGTAAATCACCACGGCAATCCAAAGGCCCGGCGTGCTCGTCACGGTGGCAAACACGATGAAACTCAGACCAAACGTGCTCCAGGAAATCGCCACCAAGGTGGCCTTGTTGAACTTATCTCCGAGCTTGCCGCCCAAGAGCGACATGATTGATTGGATAAAACAAACCAAGGCCCACATCAGGAGCAACTGAACGGGACTCATCTTGAGTTCGTGGCCACGCAGCAAAATAAATGTCTCCGATGCGCTGGCGAGCGTGAATAGCGCAAGCACCTGAAGAAAGCGACGCACGGGCAGGGACAAACCACCCCAGCGCAACGGCGGCATGGATTTATTTCGTGGAGCGTCTGACGGCTTGGCGGTGTCCTTCAGAAACACAGCAAGCAACAGCATGACCAGTGCGCCCGGAATGGCTGAATACATGATGACCTGGGCGATACTCGCGGATGACCACGTTATAACCGCCGCGGCTACGAGACTGCCGCCGACCGCGCCGCTGTAATCGAGGGCGCGTTGAAAGCCATAGGCGTAACCACGAATCTCAGGCGGCGTAGCATCGGCCACGAGCGCATCACGCGGCGCACCGCGAACACCTTTGCCCACACGATCCAGGCTGCGTAACACCAGCACAATCGGCCAGTTGATGGCGAAGCCAAGCAACGGTCTCGCAATCGTGGACAAACCATAGCCGACAAGCGTCAGCCCTTTGCGCTTGCCGCCCAGCCGATCCGAATAACGTCCCGACCAAAGCTGGAGGAAACTTGCGACCGCGTCGGCAGCGCCCTCCACTAATCCGAGCGCGACTGGCCCAGCCCCAAGCACTGTCGCCATCAAAATTGGGATGAGCGGCGCGGCCATTTGCGAAGCCACCTCGTTCAAGAAGCTTACCAGCCCAACCGCCACGACTGTTCGAGGCAACACGCGCTTCATCATTGCTCGCGGTGGCATCAGCAAAACCTCCGTCGTTCTGTGCAGGTAAAGTTATCCCGGCAGCATAGCGCGATGAGCAATCGCATTTCGACGCCTACTCGCACTCGATGCTCTGCAAGAAAGCCGATCCAGCGATGCCATTTGCGAAGGAATGAAAGAGTCATGGGCGGTGAGTTTACTTCGCCTCCGCGTTCACCACACGCACTTTGTTTCTTTCAGCAGTCCGGGGTAGGCACCCGACTATTTGCCGGGCATCTGGTCGGGTCCTTGCTCGGCGATAAAGCAGAGGAGGGCTGGGCAACGCTCAACAAGAAAGTGAGCACGAGTGCGATGAGCAGTGGCTTTGCTTTCATGGTGTGAATTTGCGGTCGTAGATTCAGTGGCGGCGATACTGGCAACGTGGAGAAAGACACGCTGGTGAGGCCGCCGCTTGAAGCTCACTCACTCGTCGCAGGTGCAGGCGTATTCGGCGTTGCCGCAGCCTTTGCAGGTGTGGGTTTGGAGCTTGATGCGGAAGTTCTTGGTCTTGGCTTCGGGGATGGACTTGGCTTGGAGGACGACTTGGTAGCCTTCGCCTTCGGGGAGTTTGGTTTTGGAGACGAGGAGGTCGCCTTTCTTCTCGAACTCGATCTTCACTTTGCCGCTGGGGGCTTCGGCGGTGGCGGTGATGACTTCGGTACTGGCGGGCTGGGCTTTCAGCGCGGCGTCATAGACGGCGATACTGATGCTGCGGTCTTTCTCGACAAAGAACTCGGCTTGCTTGCCTCCGAGTTCGAGGAGGAGGCCTTTGCGGGGGCCGGCTTTGACTTTGGCATCGGCAAAGGCGGACGTGGTGGCGAGGGCGGCAATGATGAGGATGTTCAGCAGTGTTTTCATGGTGTGTTTGTTGTGGGTTTGGTTTTCCGTTCGATCCAGTCGTAGAGCACAGGCACAACGAGCAGCGTGAGGAAAGTGGAGGTGAGGATGCCGCCGATGACGACGGTGGCGATGGGGCGCTGGACTTCCGCGCCCGCGCCGGTGGCAATCGCCATGGGCAGGAAGCCGAGGCTGGCGACGAGGGCGGTCATGAGCTTGGGCCGCAGGCGGGTGAGCGTGCCTTCGACGACGGCCTCGCGCAGGTCGCGGCCTTCACTGCGCAGTTGGTTGATGAAGCTGATGAGCATGATGCCGTTCAAGACGGCGATGCCGCTCAAAGCAATGAAGCCGACGCCGGCGCTGATGGTGAACGGCATCCCGCGTAGATGCAGGGCGAAGATGCCGCCCGTGACGGCGAGCGGCACGCACATGAAGATGAGCGTGGCTTGTCGCAATGACCCGAAGCTGAGGAAGATGAGCACGAAGATCACTGTGAGTGCGAGCGGCACGACGATCCTGAGGCGGGCCTTGGCTTCTTGCAGGTTCTTGAACTGGCCGCCGAACTCGAAGTAGTAGCCATCGGGGAACGTAACCTTCTCGCGGATGAGGCGTGTGGCTTCTTCGACGAAGCCTTCGGTGTCGCGACCACGCACGTTGATGAGGATGCTGACTCGGCGTTGCGCGTCCTCGCGGGCAATCTGCACGGGCTGCGGCACGAGCACGATCTTGGCGACTTGACCGAGCGCCAACATGCCGCCGTCTTCGGTGCGCAAGGCGAGGCGTTTCATGCCTTCGAGGTCGCTGCGGCGGTCTTCGCCGAGGCGGACGACGATGGGGCTGCGACGGTTGCCTTCGATGAACATGCCAACCTCGGTTCCGGCGAGCGCAGTTCCGATGAGGCGGTTCAATTCGTCGGCGTGGACGTTGAACTTGCGCATGGCTTCGCGGTCGGGCTGAATCTCAATCATGGGGTTCTTGCCGATGCTGTCGAACTCCGTCTCCCCGCCGCCACGGATGCCGCCGATGACGGAGCGGACTTCTCCGGCAAGGCGTTCGAGTTCGTCGTAGCTGTCGCCAAAAACTTTGCACACGAGGTCGGCGCGTGCTCCGGCCATGATCTCGTTGAAGCGCATCTGGATGGGCTGGGTGACGAGGATGTTCTGGCCGGGCACTTGATCGAGCAGCGCCTTCCGCATGAGTTCGCCGAGGTGTTCTTTGGTGATGGGTTTGCCATCCTCTGTGCGCCACGTCTCGCGCGGGGCGAGCATGAGATAGGTGTCGGCCACGTTGGGGTTCATGGGATCGGTGGCGATCTCGGCGGTGCCGATGCGGGAGAAGATTTCCTTCACCTCGGGAAAGTCGCGGCGGATGACGGCCTCGCTTTGCTTCTGCAAATCAAGCGACGAGGAAAGCCCGGCGCTGCTGCTGCGGATGAACTGGAAGGAAAAGTCGCCCTCGTCGAGCTGCGGGATGAACTCGGAACCCATGCGCGACAGCACCCACAGCGAGGAGCCGAACAAAACGAGCATGGGCAGCACGATGAGCAGGCGGAAGCGCAGGCCGAAGTGCAGCAGCGGGGTGTAGAGGCGCTTGGTGAAGGTGACAAGCCAGTTGTCTTTCTCATCAATCTTACCACCGAGCAGGTAGGAGCACAGCACCGGCATCAAGCTGACGGCGAGCACGAGCGAGCCGCCGAGCGCGAGCATGACGACGAGCGCCATGGGCTTGAACATCTTCCCCTCGATGCCTTGCAGCGCGAGGATGGGCACATAGACGACGGTGATGATGAGCACACCGAAGAACATGGGGCTGGCGACTTCCTTGGCGGACTTGAGCACTTCCTCGGCGCGCTCGATGACGGTGAGTCTGCGGCCCAGCGCATGCTGCTTTTCGCCAAGACGGCGCACGATGTTTTCCACCATCACGACCGCACCGTCGATAATAAGACCGAAGTCGATGGCACCGAGGCTCATCAAGTTTCCGCTGATGTGATAGCGCACCATGCCGGTCATGGCGATGAACATGGAAAGCGGAATGACCAGCGCGACGATGAAGGCGGCGCGGAAGTTCCCGAGCAGCGCAAAGAGCACGACGACGACGAGCAATGCGCCCTCGGCCAGATTCTTCTCCACGGTGGCAATGGTGCGGCTGACAAGGTCACTGCGATCATAGAGCGTGCGGATGATGACGCCGTGCGGGAGCTTGGGCTGGATTTCAGCGAGCCGGGCACGCACCGCCTGCGCGACAAGGCGTGAGTTTTCACCCGCAAGCATGATGGTGGCACCGATGAGGGCTTCCTTGGCATCGTCGGTGGAGGCTCCGGTGCGGAAGGCGCTGCCGATGCTGACGGTGGCGACATCGCTGATGAGGATGGGCTTCACGCCGCCCGCGAACTTGAGCGGGATGGCGAGGATTTGCTCGATGTCGTTCACACGGCTGGCGGCGCGGACGATCAACTGCTCGCCACCGATCTCAACGTAGCCGCCGCCTGCGTTGCGGGTGTTTTGCTCGACGATCTCCGCCAGCATGTCGAGCGAGAGGCCGCGCGCGGCGAGGCGTGCGGGATCGGGCTGGATGACGATTTGTTTGCGGTAGCCGCCGCTGGTGTTCACCTCCGCAACGCCGGGTGTGCCACGCAGAAGCGGCTTCACCTGATACTCCTGGATTTGCGCCAGCTCCATGAGCTGCGCCTCGCGGGTGGGGGGCTTGGTCTTTGCGTCGTCGCTGTAGTCGAGGCCGTAGTAGAAGATTTCGCCGAGGCCGGTGGCGACGGGTGCGAGCTTTGGCGAGAGGCCGGGTGGCAGTTCATCAAGCACGGCTTGCAAGCGCTCGGTGACGAGCTGGCGGGTGCGGTAAAGATCCACGTCGTCGTGGAAGATCATCGTGACCTGCGAGAGGCCGAACTTCGACAGCGAGCGCAGTTCCGTCATCTGTGGCAGGCCAGCCATTTCGCTTTCGATGGGAAAGGTGACGAGCTTTTCGATCTCCTCGGGAGCGAGCGCGGAGACGGCAGTGTTGATCTGAACCTGCGGGTTCGTGATGTCCGGCACGGCATCAATCGGCAGATGGATGGCCGACCACGAGCCGATGCCGATGAGCACGAGCGTGGCGAGCAGCACGGCGGCACGCTGCCGCATGGCGAGAGTGATGAGATGGCCGAGCATGGCGTGCTAGTGGCCGCAGTTGCAGGCTTTGCCGCCGCGCAGGATTTGCAGTTCGGCGAGCCAGAGGGACATGACGGGCGTGGTGACGATCTCATCGCCGGTGTAGAGGCCATCGGTGATCTCGACATGCTCGCCGCTCGCCGCGCCGACTTTGACGGGGGTGCGCAGATAGAACTCGTCGTTCTTCGCATAGACGAAGGTGCCCTCGGCGGTGGTGAGCAGCGCAGCTTTCGGAATCGCGGTCACGGCATCGCCAGCGGGAAAGCGGAAGGTAGCGTTGATGGCGCTACCTGCATCAATGCTGGCGGCGGTTTGCACGGTGACTTCAAAGTCGCCGAGCGTGACATACGGTGCCTTTTCAATGCGGAGCACGCTGCCTTTGGCGGAACCAAGTTCGACCTCCATGCCGGGCTGCACGCGCGCGGCCTGTGCTGCTGTGAGCCAGCCGCTGGCCTCGGTGCCGCGCTGCATGGCCTGCAAGGCGATGGTGAAGCTGGGTGCGATTTTTTCCTCCGCGACCTCGGCGGTTTGCATGCCGATGGATTTCATCATCAGCGTGGTGAGGGCGACACCTTTGCCCTCCTTGAACTGTGCGCCATTTTCGGGCGCGGGTGCGGCAGTATGGCTTGGGCTGGCGCTGGATTCGCTGCAACTGCTGAGTGATGCGGCGATGGGAATGAGCAGGGTGATAAGGATGATTTTCATGATGGATGTGAATTAAGGTTTCGGTGTGGCGAGGGTGATAAGGCTGTCGGGTGTGCCGGTGAGTTCTTCCAGCATGAGCGCGGCTTCGAGTGCCTGGGACTGCGCTTCGCTGATGGACTCGACGGCTTCGAGATACTTGTCCTGAAGCTCGACGAAGGTGCTCATCGGCACCGCGCCGAGGCGGTAGTGGCGATCCGCCAGCGCTGCCGCCTCGCTGAATTTGGCGATGGCATCGCCCTTCCAGAGCACGATGCGCGACTGCTGCGTTTTGAACAGCAGCATGGACTCCGTGACCTGCCGCTCCACTTCCCGCTGTGCCACACTGAGCGTGGCCTGCGCCTGCACCTGCCGCGCCTCAGCGGTGCTGACTTCGGCTTTGCCCGATTTCCAAAACGGCAGCGGGAAGGAGATGCCGATGCCTGCGACGGTTTGATCCTCCAGGCTTCTCGTGTTCTGCACTTGCACGAACGGGCCGACGGTGAAGGTGGGATAGCGCTCGTTCTTGGCGAGTTCGACCTTGAAGCCCTGCTGCTCCAACTCGGCGCGGCGGATGCGCAGGTCGTAGTGATTTTGCATCGCCGTCCCCAGCAGTGAATCGAGCGAGGGTGCTGTCTTCATGTCAAACGCGGCCCGCTTAACCACCAAGGGCGTGTCAGCACGGCGGCCCATGAGTTGATTCAACTCCAGCAGCGCCTTCTGCACCGCCACAGCGGCTGTTGCGGCGCGCGACTCCGCGACAAGCGCCGCCGCCTCGATAGTGACGATCTCCAACTGCGGCGCGATGCCCGCAGGCTCGCGCTGCACCATCACCTCGCGCAACGAGGCATAGCGTGATGCGACTTCATTGGCCGCGCCGGAGATTTCTTGCTGCGAAGCGAGCGTGTAAGCCAGCACCCGCACCCGCGAAGCGAGATGAAAACGGAAGCGCTCCAATCCAAGCTCCGCGAGCGCGATGTCGCGATTCGCAATGGCTTTGCGCAGACCCAGCCTGCCCGGCCATTCGATGGGCTGTGCAAGCGCGGCGGAGAACGCGAGGCCATTCGAGCGGCTGTCTGCCGATGACACGCGGTTCTGCCCGACTTCGAGGCTGAGTTCAGGATTCGACAGCCTGCCCGCTACGCTGCGGGTGGCCTTCGCCGTCGCGATCTCCGCCTCGTAGAAACGAATCTCCGGGTTGGCCGCGAGCGTGCGGGAAACGAGTTCTGAGATGGAACTGGCAGCAGGTTTCGTGTCCGCCGCTGTGAGCGTGGACATAGCTGCAAGAAGCAAGGATGAAAAGATGATGGAGCGCATGATGGAAACAGGTTTGAGTTGGCAGAAGCAGGCATGAAGCAGCCTCGGAACGAGGCAGGCAGACGACACCGCTGATCGGGTGTGCATCACTCCGGCGCATTCATTCACCGCCCATCAAGGCGGCGTAGCGCACGGAACATCAGGCCAGCACGGCAGGAGCACGCGCAGGCAATGCCGCACGCCTCACAAAGACCCATGTCACCCGCATCTCCGGCGGCGCGGTGGTCATCAAAGGCACTGGCGCGGCAGTCGTCGCAGCCAGTTCATTCAAGCGCATCATCGCGTGGATGACGTCGGCCAGCTCAAGCATCTGCATCGCAGGAATGGCGATGAGCGCAGGCACCTGACTGTGCGCAATGGTGTCGCTAGGGCAGGTATCAGGGAGAGCAGGAGCCTCGTCGTGCACATCGTGGGCACACTGGCAATCACACACCTTGAACTCCTTTGCAGGCATCAAACAACACGCCGAAGCAGGCACCATGAGTGCGAGCAAGACGAGTGTGATGATTTGCCAGAAGCGTTTCATGGGTGAAGCGGCGGCAAGACTCGCCGACGAGCTTGAATGGTCAAGGGCGGGTTTGATTTATGCTTACAGAGACTGAAACACGACCCGGAAAGGCGCTGCTACGGAATGAAACTCCTGCAATGCCTATACCCCGCGCAGCGTGGCCCCTCGCGGTAGGGTTACACCCCATCGTGAAGGACGCGGGCGGGCTTTAGTCTCGGCGGACATCTCCTGTGCAAGGGCGGTGCGGCCATCGCGACCCATGATAACTCATTTCCTCACGCCCCAACGGATGCATCGCCTCGTCGCCTGCTGCTGCGCGATCAAAGTGCGTGAGGAGAGCAGGCGATGAGTGTGCGAGCCCCCATCTGCGGCATGACCGTCAATCCAGACAGCGCGCTTCATGCCGAGCGTGATGGGCAGACATTCTATTCTTGCGGTGACGAATGCCTCCAGCAATTTCAAAATGCTTCGGCGGTGTCACAGCGCGCGGGGCCGTGTGTTATCGTGATGCTTCTACAAGCACCACTAACGAAGTCATGGAGCCACTAACTGCGGTTCATACATTCCAATTGCAGCGCCTCGGCGTGGTGATGGAGCCGGAGCTAGGCAATCCGCTGGAGGTGGGTGGCGTGTTGAATCCGGCATCGGCGCGCGGTCGCGATGGGCAGCTCTATCTCTTTCCCCGTTTGGTCGCGCAGGGGAATTTCTCACGCATTGGCATCGCGCGCGTGCGCTTCAACGAGGCGGGCGATCCCGTGGGCGTGGAGCGGCTGGGCATTGCGCTGGAGCCAGCCACTGAATATGAATTGCGACCCGATGGCGGTGGTTGCGAAGACCCGCGCATCACTTTCATCGTGCCGCTGGATCGGTATGTGATGACTTACACAGCGCTGTCAGTTCGCGGGCCGCGCATCGCGTTGGCCATGTCGGATGATTTGTTGCACTGGGATCGCTTGGGCTTGGCGACCTTCATGCCGTATGAGGGCGTGGACTTTAATGATGTCGCCAACAAAGACGCCTTGCTCTTTCCCGTCGCTATCTCCGATCCCGATGGAAACCCTGCGATGGCGTTGGTCCATCGTCCGCTATTCCCTGGCACAGGGCCAGACGAAACGCTGCACTGCCACTATCCTCGCGTGATGGACATCTTGCGGGAGAGCATTTGGATTTCCTATCACTCATTGGTCAAAGAGATCTGCACGGAACATCATCATCTCTGCCATTTCGATTCGCATCGGCGGCTGGCGTGTCCGGTCGCGGCTTGGGAGCAATTGAAAATCGGCGGTGGCACTCCACCGATTCTAACGCCGCACGGCTGGCTGTTCCTTTATCATGGGGTGTGTGAGGCATTGAGCAAACTTAGTTCTGGCCGCAAGCTGAGTTACTCCGCAGGACTTCTGTTGCTGGATGAGAAACAGCCACATCTAATCCGCTATCGCTCGCCCGAACCAATTCTGACGCCGGAGCTGCATCAAGAACGCGAGGGCATCGTGCCCAATGTCGTCTTTCCAACGGCGATTGATCGGCGTGATGATCTCGGCCTGCTGGGCCGTTTCGATGTCTATTATGGCATGGCGGATAAGCGCATCGGCGTGGCGCGGCTGGACTTTCCTGGGGTGAATACCGCATAGCGAGAACAAGGAGTCCTCTCCATGGTCAAGCATCAAGCAAAGAAGCAACCCCATGAATCCACTACGCATGAAAGCCTGGTCGCCGTATCTCGTCGGCGCTGGTATTGGCGTGCTGAGCTGGCTCACATTCGCCACGGCGAACAAGCCCATCGGCATCACCACGGCCTTTGAATACAGCGCCGCGCTCACCGAGCAGGCTGCCGCGCCGCGGATCGCGCAGCCGTATCTGGACGCGAAGGCGAAGGACAACAAGTCGCCAAAGATTGACTGGGAATGGATGCTCGTCGTCGGCGTGCTCATCGGCGCTTATGCCAGCTCGAAGCTGTCGGGCGATCGTGCGCCGGAGGAAAAGGTGCCGCCGCTCTGGCGCTCGCGGTTCGGCGATTCGCCGAGGGTGCGATATGTCGGCGCGTTTGTGGGAGGACTGGTCATGATGCTCGGCGCGCGCATCGCGCAGGGCTGCACGAGCGGGCATGCGATCAGCGGGGTGCTCCAGCTCGCGCTGGCAAGCTGGATTTTTGCGCCGGTGATGGGCATTGCCGGCATGGCCGTGGCGTTCCTGATTTATGGTAAGGAGGGCCGTAGCCATGTTTGATGAACCACTCAAACTCGTGCTCGGTCTTGTGACCGGCATCGTCTTCGGATTCCTGCTGCAAAAAGGGCAGGTCGCGAAGTTCCAGAAGATCCTCGGCCAGTTCCTGCTCAAGGATTTCACCGTGATGAAGATCATGGCGACGGCGATTGCGGTCGGCACGATCGGCGTCCATGCGCTGGTCGCGATGGGCGCGGCAGAGATTCACATTCAGACGGCCTCGCTGGCGCGCGTCATTGTCGGCGGGGTGCTCTTCGGCGTGGGACTCGCAATCTTCGGACTGTGCCCCGGCACAAGCGTCGCCGCGTGCGGCGAAGGTCGGCGCGACGCGATGATCGGTGTGCTAGGCATGTTCGTCGGCGCGGGCATCTATGTCGCTGCGTTCTCGGCGTTGCAGCCGATAATCAAGTCGATGGCCGACTTTGGGAAAGTCACGCTGCCGCAATTCACCGGCACCCCGCCGTGGCTGTGGGCGGGCGGGCTCGCGGTCGTCATCGCCATCGCGCTCGCGATCCTGGAGCGCGTCCATCCGAAGCAACTCGACGCTGAACCGTAATCGGAAGCAACACCATGGCACTCGTCTTTGAACGCATCCTGACTGAAGGCATCGCTGAGCTTTCCTACCTAGTCGGCGATGACAGCGACGGCGTCGCCGCCGTCTTCGATCCGACGCCCGACGTGGACAAATACGTCGAGCTGGCGCGAGAGAAGCAGGTCTCGATCACGCACATCTTCGAGACGCACATCCACGCCGATTTGGTGAGTGGCTCGCGCGAACTATGTGCGCGAGTCGTGTCGGCGAAAATCTTCGTCAGCCACGAAGGCGGCGCACGCTATGGCTTCGATCACGAGAAGCTCAATGACGGTGACCAATTCACGATCGGCAAGACCATCATGACGGTGAAGCACACGCCGGGCCACACGCCAGAGCACGTCTCCTATCTGCTCGCGGACAAGGAGCTCGCCGATGTGCCGTGGGGCGTCATCACAGGCGATTCGCTCTTCGTCAGCTCGGCGGGCCGGCCCGATCTGCTCGGCGAAGACGAGAGTGCGAAACTTGCCGTGCAGCAGTTTCACACGCTGCACGATTTTTACCTCGGCCTGCCTGACAGCGTCATCATCTACCCCGCGCATGGCCACGGTTCGCCCTGCGGCGCGGACATCGGCGACCGGCTCGAAAGTGCGATTGGTTACGAGCGGCGCTTCAATCCGTTCCTGCAATTTCAGGACGTGAAATCATTCACCGACTACGCGCTCAGCACCCCGCCGCCGGTGCCGAGATACTACCCGCTAATGAAAAAGGTAAACGCCAAGGGGCCGGAGATTCTCGGCAAT
This sequence comes from Verrucomicrobiota bacterium, assembly GCA_031411235.1. GTDB lineage: Bacteria > Verrucomicrobiota > Verrucomicrobiia > Verrucomicrobiales > Verrucomicrobiaceae > JANOAR01. The sequence goes on along the minus strand of JANOAR010000290.1, from coordinate 6,595 downwards.
CTTCCGCGCGTTCCCGGCTTGCCGCCGACAGCGTTCAGGAAAGCGGTGGACGAAAAGGCCGGCGTGCTCATCGACACGCGAATGATGCTGGCCTTCGGCGGCGGTCACATCGCCGCTGCGCTGAACATCGGTGGCTCGCCGATGCTCTCGATCTGGGCCGGCTGGCTGCTCGATCCCGATGCGCCGATCCTGCTCGTGCTCGATAGCGACAGCGAACTCGACGAGATCGTGAAATTCTTCATCCGCACCGGCTACACGAAATTCGCCGGTTATCTCGTCGGCGGCATGAGAGCGTGGGACAACGCCGGCTTTGAACTCGCCGAAGTCGGGCAGATGACCGTTCACGAAATCCATGCGGCGGGAGATCGGCTGCAACTCATCGACGTGCGCTCCCCGGGCGAGTGGAAGAGCGGCCACATCCCTGGTGCGCGGCATCTCTTCGTTCCCGAGGTGCGCGACAGGATCGACGAGCTGGATCCCTCGCGCCCGACGGCGGTGTATTGCGACAGCGGCTACCGCGCGAGCATCGTGGCGAGCATCTTGAAACAGGAAGGCTTCACCAACGTGAGCAACGTGCCAGGAAGCTGGCAGGCGTGGAAGAAAAAGGGGTTCCCGATTGAGGGGGAAATGCCATGAACACGAGCCGCATGAACCGCCGTGTGGTCACGGGAGGGCTGGCCTTGCTCACGCTCTTTCCGCTGACCGCGTTCGCCGCCGATCCAGCGCTCGACGCGCACAGCTATCCCGGCCCGGCGTGGTCGCCTTACCTCGTCGGAGCGGGCATCGGCGTGCTCTCCTGGCTGACGTTTTATTTTTCCGACGAGCCGATCGGTGCCTCGTCGTTTTACGCGACCGTCGCCGGGTTCATCGGCAAACTCTTCGCGCGGCGGCACACCGAGGAACTCGCCTATTTCAAAGCCGAGCCGCCGACCGTGAACTGGAGCTTCGTCTTCGTCCTCGCGACCATCGCGGGTGCCGCCGTCGCAGCCCTCACCGGCGGCGGCGTGATGGACGAATGGCTGCCGCAAATGTGGCGCGCGCGGTTTGGCGACAGCATCGCGTTGCGCGGCGCGGTTGCCTTTGGCGGCGGCGTGCTCATGGCCTTCGGTGCGCGGCTCGCGGGTGGTTGCACGAGCGGCCACGGCATCTCCGGGACACTTCAACTCAATGTCGCATCATGGATCTCGGTGCTCTGCTTTTTCATCGGCGGCATCTCCGTTGCGATGCTCCTGTTCCACACCTGACCCATGATCGACCCAGGCACAGCCGTCAAAGCATCGAGGGTCGCCGAGGGGCGGATGGTCGCGCCAGTGCGCAAGGTCGTCAGCGGCGTGATCTTCGGACTCGCGTTCGGCTTCCTGCTGCAAAAAGGGGGCGTCGGCACCTACCACATCCTCATCGGCCAGCTTCTGCTTCAGGATTGGACTGTCGTGAAAGTCATGATGACCGCCGTGATCGTCGGCATGGTCGGTGTCTTCACGCTGCACCACTTCGCGAAGGTCAACCTGCACCTCAAGCCGACGAGGCTGGGTGCGAACATCATCGGCGGGCTCCTCTTTGGCGCAGGCTTCGGACTCATCGGCTACTGCCCCGGCACCGCCGCCGCCGCTCTCGGCCAGGGAAGCTGGGACGCGCTCTTCGGCATGGCCGGCCTCGTCGCCGGCTCATGGCTCTACGCCGAGCTGTCCGAGAGGCTGAAGAAGACCGTCGAGACGTGGGGCGAACTTGGAAAGCTCACGTTGCCCGACGTGCTTCACATCCCGCGCGGTGCGCTCGTCGCCGTGATGGTGCTCGTCCTGATCGGCGTCCTGATCTTCATCGAGAAATTCACCGCTCGATGAACCACCACCAAACCCCACCATGAAGCCTGAATATCTCCACGCCATTTTCAATCATGTGCCCGTCATGGGCGTCGGGCTTGGAGTTTTCGCCCTCATTCTTGCCGTCATCCTGAAAAGCAGGCCGGCGCAGATCGTGGCACTGGCCGTCGTCCTGGTCAGCACGGCAGCCGCCTATCCGGTGCTGTTTCTCGGACAGCAAGCTTACAAATCCGTGCGCGAAATCGCCGATGAACCGGGCCGGGGATGGCTCGATGTCCACATGGAGCGCGCAGAGAGCGCGATCTACATCTACTATGCCTTGACGCTTGTCGCCGGGGCGGCGCTCGCCGTGCCAAAATGGAAGCCCAAGACAGCCATGCCGCTGGCGCTGGCGACGCTGGCCCTCGCCGCCGCCAGCATGGGTGTCGGTGGCTGGATCAGCCATGCAGGCGGGCGGGTGCAACACGCGGAGTTTCGCGACGGCCCACCACCTGCGGCTGTGGAGGCCCGGCATCAGCACTCGGGGCACAAATAATCACACCATCATTTCCCGGCACTCAAATCTGCCGGACACCAAACAAACACAAACCACAAACGACCATGACCAAACTCATCGCCATCACCCTTGCAGCCGTCACACTCATCGCAGTGAGCAGTTGCACCACCCGCACGCAGAAACAGTCCATGCCCGGCATGTCCGCTGCGGAGCACGCCAAGATGTAGAAAGACCGATCCTCACCTCACGGCGGCATCCCTTGGCGGTGCCGCCGTGACGCCTTTTCACCCACCTCAAACAACTCCAATCACGCGCTCCTATTCTATCTCCGCTCTCGTGTGGCTCGTCCTTCTGTCCGCTTCGCCGGCATTATGGGCTAAGACCGTGAATTATGATCTGGTGCTCGCGCAGACCGATGGCCCGGACAAGGGCGGACAAAAAGCAATGACGATCAATGGCAGCCTGCCAGGCCCGACGCTGCGATTCGTGGAAGGCGATGATGCGGTGCTGCGAGTGCGCAATGACTTGAAGGAAGAAACCTCCATCCACTGGCACGGACTTCTGGTGCCCAATGATCAAGATGGTGTGCCGCATGTGACCATGACGGCTATCATGCCCGGCGAGACGCGCGAGTATCGCTTCCGGCTGCGCCAGGTGGGCACGTTCTGGTTTCACTCTCACAGCAGCTTGCAGGAGCAGCTTGGCATTTACGGGAGCATTGTCATTTCGCCAAAAGGCGGCGAGCGCATCCAGACGGATCGGGACGTGGTGGCCGTGCTCTCGGACTAGACCGACGAGCCTCCCTTCGATGTGCTGACCCAGCTCCGCGCAGGCCGTGAATGGCAGGGCATCAAGAAGGGCACGGCGCAGAGTTGGTTCGGTGCGTGGCAGGCGGGGGAACTCAAGAGTTTCTTCACCCGCTCGATGATGCGGATGCCGCCGATGGATTTGTCGGACGTGGCCTACAAGCATTTTCTGGTGAACGGCGAGGTGGAAAAGACGCTGGAAGCAAGGGCCGGGGAGACGGTGCGCGCGCGTCTCGTCAATGCCAGCACAGCTACTTATTACTTCATCGAGTTTGCCGGTGGGTCGGCGAAGATCATCACCGCTGACGGAACGGATGTGCAGCCGGTGGCTCCGGGGCGCTTTCTGATGGCGACGGCAGAGACTTATGACCTGCTGATCAAGGTGCCGTCAGGCGGCGCTTATGAGTTGCGAGCCACCGCGCAGGACGGCAGCGGCATGAGCAGCCTCATTATTGACTATAGCCAACCGCGCCTCTTCAAGCACCCGGCATCATTTCTCACCTCTCTCCTTCACGCGCCTTGCGCAAAACGGAACACCCCATAATGGGCGGCCATGAACCTGCCCGCTACCTCCGCTCGCCCGCGCTTTGCCGCTTGGCTGCTGGCGTTGGTGTATTGGCTCAGCCTCCCTGGAGTCGCTCCCGCTGCACTGGCTTCATGGGCGGCGATCAGCGATGAACATAAGGTGCAGGTGGTCTTCGATAGTGGGCATTTTGATGTCGTGCTGCATCATGATGATGACCACCACGAACATGTTCATGAGGGGCTCACGAAGCTCGTCACTGGCATCGCCGTACATGATCACGATGACGATCATGTGCTGCACTTTGCCAGCAGCAGCGATGCGTCCAGCCTCAGTAGCACGGTCTTCAATGTAGCACCTGTGACTGCGGCATGTGTGCCGTGACAGGAAGTCTCCTTCCTGCCTGAACGGGTGGCTCGCGACGCGATGCAGCGCCATGCAGCACGCCCACCGCCGCTTGCCTCCATGGGCTTGCTGTGCCTGCGAACCACGGTGCTCCTCGTTTGATTCGCGTTCCTGCCTGACCTGTGCGGCGCTGCCATGATGCAGCCTGTTTGCGCGGGTCGTTTTGTGCCCTTGCGCTGCCAGCGTGTGCTAGTCCGTGCGCGTGAACCTCTGCCTTTCAAACCACCCATCCCTTGCTCCATGAAACCCTTTTTCTGCTCAACTCTCATCGTTATCTCCATGCTCGGTTCGCTCCATGCGGAGTCCGTCAGCATCTCCTCCATCGTGGCCAAATCATTGGCCACCAATCCTGAAGTCCGTTTTTACGAAGCGGAGATTGCTGCCTCCAAAGGCGGTGAACGCACGGCTGCCACTGTGGCCAATCCTGAACTGCAAACCAGCCTCGGCGCTTGGAAAGCCAAAGACCTCGACAGCTCTGCCGATAGTCCCGCATGGGCGGTAACGCTGAGCCAAACCACGCGATGCCCTCGGGCACACGGTTGGTTGCCTGCATTTCAGCGTTGGGGTTACACCCCATAGTGAAGGGGCAAGCAACCGCATAGTATCAGGCAGGTGAGGGAAACATCCCTCGCAAAATACAAAACTCTAATCCTATGAAATCAATCCACCCTTCACATCAACTTTTGCACTGGCCTGCCCTGTGCATCTGCGCCGGGCTTTTTGCCGTAGCCTTGCCAGCAAGTGCTAAAGACAAGCACCACCACGGCTCCACCCACCACTACAACTCCCATTACCAGGGGCATTCTAGCGGTCACTCCAGTGGTCACTCCAGTGGTCACTCCTCCAGCCGCAACTTTGATCATTACGATCCCCGCGTTGGTTACTACAACGGCTACTACAACGACTATCCCGTTTATGCCCCGACTTATCGTGGTCGCAGCTATTACCCGCACAGCAGCTACGGCCGCAGCCATCACCAATCCATCGCGTCCCAAATCCTCCAACTCCTCAATCGCTAATGAAACTTTCATCCAGCTTATCGTCGCTACGCCTTCAATGCGTTGCTCTTGTAACAGCATTCGGCTTCCTTGCGGGCACATCGCTTCAAGCCGAAGACACAACTGTCGCACCCCCAGCGGCAACTCCAACCACTCCGCCTGCCCAAGCCGAATCGCAGCGCCTCATCTCGCTGGTGCTGCTACTTGGCGAACCGCGCACCCTTGATGCCGCTGCTGTGGCACACGCGGTTTCCAAGGCATTGGGCACCGAAGTTCCAGAGGACGCCATTACGGCCAAGCCGCCTTCCTTCGTGGTCAAGACAGCGAACGGACAGTTTGCCATCAACAGCGTGGGCGAGTCCTACTTTACGGATAGCGACAAGCTCGCCGATGAAGTGAAACTGCCTGCACTCGGCGGTGCGATTCGTGAGCATCGCGCATGGTTGTCGGTGGACTGGCTCGAAAAGGATGACAAAGCCGACCTGCGCAAAGTTTATCAGCAGGTCAGCCAGATCATCGCGCAATTCGTGAGGAGAGACACGCTCGCCATTTACAGCCCAGACACGGATCAGTTTCACCTCAACGACAAGACCCTACTGGGCCATCTCAGAAGCGATGATCCCCTGCACGACCTCGTGCCTGCCGGCTTGGCCGCTGCTGCTGATAGCAAAGTAACCATCGACGACGACGACCCAAAACTCCAGGCCGCACAGGCCGAAGCCAAGGCAAATTGGCCGACGTTTATAGCGGCCTTCAAAGCCCGTGCAAAGGATCAGTATTTCGGCGTCAAAGGCCGTATCCTAGAGGGCGACAAGGGCGAGTATCTCTGGCTGCGAGTCACGGACATCGACGACACGCTCATTCACGGCAGGCTCGACAACGATCCGGCAGATTTGAAGAAGGTCGTGCGAGGTGCCGACTTGCACATCCCCATCGCCGAGGTCGATGACTGGCTCTACACCACAGGAGCAGGCAACGAGGATACCAAAGGCGGCTACACGCTGAGGGTGTTCGACGAGATCGCCCAGGCCAAGCCATAGAACTGATTGTGCCAGACATTGAAGGCGCAGCTTTGAGGCATGAAACCATGCCTCGGCTGCGCCTTCTTGCTTGTCATCTGACCTGACGAGGTGGGCTGGCTGATGTGGTTCAAAACAAGTTTCATCAAATGTCGAGGGGTTGGCGGATTACTGGCGTTGAACCGCCTGCTTGGCTGTTTTCTGCACTTTCAATTGATTCGCCAAGCTCAACTAACTTTAGCCATCCCTTTGCCATCTGGCAAAACGGCAGCGCGCACCGGTCTGCGCACGCCTGTCGTTCATCAATCGCAGACCCTGTAAAACCACAATTCAATACGACCATGAAAAAAATACTGACACTCGCCTTCACCCTCGCCGCCCTCTGCCTTAACGCAGCGGACACAGCTCCCAAGCTCTTCCCCAAGTCCATCACCAAGTGCCTCATCTCTGGTGACAAGCTCGGTGGCGATATGGGCAAGCCCTACGTCTTCACCCACGAAGGCCAGGAAGTGAAGCTCTGCTGCAAAG
>JANOAR010000289.1:0-51592 GCA_031411235.1 Verrucomicrobiota bacterium | reverse complement strand
AACGTCGGCGTCACTGGAGCCACCATCGGCCTCATCATCACCGCCACGGATAAGATTGCTCTGCAAGCCACTGGTGCCGCCAGCCTCAGCTTGGGCAACGGCTTCGCCAGTGCTACCGCCACTGCCGTCGGCGTCGCCTATAACAACACCGGCGCCAACGTTAACACCACCATCACCAGCGTTTCCGCAGGCATCAGCGCCCCTATCTTAGTCAACGACGGCGTCACTGCCATCGCCGTCACCGGCCTCACCGCCCAGATCGCCAACTTCGTCACCATCACCGGCGACTTCGGCTTCAAAAAGACCACAGGAGGCGACCTCATCGCCGCCAGCGCCAACGCCAGCGCCTCTCTGAAAGTCGGTAGCGTCGTCGAAGTCGGCGTCAGCAGCGCCACCATCGGCCTCATCATCAAGCCAGACCAGAAGATCGCCTTCCAAGCCACCGGCAGCGCCATCCTCAACCTCGGCAACGGCTTTGCCACCGCCACTGCGACCGGAGTCGCCGTCGCCTACAACAACACCACCGCCAACGTCGCCACCAGCGCCAGCATCACCGTTGGAGCCGTCGTTGTTAATGCCCCGATCAACGTCGCCAAAGGCGTCACCGCCATCGCCGTCAATGGCCTCAACGCCCAGGTCGCAGGCTTCGTCACCCTCACTGGCGACTTCGGCTTCCAAAAGAATGCCGGAGGTGACCTCATCGTCGCCAGCAGCAACGCCAGCGCCCAGCTCACCGTCGGCAGCGCCGTCAAAGCAGGCGTCACCGCCGCCAAGCTTGGCCTCATCATCAAGCCCAACCAAACCCTCGCCCTGCAAGCCACCGGCGCGGCCAGCTTCTCCCTCGGCAACAGCTTTGCCAGCGCCACCGCCACCAGCGTCGCCGTCGCCTACAACAACACTGGAGCCGACGTTAACCAAACCCTCGCCATCACCATCGGTGGTGTCGCCGTCAGCGCCCCAGTCGTCGTTAAGAACGGGGTCACCGCCGTCGCCGTCACCGGCCTCAACGCCCAGATCGGCGGCTTCGTCACCGTCACCGGCAACTACGGCTTCCAGAAGACCACAGGTGGTGACCTCATCATCGCCAGCAGCAGTGCCAGCGCCGTGCTCGAAGTCGGCACCCTCGTGAAGGCCGGAGTCACCGGCGGCACCCTCGGCCTCATCATCAAGCCTGACCAAAAAATCGCCCTGCAAGCCAGCGGCGCGGCCAGCTTCAGCCTCGGTAGCGGCTTCGCCAGCGCTACCGCTACCAGCGTCGCCGTCGCCTACAACAACACCGGGGCCGACGTCGCCACCACCGCCACCATCAACATCGGCGGCACCGTCGTTAGCGCCCCGATCAACGTCCTCAACGGCGTCACCGCCGTCGCCGTCACCGGCCTCAACGCCCAGATCGGTGGCTTCGTCACCGTCACCGGCGACTTCGGCTTTAAGAAAACCGTAGGCGGCGACCTCGTCATCGTCAGCGCCAACGCCAGTGCCGTCCTCGAAGTCGGCACCGCCGTCAAAGCAGGCGTCACCAACGGCACCGTCGCCCTCCTCATCAAGCCCACGCAAAAGCTTGCCCTGCAAGCCACAGGCAGCGCCACCCTCAGCCTCGGCAGCGGCTTCGCCAGTGCCACCGCCACCAGCGTCGGCGTCGCCTACAACAACACCGGCGCTGACATCAACGACACCCTCAGCGTCGCCCCCGCTGGCGTCGCCATCACCGCCCCGCTCAACGTCAAAAACAACGTCACCGCTGTCGTCGTCAACGGCCTCACCGCCCAGGTCGCAGGCTTCGTCACCATCACCGGCGACTTCGGTTTCAAGAAGACCACGGGCGGCGACCTCATCATCGCCAGCGCCAACGCCAGCGCCCTGCTTGACGTCGGCAGCGTCGTTAAAGTCGGCGTCACCGGAGCCACCCTCGGCCTCATCATCAAGCCCGACCAAAAGATCGCCCTGCAAGCAAACGGCGCCGCCAACTTCAACCTCGGCACCGGCTTCGCCAGCGCCACCGCCACCAGCGTCGCTGTCGCCTACAACAACACCACCGCCAACGTTGACACCATCGCCGCCATCACCGTCGGCGCGGTCAACGTCAACGCCCCCATCAAGGTCAACAAAGGCGTCACCGCCATCGCCGTCACCGGCCTCAGCGCCCAGGTCGCAGGCTTCGTTACCCTCACCGGCAACTTCGGCTTCCAGAAGACCGCAGGCGGCGACCTCATCATCGCCAGCAGCAACGCCAGCGCCCTGCTCGATGTCGGCAGCATCGTCAAAGCAGGCGTCACCGGAGCCACCCTCGGCCTCATCATCAAGCCCGACCAAACCCTCGCCCTCCAGGCTACCGGCGCCGCCAGCTTCAACCTCGGCAACGGCTTCGCCAGCGCCACCGTCACCAGCGTCGCCGTCGCCTACAACAACACTGGCGCTAACGTCGCCACCACCGCCACCATCAGCATCGGTGCCACCACCGTCACCGCCCCCATCAACGTCAACGACGGCGTCACCGCCATCGCCGTCACCGGCCTCAACGCCCAGATCGCCGAGTTCGTCACCATCACCGGCGACTTCGGCTTCAAAAAGACCACAGGCGGCGACCTCATCATCGCCAGCAGTAACGCCAGCGCCCTGCTCGCCGTCGGCACCGTCGTGAAAGCTGGCGTCACCGGAGCCACCCTCGGCCTCATCATCAAGCCCGACCAAAAAATCGCCTTCCAAGCCACCGGAGCCGCCAGCTTCAACCTCGGCAACGGCTTCGCCACCGCCACCGCGACCAGCGTCGCCGTCGCCTACAACAACACCGGAGCCGACGTTAACCAAACCCTCGCCATCACCATCGGCGGCACCACCGTTAGCGCCCCTATCAACGTCCAGAACGGCGTCACCGCCGTCGCCGTCACCGGCCTCAACGCCCAGATCGCCGAATTCGTCACCCTCAGCGGCAACTTCGGCCTCAAGAAAACCGCAGGCGGCGACCTCATCATCGTCAGCAGCAACGCCAGCGCCACCCTCGCCGTCGGCGGCCTCATCAACGTCGGCGTCACTGGCGGCACCCTCGGCCTCATCATCAAGCCCGACCAAAAAATCGCCCTCCAAGCCAGCGGCACCGCCACCCTCAACTTCGGCAGCGGCTTCGCCACCGCCACCGCCACCAGCGTCAGCGTCTCCTACAACAACACCGGAGCCAACGTCGCCCTCACCGCCACCGTCACGATCGGCGGCACCACCGTTAACGCCCCCATCAACGTCTTGACCGGCGTCACCACCGTTAACGTCATCGGCCTCACCGCCCAGATCGCCGAGTTCGTCACGCTCACCGGCAACTTCGGCTTAAAGAAGACCACCGGCGGCGACCTCGCCGTCACCAGCAACGGAGCCAGCGCCATCCTCGCCGTCGGCAGCCTCAGCGTCGGCGTCACCAACGGCACCCTCGCCCTCATCGTTAAGCCCAACAACACCCTCGCCCTCCAGGCCAGCGGCACCCTCGCCTTCAACCTCGGCACTTCCTTCGCCACCGTCACCGCCAACAGCATCACCGTCGCCTACAACAACACCGGCGCGAACATCAACACGACCCTCGTCGTCGGCACCGTCAGCGCCCCGCTCAACGTCGCCAACGGCACCACCGCCATCAGCGTCGTCGGCCTCAACGCCCAGATCGCCGACTTCGTCACCCTCAGCGGCGACTTCGGCTTCAAGAAGACCGCAGGCGGAGACTTCGCCATCGCCGCTGCCAACGCCAAAGCCACCCTCACCGTCGGCACCTTTGAAGTCGGCGTCAAAAACGCCAGCCTCGCCCTCATCGTCACCGCCAGCAGCAAGATCGCCCTCCAAGCCAGCGGCACCCCCGTCCTCACCCTCCCCAGCAGCCTCGGCAGCGCCAGCGCCACCAGCGTCACCGTCACCTACAACAACACTGGCACCGACGTCCTCAACCAGACCGTCACCATCGGCCCCGTCAGCGCCCCCATCAACGTCCTCAACGGCGTCACCAGCGTCACCGTCATCGGCTTCAGCGCCACCATCACCAACTTCGTCACCCTCAGCGGCGACTTCGGCTTCAAGAAGAGCGCCACCGGCGACCTCGCCATCGCCGCCGCCAACGCCAGCGCCCTCCTCAAAGTCGGCAGCTTCGAAGTCGGCGTCAGCAACGCCACCCTCGGCCTCATCGTCAAAGCCAATGGCGGCCTCGCCCTCCAAGCCAGCGGCACCCCCGTCCTCACCCTGCCTACCACCCTCGGCAGCGTCAGCGCCACCAGCGTCAGCGTCAGCTACAACAACACCGGTGCCGACGTCCTCAACCAGACCATCACCATCGGCAGCATCAGCGCCCCGATTAACGTCCTCAACGGCGTCACCAGCGCCACCATCACCGGCTTCCACGCCGAGATTGCCAACTTCGTCACCCTCGACGGCAACTTCGGTATCCGCAAAGAAGGCACCGGCGACCTCGCCATCACCGCCACCAACGCCAGCGCCGCCCTCACCATCGGCAGCTTCAGAGTCGGCGTCACCAACGCCAGCCTCGCCATGATCGTCAAGGCCAGCGGCAAGCTTGCCTTCCAGGCCACTGGCAGCCCCCTCATCACCCTGCCCACCGACTTCGGCACCGTCAGCGCCACCAGCGTCACCGTCGCCTACAACAACACCGGTGCCGCCATCAACACCACCCTCAGCGTCGGCACCATCAGCGCCCCGCTCAACGTCGCCAACAACACCACCAGCGTCGTCGTCAACGGCTTCCACGCCAGCCTCGCCGACTTCGTCACCCTTGACGGCAACTTCGCCTTCAGCAAAACCACTGGCGGTGACCTCCAAATCGCCGCCAGCGACACCAGCGCCGTCCTCACCGCAGGCAGCTTCCAGCTCGGCGTCACCGCCGCCAAACTCGGCGTCATCATCAAGCCCAACAGCACCTTCGCCCTCCAAGCCACCGGCACCCCCATCCTCACCCTCCCCAGCGCCCTCGGCAGCGTCAAGGCCACCAGCCTCAGCGTCCTCTACAACAACACCGGAGCAGACGTAAACACCACCGTCACCATCGGCAGCATCACCGCCCCCGTGAAAGTCACCGACGGCACCATCGCCGTCACCGCCATCGGCTTCGAAGCCACCATCGCCAACTTCGTCACCATCAAAGGTGACTTCGGCTTCAAGAAACAAGGCGGCGACATCAGCATCGCCGCCGCCAACGCCAGCGCCCTCCTCACCGCAGGCAGCTTCACCGCAGGCGTCAAAAACGCCACCATCGCCGTCCTCATCAAAGGCAGCGGCGGCCTCGCCATCCAAGCCACTGGCACCCCCGTCCTCACCCTCCCCACCGACCTCAGCAGCGTCATCAACCTGAGCATCACCAACCTCACCGTCAGCTACAACAGCACTGGTGCCGCCATCAACACCCCCGTCGTCATCGGCAGCATCACCGCCCCGCTCAACGTCGCCAGCGGCACCGCCGTCGCCCCCTACCTCAGCATTGCTGGCAGCGCCTCCCTCACCATCGCCAACTTCGTCACCGTCAGCGGCGACTTCAGCTTCAGCAAAGAGACCGACACCGCCGCCAACCTCACCAAGATCAAAATCGGAGCCGCCAACGTCACCGGCAGCGCAGGCAGCGACGAATACGGCCTCTCCAACGGCACCCTCGGCCTCGTCATCCTGCGCAACGCCACCACCAACGCCGCCCTCGGCTACGCCCTCGACGGCCGCATGACCGGCTACGCCAAGCTCGGCGGCAGCATCAGCGCCCAAGCCACCGTCGTCGTCCGCCGCAACACCACCATCCTCAGCATCAACGAACAGGTCAAAGTCCTCACCGCCACCGTCCCCGTCATCTTCGGCGCCGCTGAGCGCGCCCAAGCCGGCAAAGCCTTCCAATCCATCTCCCTCACCGACGCCGTCATCAAGATCGGCGACATCGTCATCAAAGGCAGCTACACCAGCGTCCCTCCTGGTCCTAGCGGCGAAAGCATCACCAAAATCACCAACGCAGCGCTGCTCTTCGGCGACACCGACCCAGCTAAAGCCCTCTTCTCCCTCACCGCCGCTGAAGTGACCTACAAGGCCTTCCCAGCAGGCACCCGTCTCAACGGCATCACCTACCCCAACGGCGTCCAGCAAGTCACCGTCGTCGGCGGCACCATCAATCTCGGCAGCGTCGTCGAACTCTTCGGCAGCTTTGACATCATCCGCCCCGTCAACGCCGGACCCACCGACCTCACCTACGTCACCTTCACCAACGCAGGCATCGCGTTGAAGAAAGACGGCAACGTCCTCCTCAGCGTCGCCGTCTCCGGCAAGTTCCACTACGGCGGTGCAGACGGCTTCCAGCTCGACGGCCCCCTCGCCATCGCAGGCTTCGACATCCTCCCTGGCAAACAGTCCGGCGGCTCCGTCTTTGCCTCACCCTTCACTGGTGACAACACCGCCGACACCACCAGCGCCGCTGAAGCCATGGCTAACCAAGCCCCAGGCACCACTCCAGGGACCCCGCTCAGCCTCACCCTCGGCCCGGTCAAACTCATCAACCCCGGCATTAAGTTCCAAGACTTCGGCGTCAAGTTCGGCACCGGATCCAACGCCGGGCAGATCGGCCTCAAAGTCAACGTCGAGGTCGGCATCGAGAGCGGCAGCCTCAGCCTCGCTGGTGGCAGCGGTGCCACGATCACCGACGGCCCCGACGCCGACCAGTTCGGCATCAGCGGCAGCTTCGACATGGTGCTGTTCCTCGACCCCGCCGCCAGCTTCGCCCCCTCCGGCGTCAACCTCGGCAACTTCGCCCTTGAGATCGACCAGCTCGAAATCAAGCTCGGCAGCTTCTTCCTCCTCAAGGGCACCGGCATCGTCCTCAAGCCTGGAGCCGAAGACAACGAAGCCCTCCTCAGCGTCGCCAGCCTCGATGCCGAAGTTAACGCAGGCCCCCTCACCCTCGGTGGCGGAGCCAAAGACTTCTCCATCAACGGCGACGGCAGCTTCCACGCCGGGCCGAAATTTGGCGTCCGTGTCGCCCTCGGCGCAGGCAAAGACGCCAGCAGCGCAGGCGTCCCCAGCTGGCTGCCGCTCAAGAACCTCGCCATCGCCATCCAGTGGCGCGACTTTAACAGCAACCCCAGCGACTTCGTCATCTTCCTTGACGCCCAAGTTGCCAGCATCAGCGGCCTCTCCGGAGCCTCCTTCACCGGCGGCGTCAAAGGCCTCCAGATCGACGTCGGCCTCCTCGCCAAAGGTGAATTCCCCATCACCGGCATCGAGTCCTTCAACATCGGCGTCGAAGCCACCATCGGCGGCGCAGGCGTCAAAGGAGCCCTCGTCGCAGGCCTCCTGCGCTATGACAGCAACCTCAACCGCATCGCCAGCAACGACCTCACCACCCCTGTCGCCAAGCGTGTCTTCTACTTAGGCCTCCAGGGCAAAATCGAAATCCCCGGCCTCGGCGGCATCGAAGTGCGCCTCGCCATCAGCGACTTCGGCCCGCTCTCCCTCTTCATCAGCGCCAACATCCCGATCATCCTCGATCCCCAGACCGGCATCGCCATCACCGACATCAGCGGCAGCATCGAGTTCGGAGCCACCATCGACGACCCCACCGTCTATGCCGGCCAAGATGTTGACGCCCGCGCCACCGCCTACGCCCTGCGCGCCATCGCCAAAGCCAGCAACCCCGCCCAATCCACCCCCGACATGTGGCAGGCCCGTCTGGAAGACCAGATCACCAACATTCTCCGCAACTCCAACGGCGGAAACGTCACCTTCGAAGACATGGTCAAAAACATGGTCATCCGCTTCGGCGCGACCCTGTATGACGCCTACGCCTCCAAGTCCTCCTTCCGCATCGACGCCGCCATCGCCGTTGACATCACCGGCAAGATCCTCATCACTGGTGCCGCCAAATTTGCCGACAGCCTCACCATGGACGCCTACCTCTATGCCGACCTCTCCAAGGTCGCCCAAGGCAGCGGCAAGTTCGTCTTCCTCTTCGACATGCCCGGCCAACCGCTGCGCACCACCGTTGGCGGTCTGAGCATCTACGGTTACCTCGGCTTCGGCTTCGTGGACGCCAACGGCACCATGTTGGACAACCCCAACCTCAAGAGCCTCTACTACAAGCCCGTCCACGAGACCTTCACCGCCGAGAACACCAGCTTCACCCTGCGCAGCACCCCAGACGCCACTGCCGCCACCGCGCCCACCGTCACCGTCAACGGCGTCACCGCCGCCGCCAACACCTACACCATCAACAGCATCGCCAGCGGCACCTACGTCACCGCAGCTGGAGCCACCGCCACCGCCTACACCACCACCGTCACCTTCACCACCATCCTCACCAAGGGCACCACCGTCCTCGTCACCTACTCCGACGGTGTTGCCATGGTCTCTGAGGACTTCGCCTCCGCAGGCCTCGCCTACACCATGCTGCAAGAGTCAGCCAGCAGCGAGCCCATCAGCGTCACCGTCAACGGCGGTGCCGTCGGCAGCAGCAGCTACCAGTACAAGACCAACAGCATCACCTTCACCACCGCCGTCGCCGCCGGAGCCATCGTCGAAGTCGATTACTTCCTCGCACCACTGCTCGACGCCACTGGCAAGCCCCTCAAGCTACCCGGAGCCACCGCCCCCGAGCCCGCAGGCTTCCAGATCATCGTCGCAGGCGGCGTCCGCGTGGACGTCTTCGACAACACCCTCTTTGCCGAACTCTCCGGCGAAGTGAAGCTCACCTTCACCACCGACAAGTTCACCATCGACGTCAAAATCGAACTCAAGGTCGGCTCTGGCGAAGGTGCCAACGAGAAGAGCTTCACCCTCGGAGCCGCCGCAGGCCAACTCACCTTCGACAACACCGGACCCAAGTTCGTCATCTACGGCGCCCTCAAGCTCTCCACCGGCTCCGCCCTCAACAAACTCGAAGAATACGGCGTCACCATCAAAGGCCAGGCCACCTTCATCCTCAACACCGACAGCCAAGATCACGTCATCGACCTCAAGCTGCCCGCCAGCATCGAGCCCGGCGGCACCACCGACACCTTCCAACTCGAGGCAGGCGACATCGCCTTCCTTTACATGACCCACAGCGCCAAGGCCAACACCACCATCACGGTCAAGGACAACGGCGTCACCCTCACCCGCGGCACCGATTACATCTGGGACGAGCAAAACTCCACCGTCACCCTGCTCGACCCCGCCGACCCCACTGCCGTCAAGAGCCTGCGGGAAAATCACACCTACACCATCGAATACAGCAGCGAGAAATTCCTCGGCCTGCACATCAATGCTGGGCCCGAGGCCTTCAGCATGATCATCACCGCTGTCGCAGCCTTCAGAGTCGGCGGCACCGAACTCTTCCGCTTGGAAGGTGGCCTCTACATCAAGATCGGCAGCGAAGGCTTCCAACTCCTCGTCGCGGGCAACCTCCGTATCGGCAGCCGCGCCGAACCCCTCCTCTCCCTCAGCGCCAACGCCCTCATCATCATCGGCAAGGACCCCGGCGGCAGCGGTGCCGTTGGCTTCGCCGCCATGATCAACGCCAACCTCACCATCGGCGGTCCCAACAGCAAGCTCGGCGGCTTCGGCTTCAGCGGCGGCTTCCAACTCGTCATCAACAGCTTCGGCAAGCAAATCACCTTCGACCTGCCCCTCACCGACCCCGCCTTCCCCACCATCTACGACGACAACGGCGTCAATATCGAAGTCGTTCGCACTGTCCAAGTGCCCAAGCGCTTGGCCAACGGCGAACAAGAGACCGACCCCGGCACCGGAGCCAAGCTCACCCAGCCGCAGATCGTCCGCAGCATCATCATCCCTGGTGGCGCACCCAAGCTCTCCGGCGGCTTCGAGGCCGATGGAGCCTACTTCGCCATCCGTGGCCACGCCAAACTCACGCTCGGCAGCATCGCCACCCTGGCAGGCACCTTCTACATGGCCATCACACCAGATAAGTTCCGCATCAACTTCAGCGGCACCATCCAAGGCGCAGGCCTCGAATTCATTGCTCAGGGCGACCTCACCTTCGAATACGGCAGCGGCGGCGTCAAAGTCTATGCCGTCTTCAGAGCCTCCCTCTCTGCCGGCAAAGGCCCCCTCGCCGACGCAGGCATCTACATCGGAGCCACCGGCATCATCAAGCTCAACACCTCCCTGGCAGACCAAGTTGGCCAGCTCGTTGACCCCGTCAGCCTAGTCGTCACCGACATCCCCCTACCCGCCAACAAGTTCTCCTTCGCCGCCGCCGCCCTTGTCACCTTCACCGTCAGTGGCACCGAACTCTTCCGCATCGAAGGCGGCGTCGTCTTCGTCTTCAGCCTCGATGGCTCAGAGACCAGCTTCGTCATCACCGGCAGACTGCTCATCGGGCCAAAAGACAAGCCCCTGCTCATCTTCGAAGCCTCCGCCATCGTCCGCTTTGGCACCATCGACGGCAAGGTCGGCTTCGCCGCCCGCATCATGGCCAGCCTCAATGTCAGCGCCATCCCAGGGGTGAAAATCAACGCCACCTTCATGCTGATGGCCAACACCTACCTTAAGGAAGTCACCTTCGAGATCCCCGACCTCGTCACCCCCCAATTCCCCAGCGGCTTCCCTGCCATCAACGACGAAAACGGCGTCTCTATCGAGTCCACCAAAACCTTGCAAGAGGCCGAGATCGATCCCGAAGGTGCCATCGCCTACGACGACAACGGCGACGTCATCATGGTTGACAATGGCTCAGGCACCATGGTGCCCAAGCGCATCCCTGGCCCCAAAAAGGACGCGCAAGGCAACATCATCTACAAGATGGTTCCCAGCGCCGCCGACCCCATGGTCATGGTGATCGCCACCAAGACCGTCCGCACCGTCAGCGTCCCGGCTGGCCCCCTCCTGCTCGACGGCAGCATCGACGCCCCAGCCGCCTACTTCGAGATCAAAGCCACCGGCAAGCTCACCATCGCCGACTCCTTCGTCCTTGAGGGCGGCTTCTTCATCCTCATCAGCACCGACAAGTTTATCCTCAATGTCTCCGCCAAGATCGTCATCGGCCCCCTCGGCGAGCTACAAGCCAACGGCTATCTTGAAATCTCCGGCAACGGCTTGATCGGAGCCTTCAACATCACCTTCGACGCCGACTTCGGCAAAGACATCGGCATCCGCTTCTACGCTGACGCCCGCTTTGAAGTCAACACCACCGGCCAAGCCCAGACTCGCACCGTGCTCGACGGCGCGAGCACCAAGTCCATCACCATCAACCCCGGCGTCCTCATCTCCTTCGAAGGCCAACTGGACTTCGTCGGCCTCGTCAGCGCCAGCGTGAAGCTGAGGATCGAGTTCCGCAGCGGCTTCTTCCGCATCGTCGGCAGCGCCCAGCTCAATCTCGCTGGCCTCATTCAAGCCTCCATCGCCCTAGACATCCAAGTCGGCACCGGCGGCTTCGCCCTCGCCGCCTCCGTCTCCATCAACGTCGAGCTCTTCGAAGTCGTCAAAATCCAAGCCAGCGGCGAGCTCTACATCAACACCTTCGCCTCCAGCAAGACCGTCACTCTCGGCAACATCACCAAGACCCTCGGACCCAAGTCCTTCCGCGTCTTCCTCACCGGCAGCGTCACCTTCATCGAAATCTTCAAGATCGAGGCCAGCATCGAAATCTCCGTTGCCACCGAATTCACCCGCAACACCAAGCTCTGGCCCGGAGCCGAGCGCACCGTCCAGCTTGGCATCGGCCAGTGGGGCTTCGCCATCAGCGGCAGAGTCTCCTTCTTCGGTCTCGCTACCGTCGATGTCGCAGGCTGGTTCCAGTCCAACGGAGCCTTCGGCCTGCACTTCGGTGCCGACATCTTCCTCGGCAGCAAGTGGCTCGGCGTCCAGGCCTACCTCAACGCAGACATCTACTACGACGGTGCCGACAACTTCGGCTTCGAGGCCGAAGGCGGTATCGAACTCTGGATCCTCCGCGTCAGCATCGGCATCTCCGCAGGCATCAGCTACAACTCCGGCGACGGCAAGATCTACGTCAAAGGCTCCGTCAAGATCCTCTTTGTCAGAATCACCAAAACCTTCTCCATCGGCACCCTCAGCAAACCCAAGCCCACCTACCTCGCCATGGATGACAATGGCGTCGGCATCAGCAACGGCTCCAGCGTCGCAGGCAACGGCGGCAGGCTCAATCTAACCATTGGCCGCGAAGACGTCCGCCAGTTCAACAAGACCGACCCAGACGAGACCTACACCGTCCGCAGCCTTGGACTCGCCGCCGACGGCAGCGAGACCGTAGAAGTGCTCTATAACGGCAAGACCCAAACCTTCACCGGCGTCCGCCAAATCATCGCCAACGGCGATGAAGGCGACGACACACTCGTCATCGACTCCAGTGTCAAATCCACCATCATCGCCAACGGCGGCGGTGGCAACGACTCCTACCAACTCGGCGGCGGCAGCGAGGGCCAACTCAACTACATCAATGGCGGCTCAGGCGATGACTTTATCGAAGTCACCGGCACCAATCCCAAAGTGCGCTACGAACTCATCGGCGGAGATGGTGACGACGCCCTCATCGGCGGTGCAGGCGACGACATCCTCCGCGGCGGCAGTGGCCGCACCACCATCGAAGGCGGCGCTGGTGCCGACACCATCTACAGCGGCAGCGGCCTCAACTACATCCTAGGCGACGCTGGCACCATCGACGTCGTCAACAACTCCATCACCAGCAGCGGTGTCGGCAGCAACGACAGCTTCTACCTCAGCACTGGCACCAATTTTGTCATCGCAGGTGGCGGCGATGACCGCATCTACGGCGGCGGCGGCAACAACTACATCCTCTCTGATAACGGCACCATCATCTTCAACGGCAACACGCCAGTCTCGATGACCGGCGACAGCAGCAGCGGCGGCAACGACTACATCAGCAACCTCGGCAGCGGTGCCACCCTCATCGCCATCGGCGGCGGCGGTGATGACCTCTTCGACGGCAGCACCGGGCGCGACTACATCCTTGGTGACGGCGGTCGCATCCTCTTCCATGGCAACGGCCAAGTCTCACGCATCGAGACCACTGGCGGCACCGCAGGCGGCAATGACACCATCAACCTTGGCGGTGGCAACAACGTCGCCTTCGGTGGTGGCGGCGTCGATACCGCCAACACCAGCGGCAACGCCAACTACTACAGCCTCGACTTCGGCTTCGCTGAGTTCGACAGCAACGGCATCGTCACCCGCTTCGCCGACACTGGCCCCACCGCCACCATCTACCGCGTCGGCATCCCCGACGCCCCTATCAAGATTGTTCCCGTCCGCCCCGTCCCCGTCGTCATCAACCACGCCGTCGAGCCCGAGAAGACCCCAGTGCCACAATTCGCCGCCGCACCTATGCTGGCAGCCACACCGCTGCCCCCAGCACCCACCACCGAGCCCAGAGCCCAGCCTGCGGCTGAAGCCGAATTCGCCAACCTCAGCAGCAACCAAGCACTCGCCGCACCCGTGCTGCCCGAAGGCATTGCCAGCGGCACTACCACCACGTCCACCGTCTATCTCGCCACCGACAACCAAGGCCTGCGCCTCAGCAGCGGTGCCAGCCTCGCCAACAGTGGCGGCCAGTTGGTAATCACCGCAGGCAACGCCACCCTTGCCAGCAGCGCTACCACCGCCACCCAGTCCTACACCATTCGCCACCTCAGCACCCAGGCCGATGGCAGCGAGACGGTACAAGTCACCGCCAACGGTTACAGCGCCACCTACAGCGGCGTGCAAGAGATCAGCACCAGCGGCCTCGGGGTGCAAAACGTCGTCATCACCGCCGCCGTCACCGCCCGCCTCAGCCTGCTCGGCAGCGCTGGCGACGACAGCTTCATCATCGCCGGTGGCAGCAGCCGCGACTTCAACACCATCAGCGCAGGCGACGGCAACGACAGCATCCGCATCATCACCACCAACCCCGCCATCCGCTTCGACATCAGCGGCGGCAACGGCGACAACCTCATCCTCGCTGGCGCAGGCGACGACATCATCCGCGCTGGCAGTGGCCGCGACCAGATCACCGCCGGGCTCGGCTCCGACATCATCTACAGCGGCAGCGGCCTCGCCCTCATCATCGCCGACAACGGCAGCAACGACGGCACCTGGTTGACCAGCAGCGGCAGCACCGGAGGCAACGACATCATCTACGCCACCACCGGTACCAGCCTCATCATCGCCGGTGCAGGCAACGACCGCATCATCGGCGGCGGCAACAACGCCATCATCGCCGACACCGGCCGCATCCGATACAGCAGCACTGGCAAGGTGCTCGAAATGCTCGGCAGCGACAACGGCGCAGGCGGCAACGACAGCATCTCAGCCAACACCGGCCAATCCGCCGTCATCGCTGGTGGAGGCAGCGATGTCATTACGGTGGGTACTTCTGGCGGAGCGATCAATGCAGCCCTCGGAGACGAGGGCCGCCTAGTTTTTGGAGCGAACGGTTTGTTGCTCCGCGCTGAGAGTTTCGACAGCGTCGGAGGCATTGACCGCATCTCCCTCAGCAGCGCCCGCGGCGGCCGTTCGTTAGCCTTTGGCGGCAGCGACAACGACGAGATCACCGCCACCGGCCTGGGTTACAGCTACTTCTCCGGTGACAACGGCTTCGCCGAATTCGACAGCGACGGCCTTATCAAGCGCCTCTACGACCCGGGAGCAGGTGACGACATCCTTATTGCCGGCCCCGGTGGCAGCGTGCTCATCGGCGGCGGCGGCAACGACATCCTCACGGGCAACATCGGCCCAGACATCCTCGTCGGCGACGACGGCGACGCCACCTTCACCGGCGGCATCCTCACCTACATCACCACCCTCAATCCCGCCACCGCTGGCACCGACCAGCTCATTGGCGATGCCGGCAACAACGTCCTCATCGGCGGCAGCGGCCAGGACAGCATCACCCTCGGCATCGGTTACTCCGTCGTCCTCGGCGACAACGGCAACGCCACCTTCACCGCCGCCGGAGTGCTGACCTACATCAGCACCAGCGACACCAGCTTTGGCGACATCGACACCATCGTCGGAGCCAGCGGCAGCAACGTCATCTTCGGTGGAGCCGGTGCCGACAGCATCAACGTCAACGACCTCGGCGACGTCATCTTCGGCGACAACGGCAACGCCACCTTCACCAGCGCAGGCGTCCTCATTAGCCTGACCAGCAGTGACCCCACCAGCGGTGGCAACGACACCATCACCACCGGCATCGGTGCCAACGTCGTCATCGGCGGCCCTGGCACCGACACCCTCACCGGCGGCAATGGCGACAACATCATCCTCGGCGACCAAGGCATGGCCACCTTCGACGCCGTCGCAGGCAAGAGCATCGTCCGCAGCGTCAAGAGCATCGACACCGGCGTCGGCGGCAACGACCTGATCTACGGCGGCCAAGGCAAAAACATCGCCTTCGGTGGCTTCGGCACCGACACCATGACCGGTGACGCCGTCGGCAACATCCTCGCCGGTGATAACGCTGAAGCCATCTTCGACAGCGCTGGTCTGCTCACCACCATCAAGAGCATCGACGGCAACATCGGCAGCGCGGACACGATCACAGCCCTCGATGGTCCCACGACCGTGATAGGCGGCGCTGGTATCGACACCATCATCACCGGCCAAGGCAATGACGTCATCCTCGGCGACAACGGTATCGCCACCTACATCACCGCAGGCACCACGCCGACGAGCATCGGCAAGATCGTTTTCAGCAACGACGGCATCCTGGTTGCCATCGAGAGCAGCTTCTTCACCGACGGCGGCAACGACCTCATCGATGCAGGCGAGGGTGTGAATGCCGTCATCCTCGGCTTCGGCAGCGACACCTTCACCGGCGGTGGCAGCACCGACATCGTCATCGGCGACAACGGCAAGGCGCTCTTCGATAACCTCGGCCTCATCACCTACATCGAGACCAACAACGAATCCCTCGTCGGCAACTACCTCGACCTCATCACCGGCGGCGGCGGCGACAACATCATCTTCGGCGGCAACGACATCGACACCATCACCGCCACCGGCTTCGCCAACAACATCGTCCTCGGCGACAGCGGCAACGCCACCTTCTCCACCGCCTCCGGAGCCCCCATCCTCCAAGACATCATCACCACCCATCCCGAGCTAGGCGCGGCGGATGAGATTCACCTCGCCCAAGGCAACAACGTCGCCCTCGGTGGCAGCGGCAAAGACAACATCAGCACCGGCTTCGGTAACGACATCATCATCGGCGACAGCGGCCACGCCGTCTTCTACACCGACGGCGTCCTGCACACCATCACCACCATCGACCCCGATGTGGGTGACGATGATACCATCGACGCTGGTTCCGGTGGCAACACCATCTTCGGCGGCATCGGCGCAGACGACATCAGCGCCCTCGATGGCAACGACGTCGCCGTGGGTGACAACGGCAACGCCGACTTCTTCACCGACGGCGTGCTTCATTACATCACCACCAGCGACGTGCTCAATGGCAGCGTGGACACCATCCACGTCGGCGAAGGCAGCAACACCATCCTCGGCGGCAGCGCGGGTGACGACATCATCGGCGGCGACAGCAGCGACACCGTCATCGGCGACAACGGCAACGCCACCTTCGCCACCAACGGCATCCTCATCGACATCATCAGCAGCGACTTCGACATCGGCGGTGACGACACCATCGACGTCGGAGACGGCGACAACATCATCATCGCAGGCTTCGGCCTTGATGATGTCAAAGGCGGAGTCGATCGCGACATCGTCGTCGGTGACAACGGCCACGCCATCTTCCTCGACACCGGCATCCTCATCTACATCACCACCGTCGCCCCAGCGATCGGCAACAAGGACACCATCTTCCTAGACACCGGCACCAACGTCGCCATCGGCGGTACCGACCAAGACACCATCACCGGAATCAACGGCAACGACATCGTCATCGGCGACAACGGCAACGCCACCTTCACCGCGCTGGGCATCATCACCTACATCACCAGCAGCGACCCCACCATCGGCGACGACGACCTCATCAAAGTCGGCGACGGCTTCAACATCGTCATCGGCGGCTTCGGCAAAGACCACGTCACCGGCGGCGTCGCCCGCGACGTCATGCTGGGCGACAACGGCAACGCCACCTTCGACACCGCAGGCGTCCTCCTCCTCATCCAGACCAGCGACGCCGCCGTCCCCGGCAGCTATGACGACATCCTCCTCGGCAACGAAGGCAACGACTTCATCTTCGGCGGCAACGGCAAAGACCTCATCACCGCAGGCCCCGACGGCGACAACGACACCGTCGTCGGCGACAACGGCCGCGCCCAGTTCGACAGCGACGGCGTCAAGAGCACCATCCGCGACATCATCAGCCTCGACACCAGCATCGGTGACGACGACGTCATCACCGCAGGCGACGGCTTCAACGTCATCATCGGCGGCTTCGGCAAAGACACCATCACCGGCGGCAACGGCACTGACGTCGTCCTCGGCGACAACGGCCACGCCATCTTCAACGCCGCAGGCATCCTCACCTACATCACCACCATCGACCCCGTCATCGGCGACGACGACCTCATCGTCACTGGCGACGGATTTAACATCATCTTCGGCGGCATCGGCAAAGACACCATCACCGGCGGCCTCGACCGCGACATCGTGTTCGGCGACAACGGCAACGCCACCTTTGACGACACCGCCGTCCTCCTCCTCATCCAGACCTCCGACGCCGCCCTGCCCGGCAGCTACGACGACCTCATCATCCTCAGCGGCGGCGACAACGTCGCCTTCGGCGGCAACGGCAAAGACCGCATCGAAGGCATCGAAGGCAACGACATCATCGGCGGCGACAACGGACGCGCCCAGTTCGACAGCACCGCCGGAGTCAGCATCATCCGCGACATCATCAGCACCGACTGCGGCATCGGCGGCGGCGACGACATCATCCTCGGCGGAGCAGGCGACAACATCGTCATCGGCGGCAACGACAACGACCAGATCACCACCCTCGAAGGCTACGACATCATCACCGGCGACAGCGCCCACGGCATCTTCAACGCCGCAGGCATCCTCACCTTCATCACCACTCTCTGCCCCGAAATCGGCGGCGACGACGTCATCACCGGCGGCGACGGCCCCAACGTCATCCTCGGTGGCTTCGGCAAAGACAAGATCACCGCCACCGACGGCGACGACGTCATCCTCGGCGACAACGGCAACGCCACCTTCAACCAGCTCGGCATCCTCGTTTACATCACCACCACCGAGCCCAACATCGGTGACGACGACACCATCCTCGCAGGCAACGGCAAGAACGTCGTCCTTGGCGGCATCGGCAACGACCTCATCCTCGCAGGCACTGGCAAGGACTACGTGCTCGGCGACAACGGCAACGCCACCTTTGACGACACCAAAGTCCTGCTCCGCCTCGTCACCACCGACGCCGCCGTCCCCGGCAACTACGACGACAACATCGACGTCAGCTCCGGCGACAACCTCGTCATGGGTGGCAACGGCCGCGACACCATCCACAGCACCACCGGCAACGACATCCTCCTCGGCGACAACGGCCTCGCCCTCTTCGACAGCGTCGGCGGCAACAGCATCATCCGCCAACTGCGCAGCCTCGACACCAGCATCGGCGGCGACGACGGCATCGAAGGCGGCAGCGGCAACAATATCGTCTTCGGCGGCACCGCCAAAGACTTCATCAACGTCACCCTCGGCCACGACACCATCACCGGCGACAGCGCCTACGCCGTCTTCAACACCACCGGCGTGCTCACCCTCCTCAACACCCTCACCCCCGCCATTGGCGACGACGACTTCATCACCGTCGGTGCCGGCAACAACACCGTCTTCGGCGGCACCGCCAACGACCAAATCACCAGCCTCGGCGGCAATGACATCATCCTCGGCGACAACGGCACCGCCTCCTGGACCGACGTTGGCATCTTGATCTACCTCGCCACCACCGACCCCAGCATCGGCGGCAAAGACATCATCAGCGTCGGTGCAGGCAACAACATCGTCTTCGGCGGCACCGACAAAGACCAGATCACCGCCCTCGTCGGCAACGACATCGTCCTCGGCGACAACGGCAGCGCCACCTTCACCACCGCAGGTGTGATGACCTACCTCACCACCACCTCGCCCGCCATCGGCGACGACGACATCATCGACGTCAGCACCGGCGACAACATCATCCTCGGCGGCACCGCCAACGACAAGATCCACAGCCGCAGCGGCAACGACATCGCCCTCGGCGACAACGGCAACCTCACCTGGACCGCTGGCGGCATCCTCCTCTACGTCACCAGCACCGACCCCAGCATCGGCGGCAAAGACCTCGTTGACGTCGGAGCCGGCAACAACCTCGCCATCGGCGGCATCAACGACGACACCCTCCTTAGCCTCGACGGCAACGACTTCATCATTGGCGACAGCGGCAACGCCACCTACACCCTCGTCAGCGGCGGCGCAGGCAGCGTTCTCACCATCCTCACCAGCAGCGACCCCGAGCCCGCCTTCAAAGGCAACGACATCATCAACGCCGCCAACGGCAACAACACCATCATCGGCGGCAGCGGCAACGACGCCATCGTCACCGGCAACGGCCGCGACACCATCCACGGCGACAACGCCACCATCAACCTGCGCAACCCCGACGGCAGCGTCGCCAACTTCCAAACCCTCGCCCCCACCATGGGCGGCAACGACAACATCGAAGCCGGCCAAGGCGTCAACCTCGTCATGGGCGGCGTCGGCAGCGACAAGATCACCCAAGGAGCCATCTGGAGCGCAAACGTAGGCACCGTCAGCGGCAAAGCCCTCCGCACCGCCACTGCCCTCCGCGCCTTCCTCGCCTCCGCCGCCAAACTCGCCCTCGCCCTCGCCCCAGCTCCCGCCATCCCCGCCTCCAACTTCATCAGCGGCGACAGCACCAACATCATCTTCGACGGCAACGGCACCCCCACCACCTTCGTCACCACCGCCAGCGGCATCGGTGACGACGACCAAATCACCATCACCAACGGCGTCTTCAACTACGTCATCGGCGGCACCGGAGCCGACACCATCAGCGTCAGCGACGGCACCAACACCATCCTCGGCGACGAAGGCCTCATCACCCTGCACAACGGCCACATCCTCCTCGCCGAGACCCTCAACAGCGGCATCGGCGGCAACGACTTCATCACCGCAGGCAAGGGCATCAACCAAATCATCGCAGGCACTGGCGACGATACCGTCCACACCGGCAACGGCTTCAACGTCGTCTTCGGCGACGAAGCCCGCTTCAACTTCCTGCCCACCGGCGAGATCAACCAAGCCACCAGCCTCAACCCCACCATCCACGGCAACGACGTCCTCACCACCGGTCGCGGCCACAACACCGTCGTTGGCGGCAGCGGCAGCGATTGGATCTTCACCGCCATCGGCGAAAACGTCATCCTCGGCGACAACGCCCGCCTTACCTGGCACGGCATCCACGTCCAGACCGCCACCACCACCCACCACACCATCGGCGGCAACGACCACATCCGCAGCGAAGGCGGCGACAGCCTCATCTTCGGCGGCTTCGACGCCGACACCATCTATGACGGCAACGGCAATAGCTTCATCGCAGGCGACAACGGCAACGCCACCCTAGCAAACGGCAACGTCCGCACCCTCATCACCACCGACCGAAGCACCGGCAGCGGCGACGCCATCAACGGCGGCAGCGGCAACGACCACATCTTCGGCGGCAAAGGCGACGACTTCATCGACGGCGGCAGCGGCAACGACGTCCTCCTCGGCGACCACGGCAGCTACCAACGCAACAGCGGCAGCCCCGGCGACGTCACCCTCATCGACGAAAAAGTCGGCGGCCACGACACCATCCTCGGCAGCGGCGACAACGACCTCATCTACGGCGAAGGCGGCGACGACAACCTCGATGGCGGCGACGGCGACGACACCCTCGTCGGCAGTTGGGGCGAAGACTACCTCTACGGCGGCAACGGCGACGACACCCTCGTCGGCGGCCCCAGCTACGACTTCCTCGACGGCGGCCCCGGAGCCGACACCCTCTACGTTGACATCTTCGATACCTGGGTCGCCGACTACGCCGACACCATCATCGGCGGCGAATTCTGGAGCACCGGCCTTGGTTACACCTGGCTCAACGGCGGCTTCAACAGCAGCACCACCTCCCCCGACAGCGCCCTCGCAAATCTCCTCAAAGCCTTCGCCCAACTCCGCCAGCCCAGCCCCACCACCGAAGCCGACAGCAGCAGCCAAGCCCACGACCAAAGCAAGCTCCTCCCCGCCACCGCCCAGCAAGCCCTAGCCCAGCACTACGACCTCGTACGCTGGGGCGGCCAAGGCTACGGCTACCTCCTCCTAGCCCTGCCCCGCCTGCTAGGCCTAGCCCTCTGATCTTTAACCACCGCGCACCGCATGACCACCAGCCCAACGCACCACCGCCCCAGCCCCGTAGAGCAGGCGACCCGCCTGCCTTGTGCTAACGCCCCCAGGTCAGCGAATAGCCCCATCGCCCCCGCCTCCCCCCGGAAAACGGAAAACGGAAAACGGAAAACCCTCCTCCTAGCCCTAGCGCTCCTCCTAGCCCCCGCCTCCCAAGCCGCCACCTTCACCGTCACCACCGCCACCGACACCGGCGCAGGCAGCCTCCGCCAAGCCCTCACCGACGCCGCAGCCGCCCCCGGTGCCGACACCATCACCTTCGCACCCGCCCTCTCCGGCCAGACCATCCCCGCCGACATCCTCGTCCTCGCAGGCTCCGCCAACACCAGCGCCTTCGTCATCGAAGACACCGACGGCGTCACCATCGACGCCCTCGACCTCCCCGCAGGCTTCACCATCACCAAGCACAACGCTGCCGACGCCTGCCGCCTCTTTTACATCAAGCCCGCAGGCAAGCTCACCCTCAAAGGCCTCACCCTCGCCAACGCAGGCGGTGCCCTCCCCGGCAGCACCGACACCACCATCCCCGGCGGCTGCATTTTCAACGCAGGCACCCTCGACCTCGAGCGCTGCACCTTAAACGGCAACGTCGGCAACACCGGCGGTGCCCTCTACACCGGCGGCACCGCCACCCTCAGCCAGTGTACCCTCACCGCCAACATCGGCGACACCGGCGCAGGCATCTACAACGCCGGAGCCCTGCGCGTCAGCTTCTGCACCATCGCCGAAAATGACGCCGAAAGCGTCGGCGGCGGCATCTACGCCAACCAGCCCATGACCCTCGAAGGCAGCATCCTCGCAGGCAACACCGGCAGCGAAGGAGCCGACCTCTACAACCCCGCCGTCGTCACCCGTGACGGCACCAACCTCGTCGAATTCGCCAGCTCCCCCTACAACTACGCAGGCGTCGGAGCCTTCATCGCCGCCCCCGCCCTCCTCGCACCCCTCGACAACTACGGCGGCCCCACCAAGACCATGCCCCCGCTGCCCAACAGCCCCGCTGTTGACCAAGCCGTCCCCACCGCCCCCACCCCCCTCACCATCGACCAACGCGGCTACCCCCGCCCCCTCGGCCCCCGCCCCGACCTCGGAGCCGTCGAAGGCCGCGTCGTCATCGTCACCACCACCACCGACGAACTCGATCCCCCCGGCCAACCCGGCACCGGTTATTCCCTCCGCGAAGCCATCCGCGACGTCGCCGCAGGCGGCACCATCACCTTCGACCGCGGCCTCTTCGCAGGCCCCGACGCCGCCGCCAACACCCTCCTCCTCACCCTCGGCCCGCTTAACGCCCAAAAGTCCTGCACCCTCGATGGCAAGATCAACCCCGGCGGCATCACCATCCTCCACCAGCTCGCCATCACCACCCAGCCCCAGCCCCTCACCGTCGGCGCTAGTGCCCCCGCTAGCTTCAGCATCACCGCCACCGCCATCAGCGGCGGCCTCGCCTACCAGTGGCGCAAAAACGACACCACCATCCTCGCCTCCACCGCCGCCAGCCACAGCATCGCCAGCGCTGTAGAAGCCGACGAAGGAGCCTATGACGTCCTCCTCAGCGAAGCCCCAGCCCCCGGCACACTCACCCTCCAAAACGTCGCCCTCACCCCCGCCAGCGCCACCAGCCAACCCGCCAGCCTCATCGTCGATACCTCCCCCATCGTCCCCCAGCGCCAGCCCGTCAGCAACATGCTCGCCATCGGCGACAGCCACACCCTCAGCGTCATCGCCGTCGGCCCCGCCACCCCACCCGTCACCTACCAGTGGAAGAAGAACGGCAAAGCCATCCGCGGAGCCAAAAAAAGCACCTACCTCATCAAGAAAGCCGCCCTAGCCAACGCCGGAGCCTACACCTGCGTCATGAAGTCCGGCCTCAGCATCGTCACCAGCACCACCGCCGAGATCGGCGTCGTCGATGCCCGGCCCAAAATCGCCAACCTCGTCATCGGCAAAGCCTTCGCCACCAAAGCCATCGCAGCCGGCAACGGCCTCACCTTCGCCTGGAAAAAGAACGGCATGGCCATCCCCGGCCAGACCGCCAAACCCTTCCAAATCAAGCCCCTCACCGTCGCTGACGAAGCCCTCTACACCTGTGCCATCACCGGCCTAGCAGGCACCTACGCCGACGCCAAACCCACCACCGTCCGCGTCGCCGAAGTCGCCCCGCAACTCGTCCTACCGCTAGCCCCCGTCGCCGCCAACATCGGCCAATCCTACTTCTACCAGATCCCCACCATCCCCACCCCCGGCGCGCTAGCCACCAGCTACAGCATCACCGGCATGCCCAGCGGCCTCAAGCTCAACGCCACCACCGGCCTCATCACCGGCCGCCCCCTCATCACCAACCCCAACGGCTTCCCCCTCATCGTCAAAGCCAAAAACGCCAAAGGCAGCACCGCCCCCGCCAGCGTCACCCTCATGGTCAACGCCATGCCCAAAGGCACCATCGGCAGCTTCATCGGCCCCATGGCCCGCTCGCCCTTGAACGACAACCTCGGTGGCCGCTTCGACCTCACCACCACCGCCTCCGGCTTCTTCAGCGGCTCCATCGTCATCGGAGCCCGCCGCATCGCCTTTACCAACAAGCTCCTCGTCAGCTCTGGAGCCACCGACATGATCCTCAGCGGTGCCCTCACCGGCATCACCATGGCCGACAAAACCCCGCTAACCGCCTACATCGAAGTTTACGCCGCCGAGCAGTACGCCCGCCTCACCCTCGTCCGCGCCAGCGACGGCCTCAGCCTCGTCACCGACGCTTGGCGCAACCCCTGGGTCGCCCTCAGCAACCCCGCCCTCTACAAAGCCGCCTTCGACTTTGAAGCCTACTACACCATCCGCCTCGACGCAGGCATCGGCGGCCTCGCCTCCCCCAGCGGCTTCGGCTTCGCCAGCTTCAGCCTCGGCAAATTTGGCCAAATCGCCCTCATCGGCAAGCTACCCGACGGCAGCGTCATCACCGGCAGCAGCTTCGTCGGCAACAAAGGCGAAATGATCGTCCACCACCTCCTCTACAAAGGCAAAGGCAGCTACGTCGGCCAGCTCACCCTCCTCACCGGAGCCACCGTCAGCGCCAACAGCGTGCTCGGCAGCCCCACCTGGCTCAAGCTACCCGGCCTGCCCAAGTCCAAAGACCCCCTTTATAAAGCCGGCTTCGGCCCCCTCACCGTCGAAGTCGAAGGCAGCCCCTACACCGCCCCCACCGCAGGCCAGCGCGTCCTAGCCCTACCCGCCGCCATCGCCCCCGCTACCAACGCCAACCTAGCCTTCAGCGAAGGCACCATCGCCGGAATGGCCGACTTCCAGCAGCCCCTACGCATCGACAACCCCAAGCCCACCGGCCTCACCAACAAGGCCTTCGTCGCCCCCTTCGACCTCAAAGCCGCGCTCAATCCCAACCCCAACAAAGTTGCCCTACCCAAGCTCGACGCCGCCAAAGGCAGCTTCAGCGGCAGCTACACCCTGCCCGGCACCCACCCCATCACCGGCAAGCCCCTCAACCGCCTCGCCCCCTTCTTCGGCCAGATCGTCAAAATCGGAGCCAGCACCCAAGGCTACGGCTTCTTCCTCCTCCCCACCCTCCCCGCACCCGCTCCGGCCATCCCCGCCAAGCTCAGCGGCGTGGTCGAGCTGCTGCCTTAGCCTCCCTACCAACTATGCAGAAGCGGTGGCGCTATTCGAATGGCTCGCATACTTCCACAACGGCCGCACCTCAATCGCCGCGCCCTGCACCACCATGTCGTCGGTCTGATCCAAGGTCAGGAGCAGCAACTGGCGGGGTTTCCTTTGCGCCGCTCCCGGCAGTTTGGCGGCCTCCAGCAGGCCGCGCACTTCACGGGCCTGGTTCTCAGGCGTGAGCTTGGCACAGCACTGGATAGCTTGAGTAGGAGTGACAAAGTCGCATTCCCACTGATTTGGAGCACAGGCGTAGGTCGGTTGGAATCCTTGGCGTCGGAGGGTCAGCAGCACGGCGTTTTCGAGCTTCCGGCCGAGATCGGGCGTGCTGTTGGGGCTGTTGGCTCCAGCCAGTCCAGTATCGATGGCGTAGTACTTGGGTGGGCTGGTGACGCGTTGCTTGAACGATGGACTGTAGCGCGGCACAGCCAGCAGCAGCCAGGCGTCTTGCAAGTACTCCACCAAGCGCCCCGTCTGCGCCACAGACGGCAGATTCAAGCTCTTGCTCAAGCCCTGCAACGACAGCGGCAAGCCAGTGTGGGCCAGCAGATGGAGCAGCAGCGTCAGCAGCGGCCGAGCCGTGCGCAGCGCGTGCCTCGTGACAATGTCCCGATGCACCACATCGCGCAGCAGCTCCTGCAAAAGCGTCGCCGCATGGCCTGGCGTAGCCCGCAAGGCCGCAGCAAAGCCACCGCGCAGCAGGTAGTCTTGCAGAGTCGCAGCGGACGCAGCCTGGCCAGTGAATTCCAAATACTCACCATACGAAAAAGGATAGACCTCGTGAGTGAGGTGACGCCCCGTCAGCTTGGAGCCCAGCTCCCGCCCCAGCAGGCTGGCATTGGAGCCGGTGAGACAAACATGCCGCCCCCGATCCAGCAACGCACGGACCAGGCGCTGCCACTCGGGCACCTCCTGGACTTCATCCAAATAGACGGACGCGCCAGGATGCGCCGCATCAAGGATGTCGATGACCGCCGCAAAATCCTCCGGCCCAAGCCCAAACAACCGAGTGTCCTCAAGATTAATCATGACCGCCTCGCCGCCGTGCTGGTCGCGGATCTGACGTTGCAACGTGCTCTTGCCACAGCGTCGCACGCCCGTCAGCACCAGGGCATGACTTTCCGGGTTGTGCCACGCAGGACGCCGATGCCTTGCAACCTCGCCTACGGGTCCGGGCAGGACGAAGGGTTGAGCAATAACAGAAGCAAGGGTGTCGCGCAGGAGCATGGGCAACAGTGCATCACCAGATCAGTTTGTTCAACATGGAGAACAAAACTGTTCTCCATGTTGAACAAGCCCCAATTCGCCATCCCGTGGAGCCGTCGTTTGAAACAGAAAAACCGTCGTTTGAAACAGAAAATATGTTGTTTGAAACAGAAAATTGCCCCCGTTACCGTCGTTTGAAACAGAAAAACCGTCGTTTGAAACAGAAAAAGGCTCTGCAACCCCTGTAAAATCAAGCCTTCCCCACCGACAAACTCTTTAAATTGATGATACAAAACAATTCAACATCAGAGGCCTTCAGCCTCGACGGAGGGGTGATGATGCTTTTTTGATGGCCTCGCCTCCTGATCCACTGCTAGACCCTCCGCCCGAAGAAGCCGACTTCTTCCCCGAGATCGTCTCCCAATACCAAGAAGGTCGAGACGAACTCAACCTGGCAGAGTTCCCCATCGCCGCGATTGGCAGTCGGCTCGATCCCAGCATCAAGACCATTCGTTTCGAGGACAAGATGGTGGACAAGAGCACTGGCCAACTCATACACCGCCAGCTAACCATCTCCGCCAGCGACAAATACGGGCTGCCGACCGCTGCCGACGACGAGGTGCTGCTAGCCCTGTTGCAAATGAGTCGGCTGCAAAAGTTCGCCAGCCCTCAGGTCACCTTCACCATCACCCAACTGCTCACCATCCTCGGCTGGGAGCAGACGACCTATAACCGGCGGCGCATCCAAGAAGGAATCAACCGCTGGACTGGCGTCACGCTCTATTATGAGAACGCGTGGCGCGACAAGAAGTCCGGCCAGTGGGTCGATGCCAGCTTGCACGTCATCGAGTACGCCGAATTCCACCGCCAGGGCAAGGAAAGCATGATGGCCCCGTCCGGCTGCTCGGTGGTGAAGTGGAACGACCTCATTTTCCGCAACTTCAGCGAGGGCAACCTGAAGGTGCTCGACTTCCACCTCTATCGCTCGCTGAAATCCGGCACGGCCAAGCGGCTGTTCCGTTTCCTCGACAAGCGCTTCTACATGCGGACCAAGCTCAGCTTCGCCCTCATCGCCTTCGCCGGGGACAAGATCGGCCTCACCCGCCCCTACAAGATCAACGCCAAGACCGGCACCAGCACCCTCGACATCGCCCAGCTCAAGCGGCAGTTGCATAAGGGCATCGTGGAGCTGGAGGACGCCCTATTCATCGTCAAGCGCCCCGAGTCCGAGCGTTTCACCAAAGACTTCACGGGTAGCTGGCAAGTCCACTTCGAGCGCTACACCGATCCCAAGGGAGCTGAAGTGCAGCCCGATCTTGGGCTGGTGGTCGAGGACGTCAGCGTCATGGAAGGCCGCCTCATCGGCCACGGCGTCAGTAAAACCCAGGCTCGCCGCCTTATTTCCGAGCACGACGACGCTCGTATCGAGCAGCAACTGGACGCCCTGGAGTTCCACCTGGCCAAAGGTGGCGACAGCGCCCCCAAGAACCGCGCAGGCTGGCTGGTCAAAGCCATCAACGAAGACTACCCCGCGCCCAGCGGCTTCAAATCCCGCGCCCAGATCGAGTCCGACGCCGCCACCCGTGCCGCCCACCAGAAGCGCAAAGCCGAGATTGAAGCCCGCAAGCTGCAAGCCGAGGTGCAACGCCGCCAAGCCGAGGAGACCGAGCACCAAGCCAAACAAGCGCTGGTGGACGACTACCTCAAAACTCTCTCCCCCGCGCAACTCGCCGACCTGGAAGCCAAGGCTCTCGAAGGCACCCCCGCTGTCATGGGCCGCAGCGGCTCGCCCCTGCGCCGGGCGGCGATTCGCAACCATGTGATGGATTTGCTGGGGAAGGCTTGATGTAGCTTCGACCGGTGGTCGAAGTCGAACGTCTCCTGACTCTGCCATCCCCCTGCCCTGCGACTTCCCAAGAAGCGATAATTCTAAATTCTGTTTCAAACGACATCATCCAACATAAAGGACGTTATGTTGGATGATGTCGTTTGAAACAGAATTTCCTCCCTTGCCCATGCCCTCCTCCAAACCGCTCGTCGTCCGCCCCGTGCTCCCGTTGCTACTCGCCCAGGCACCAGAGGCGGCGCAGACGCGGTTTTTGGAATTCTTCGCCGCGCAACTGCGCAACCGGCACACGCGAGCGGCTTACCAGCGGGCCATCGGTCGCTTCATGCAGTGGTGCCACCAGCAGGGGGTGGTGGAGTTGCGGCAGATTCAGACGCTGCACGTCGCGGCCTATATTGAGGCCTTCACCACCTCGGAGTCTGCGCGCCCGACGGTAAAGCAGCACCTCGCGGCAATTCGTATGCTGTTCGACTGGCTGGTGACGGGCCAAGTCGTGCCAACCAATCCCGCTGCTGCCGTGCGCGGGCCGAAACACGTGGTGCGCCGGGGCAAGACGCCGGTTCTCACTGCTGCCGAGGCCAAGCAGCTCATCGAGGCCATCCCCAGCGAGCAGCCTGCAGCCACACTGCTCGATCTGCGCGACCGTGCGCTGATCTCGCTGATGCTCTACAGCTTCGCCCGCGTCTCGGCCATTTGCGGCATGAAAGTCCAGGACTACCACGCGCAGGGCAAACGCTGGTGGCTGCGGCTGTTGGAAAAAGGCGGCAAGGTACACGAGTTGCCCGTGCACCATAAAGCCGAGGCCGCGCTCGACGCTTACCTGCAGGCCACTGGCTTCGCCGAAGCCCCGCGCAGCCCGTTATGGCGCAGCGCCGATGGCCGTAGCGAGCGGCTGACCCACCGCGCCATGGATCGCGTTGACGTCTATCGCATGGTGCGCCGCCGCGCTCTGGCCGCAGGATTGCCGTTGGGCACGGTGTGCTGCCATACGTTTCGCGCCACGGGCATCACGGTGTTTTTGCAAAATGGCGGGCAGATCGAGACGGCGGCGCAGATCGCGGCGCACGAGTCGCCACGGACGACGAAGCTCTATGATCGGCGCTGCGACCGGATCGTGCTGGAGGAGATCGAGCGGATAAGGCTGTAGCTTCGACCACCTGTCGAAGCTGCACCGACCTACATCTGGTAATTTTTCTGGAACACCTGTCGCACCTGTCGCACCCACTGCCACAGCAGCGGCTCGGGGGTGAGGGCGAGGCGGGCGACGGCGCGTTGACCGTGCACGAGATTCACCAGGGCGCTGGGTTGCAGGGTGGCGCGCAGTTCGAAGACGGGTTCTTTGGTGTGGGTGCCGCGGCCTTGCTCGGCTTCGACCATGCCGGGGCCGGGTAGGTTGCGCGGGTCTTGGGCTTTGTTTTTTACGGCGGTGGTGCCGCCGCCGAGGATGCCTAGCGCGGCGCTGGGTAGAGCTTCACGCTCGGCGGGGATGGCGACGAAGTTGGTGACGCCGAGCGTGTTGTCCTCCTGCCCGCGAATTTTTACCCGGGTGTCCTGCACCTGCTCGGTGGTGAAGAGGCGCGAGACTTCATCTTGCTTCACCACGGCGCTGATGAAAAACTGTTGCTCGCCCTGCACGATGCCTAGCTCTAGCCCGCGCGGCGTGGTGGCGCCGAGGCGCAGGGCGACGTCGGGTGCGAGCCAACGCCCGGTGCTGGGTGCGCGGATGATGAGGGCGGCTTGGTCGGCGGCGAGTTTGCTGCGGCGGGCATCGAGGGCGCGGAAGTAGGTGGCCATGGATTTGTATTGAGCGGGATCTTCCACCAGCGAGACGCGGGCCTGGGCTTCGGCTTGAGCGTGTTCGGCATTGAGCAATTCGAGGTCGTGGCCGAGTTCCGCGTTGCTCATTTGTAGCAGGGCGTCGCCTTGTTTTACCAGTTGTCCGGAGGTGACGAGCACCTTGTCCAACTGGCCATCCGCGCCGCTGTAAACGCGGCTAAAAGGATCGGCGCGCACCACGGCTTCGGCACGGAAATGATGCGGCATAGGCACCAGGGCAAGGAAAGCGAACAAAGCGCCGACGAGCCCAAACGAGACGCTGCAAGCACGCAGGCGACAGGTTTCTAGCTTGGGGTTCGTCCACAGGTAGCCGATGGCTTTGACGATGGGTAGCAGCAACCACATGAAGCCGAAGATGACGCCCAGGATGATGCCGAGCACGAGGTAGCTCTGCGACACGTAGAGCAAGATGCCGACGACCATGATGGTGCGGTAAATCAATGAGCTGATGAAGTAGAGGCCGAGCATCCAGCCTTCGCGTTTGGTGTCGGCAGGGCTGCGCTCTTGGTTGAGGCCGAAGAGGTAACGATGCACGAGGTAGAGCCCCATGCTGCTGGCGCGCTGTTGCAGGTTGGGGATTTCCAGCCAGTCGGAAAGGATGTGGTAACCGTCGTAGCGCAGCAGGGGGTTGGCGTTGAAGAGCACGGTCACGATGGAGGCCACCACCACCGCGTTGTAGGCTAGCACGTGGATCTTGCCCGTGCCGCTGTAGGCCCAAATGATGGCGCACGCGGCGGCGATGGCGATCTCCACCAACATGCCTGCAGCCGC
Source organism: Verrucomicrobiota bacterium (assembly GCA_031411235.1). Classification (GTDB taxonomy): domain Bacteria; phylum Verrucomicrobiota; class Verrucomicrobiia; order Verrucomicrobiales; family Verrucomicrobiaceae; genus JANOAR01. Next base: position 20,868 of record JANOAR010000289.1, on the reverse strand, counting down.
GACGAGGATGCGCTGCCACTTGCTGCGGAAGGCGGTACTGGCCGAGGCATCGACGTATGGCAGGGGGTTAAACAGCAGCAGCATCACGCCCATCTCGGGCACCTCGCCGCCGTAGCGACGGCACATGTAGCCGTGGCCAAATTCATGCGCGGCTTTGATGACGATCATCACGCCATACATCCAGACCAGATTGGCGAGGCCGAGGAAGCCTTGGCCTTCTTGGCGAAAGACATGCCAGTTGACCAACACCTCGCGCAGTCCCGCGACAAGGAGGACTAGCCAGAGCACGGCCCCAAGCGGCGAGATGAGCCAGCGGACGAGCGGCAATGTTTTGCGCAAAAAGGTGTCTGGATTCCATAGCGGGATGCGGAAGAACATGATGCTCGACCAGCGCTGCACGGATTCCTTGGTTTTCTCGGCCTCCAGCGCCTCGACGACGCTGGTGGCATCGCCTTCCACATCGCTGCGGATGAGGCCTGCGCGGTGCAGTTGGCTCAGCAGCATGACCACTTCGCCCTGGCCTGGGGCGTTCTCGGCATCGTGGCTCAAACTCTGCTGCCAGGCTGCTTCCACGCTGTGGTGGCGCTCTAGCTCACAAAGGAATTGGTAGGCGGGTTGGCGGATACGAAAAAACTTACCGCTCAATCCATCACGCACCACATACCAGCGTTCGCCACGGTAGGACTGCGGGAAGATCTCCACACCAGGGCGCAGGCGGATGCGTCGGGGGGCGACTCGGTGCCAGGATTCATCGAAGGTGGGAAGGCTCATGCGGGCGGACTACTGAATTTTCAATATTTTGGTGATGTAACAGTAAAATGCTTGGGCAATACCTCGCACCTTGCTATATCAGATGCCTGACTCCCCCAATTTTCTTTATTCGGCAAGCCTTTCCCGGTGGACTGCCGATCAGACAAATCCGCGACCGATTACCATTTTGGTAAAAATCGTCGCGGCGTTTGTAATAATTCGAACTTTTTAGCAATTATACACCGGCAATGCCAAGTCTCCCCGTGAGGAAATCTCTATCTCTGACTCGATCCGCCGTCGGAGCCACGCTCGTTGGTTGCTGGCTGTTTCTGTGTAGCCTAGCTGTGGCGGTGCCGCCTCCTGCGCCTGAAGTCTTGACCGTCGGCAAGACGATATCCTCTAGCGCCAGCAAAGGCTTCATGTGCCGCTGGAAGGACAACAGCAGCGACGAGGATCTCTTCGAGCTACGAGTCAAAGCCGGGCCGCACGCGCAGTTCGTGCCGGTGAATTATTTCCTGTCGAATTCTCAGTTCGGCATGTGGTACGCCAACAACCGTTATCTGGCGGCCATTCCAGAAGGCACCGTCATCTCCTTCGATGTGATCGCCTGCCATGCCACCATCGTGCGCGATCAGGCGAGCAACCAGATCACCGACTTCACTGTCACCGAGCGCTCCAAGCCCTCCAACGTCAAGACAGTCATCTACACCCGCACCACCACCGATCCGGTGCTGTATCCCCCGACCGCCTTTACAGCGGCGCTGGAAGTCAAAGACGGCGTCACCTCCGACGGCAATCTGGTGCTGGCGTGGAAGGACGGCAGCGTCATCGGCACCGGCGCAAATGCTGTGCAGACGCGCTCGCAAGTGGAGGATGGCTTCGCCTTTTTTGTGAAGGATGTGACCGCCACCGCCTACCCTGCTGAGGCAAGTTTTGTGCTGCCCTTCGACCTCGAAGAGATGACGCTGCCTAGCTACAGCGTCGGCACCGCCCCACAGGTCTATGGCCTGCTGCCAGGCCACACCTACAGGATGAAGGTGCGCAGCATGATGAATGACGGCACCAACAGCGATTTCAGCAGCGAGGCTACCCTCGTGATGCCCGCGATGAAACCACCGACCAATCTTGTCGTCACCGAGATCAACGAGCGCAGTCTGCTTCTCACCTGGGATGACAACTCGGACAACGAGCACGGCTACATCATCCAAATCGTCATCGGCGATCCCTTCGGCGACATCACCTGGGACAGCGTCGCGGCCAACACCCACAGCTACATCGTCAACAACCTCGTGCCTGGGACGGCCGCGAAATGGAAGATCACCGGTGCCTACAATCCCGGCAACACCGACTACATCTTCTCCGCCCCGTCCAACATCGTCGAGCACGAGATCGTCATCGCTGCGCCTACCCATCTACAGGCCACCACCAGCTACGACCTCGCCACCTCGCAATCCATTACCCAACTCACCTGGCAAGACCACGCCGCCATCGAAATGGGCTACGCCGTGTACCAGCGCAGGCACGGCACCACCGGTGACTATATCTTGGCCAAACGCTTCCCGGCCAATGCGACCAGCGGCAGCTTGAGCAATGACCTGCTGCACGGCGGCGACGTTGACATCGTCGTGCGCGCTGTCGGCGTTGACTCCACCGACGACATCCGCGGCCAGTCCGATGACTCCAATGTCGTCACCATCACCACCAAGGACGGCTTCACTTCGGTATCCAGTGTCGCCATGGGTTTTAATTTGCCCGCCGCCTTTGCCGTCACCACCACGCAACTGTTTGTCCGCACTGGACTCACTATTGGCAACCTGCCCACAGGGCTTAACTTCAACGCCGCCACTGGTGACATCAGCGGCTCGCCGACTCAGAGCGGCGTCTTCGTCTGCCCGCTGGAGGCGACCTTTGCCGATGGCTGGACGGCTCGCAGCAGCCTCAGCCTACGCATTGCGCCACCAGCAGCCGTAGCGCCCACGTCCTCGCCGAGGGCTCGCACGTTAAACCTCACCAGCCCCGTCACGCTGTCGTTGGATGAGGTCTTTGAGGTCAGTTATCTCGAGCAAGCCGTGCGCGTCTCCACCACCCTTGGCACCATCGACATGGTGCTCTATCCCTCGCTGACGCCCGAGACCGTGACCAACTTCATGAAGTACGTCAACAATGGCGACTACGCGGGCAGCGTCTTCCACCGCGTCTCGCCAGGCTTCGTGCTGCAAGGCGGCGGCTATAAGTTAAAAACTTCGCCAGATGTCTTCGACGAAGTGAAGCGCCGCCCGTCGCCGCGCAACGAGCCTGGCATCAAGAATCTGCAATGGACCATCGCCATGGCCAAAGGCGACGACCCCAACAGCGCCACGCACGACTTCTTCATCAACCTCAGCGACAACACCACGCTCGACACCCAGAACCAAGGCTTCACCGTCTTCGGGCGTTTGGCGGATCGCTTGGACGTCCGCACCGTGGTCAACAACATCACCGCCAAGCCCGGGCTCAAAGCCATCGATGGCGACCACCCCTTCCAGATCAAACTCAACGCCGCCACCGTCGCAGGCACTGTGCAGGGCGAGTTGATCCCTACCGCCAACAACCCCCAGCCCGTCTCGCCTGTCGGTGGCGAAGACCGCTGGCCCGTCGATGTGGCCACCACGCCCAGCCCCGTCAACACCCTCACCGCCGACCTCGCCACCAAGCTCATCACCATCACCAGCATCGCCCCCACCGCGCTGATGTCCTTCGCCATCGCGACCCCGCCCGACAGCGCCGTCGCCACCGCTAGCCTCGATGCTACCACCGGCATCGTCACCTTCACCGGCGTCGCCAACGGCAATACCAGCGTCATCGTCCGCGCCACCGACATCGATGGCCGCAGCACCTCCGAGACCATCCCCATCATCGTCAACGACCTCTATGTCTTGCCCGCCATCACCTCGCCGCCGACCTCCCTCACCACCGCCGTCGGCACTGGTGCCACCTTCACCGTCAGCGCGTCCGGCACCAACAACGCCTACCAGTGGCGCAAAGGCGGCGTCGCCATCCCCGGCGCTACCAACATCTCGCTCGTTCTCTCCAGCGTCACCGCCGATTCTGCGGGAAGTTTTGATGTCGTCGTCACCAACAACGCCAGCAGCGTCACCAGCAGCGTCGCCACCCTCACCGTGCTAGCCCCCGTGGCCATCGTTACCCCGCCCACCTCCATCAGCCGACCCTACGCCAGCAGCGCCACCTTCAGCGTCAGCGTCACCGGCACCAGCCCCACCTACCAGTGGCGCAAAAACGGCACTGATATTCCCACCGCCACCGCCGCCAGCTATACTCGCACCAACCTCGTCATGGCCGACAGCGGCGACAGCTACGACGTCGTCGTCACCAACGGCCTCGGCAGCGTCACCAGCACCCCCGCTGCCGTCCTCACCGTCACCCGCGTTGACACCGACAATGACGGCCTCTACGACGACGACGAAGTCACTCGCGGCCTCGATCGCTTGCTCGCTGACTTCGACCACGACGGCGTCAGCGACGGCATCGAAGTCCTGCTCGGCACCGACCCCAAAAAGGCCAGCAGCAAGCCCGCCGACACCTTCATTTCGCACCGCGACGCCTCCGCAGCCATCGCCAGCATCGGTTTAAAAAGACTCATCGGCGGCATCCTGCCCGACGGCCTCAACGGCGGAGCCCCCGCCACCGTGCCTGACCAGTGGCTAGGCACCCACGAACTCACCAACGAGCAATTCGCCGCCCTGCTCCACCAAGCTGTGCGCGTGCTCGACATCGCCGAGATCGTCGCCTTCTCTGGCCGCCGCTACATCCGCTACCCCAAGGGCAACACCGGCGAAATCCTCTGCTACCTCAGCGACAGCGACAACAGCATCGTCCCCAGTTGCGACATCAGTGCCGATTCCCTCGGCACCAGTTTCATCGTGGCCAAAGCCAAGCTGCGGCAGCCCGTCAGCGCCGTCAGTTGGTTCGGCGGCTACCTCGCCAGCGTCGTCATGAATGACGTCCAAGGCTACCCCGGCAAGACCGACCCCAGCACCTGGACTTACAACCCCAGCGTCAAAGGCTGGAGCCTGCCCGCCTTCACCGCCTGGGAATGGGCCGCGCGCGGCGGAGCCGCCGCCCTCACCTACCCCACTGGCGGCAGCCTCACCGCCAAGCAAGCCAACCTCGCCAACACCAGCCCCAGCGCCGCTGCCAAGCCCATCGGCAGTTACCCCGCCAGCCTGCTCGGCTACTACGACTTAGCCGGTAATGTCGCCGAGTGGGTCGCCGAAGGCGACGCCTTCACCAGCCACACCCGAGGCGGCGGCTACAGCGACGCCCTCAGCTCCGCCCACAACGTCACTGGCTATACCGCCCCGCAGAAGGTCCTCATCAGCCGCAGCAACGGCCTGCGCCTCGCCCTCATCGAATCCGCCAGCGTCATCGTCAGCGCCCCAGCGCATCGTTTTGTTAGCACCCGCGACCCCATCACCCTCAGCGTCACAGCCACCGGTGCCGCGCCCCTGCGTTATCAATGGCAGCGCAACGGCAAGGCCATCGCCGGAGCCACCAGCAGCACCTTCACCATCCCGCAGGCCAAGCTCGCCCATGCCGGAGCATACAATGTCGTCATCACCAGCGGCACCAGCCCTGCGACCAAAGTCAGCAGCGCCATCGCCAGAGTCGCCGTCGTTGACGTGCCCAGCACTGCGCCGCCGAAGACCTTCCTCAAGCCCAACACTGGCACCGCCTTCACCACCCACGTCGCCGGAGCCCCAGGCCAAACCTTTACTTATCGGTGGTCGCGCAGCTTCGGCAGCATCGAAAACGACTACACTCTGCACGGCGTTGACAAGCCGACCTTGCGAATCATCAGCGCCCAGCACGGCATGAGCGATGCCTACCTCTGCGCCATCATTCCTAGCGACCAACCCGCCGCCAGCCCCATCAGCGTCAGCTTCGGCATGGTCGTTTACGAACTGCCCGGCATCACCCCCGCCGCCAAGTTGCCCTACGGCATCGTCGGCGTGCCCTACAGCTACCAGACCCCCACTGAAAGCAGCAGCGAGCCCCGCAGCATTACCAAGTGGACCATCACCGGCCTGCCCCCCGGCCTCAGCTACAGCACCCTCACCGGCCTCATCAGCGGCACCCCCACCGCCGCCGCCTCCCAGAACGTCCGTATCACCGCCAGCAACCCCTTTGGCAGCACCGTCACCGCCTCCAGCACCCTCGTTATCCGTCCCCTGCCCGCCAACACCGCCAGCACCTGGCAAGGCCCCGTGCCCCGCCATGCCTTAAACAACCAACTCGGCGGCCGCCTCGACTTCAGCGTCAGCCTCGTCGGTGCCATCACCGGCAAACTGCAACTCGGAGCCATCACCTACCCCTTCACCAGCAAAGCCGTTGCCAGCGTCGTCGCCGACACCGGCGTCGTCGCCGCTGCCGTCACCGCCGTCATCCCCATCCCGCGCGCCGGATTGCCCAGCCTCCAGCTCAGCCTCAGCCTCACGCCCGGCACCAACGCCTTCACTGCCAGCCTTGGCGAACTGCCCACCCTGCCCACCCCCATCGCCATCACCGGCTGGCGCACCATCTGCGACCTCGACGTCAGCGCCACCACCGAAGGTCGCCTCGGCCTCCACACCCTCGCCCTCGCCCCACCTGGCGACCAGACCGACCCCGACCTCGCTCCGCAAGGCATCAGCGTTGGCAGCATCACCATCGCCGACAACGGCACCACCACCCTCGTCGTCCAGCTCGCCGACGGCAGCGTCGCCACCGCCAGCGGCCTGCTCGGCCCCGAGCACATCCTTTGCTACGTCCCCTTGTATGGCGGCCAAGGCAGCCTCGTCGGCACCCTCCGCGTCAGGAAAGACATCGACCACACCGTCCGCATCGCCGTCACCGACAGCCTCACTTGGTTAAAGAAAAACCTCGGCAGCAGCAGCACCGAGCGCAGTTACCGCGCAGGCTTCGGCCCCCTCGTCCTCACCTGCCTAGGCGGCAAAAAATGGAGCCCGCCCGCCAGCGGCGAACTCCTCCTCGGCCTAGCCGACACCACCGCTACCCTCGCCAACAACGCCAGCCTAGCCTTCACCAGCGGCGGCCTAGCCGCCCCCTTCAACCAGCCCTTGCGCGTCACCCCCAAGCACGCCACCGTCTTCCCTGCCGCCGCTGCCAACCCCAACAAAGTCAGCCTCACCCTCCAGCCCAAGACCGGCCTCATCAGCGGCAAATTCACCCTCCCCGACGGCCGAGTCGCCGACTACCGTGGCGTCATCATCCCCCACCCCACCTTAATAGGCAAAGGCAACGCCCACGGCCACTTCACCCTCCCCGGCCTCACCCCCACTCCTGCCCCAGTCACCATTCCCCTCCTCAGCGGTCGCCTCGACCTCACAGCGCTCTAGCCGTTTTCCGTTTTCGGAGCCGCCATACTTGCACACCCCCATAACTTCATACCTTCACCCCTCCGCTCCCGCCAACTCCCACGGAAAATGGGAAACGAAAAACGAAAAACGAAAAACGAAAGCCCCTCCCCACCCCACGCCCCGTTGCGCCTCCCCTTTCCTATGACACAACCACGCCGCCCCGCCATCGCCCTTGCGCTCTGCCTCAGCGCCACCGTCGCCCACAGCCAAGACCTCCCCGTTGACAAGCTCAGCCTCAAGGAAGTCATCGCCCGCACCCTCGCTAACAACAGCGACATCCAGGTGCAAAACCTCGGCAAACTCATCGAGCAAGAGCGGCTCAAAGTCGCCAAGCAGCCCTTCGACCCCAAGCTCGAAGGCAGCTACGTTTACCAGTGGATCAACACCCCGCAAAACACCCAAGACTTCGTCTCCACCGGCGGCGGCATCGGCACCCCCAACAACCCCTCGGGCAGCAACACCACCGACATAGGGGGAGGCAACGGCACCCCCGCCGACCCGATATTGACCAACCCCCGCATCTTCGAGCAGCGCAACCACGTCGGCAAACTCGCCCTCTCCAGCCGCCTCCCCACCGGCACCAACGTCGAACTCGGCAGCACCCTCCGCGTGCTCGACAACACCCTCAACCGCCAGCTCCCCCCCTCGCTCTTCAACCCCGAGTGGGAGACCTTCACCGGCCTCACGCTCACCCAGCCCCTCCTTCGCGACTGGGGCCTGCGCGCCAACAGCGCCGAGATCCGCATCGCCAAAGGCAACGTCAAAATCGCCGACCTCGAGTGGCAAGCCAAGACCGCTGAAAACGTCAGCGAAGTCATCAAGCGCTACTACGAAGTCATCTTCACCCGCGAGAACGTCGCCGTCCAAGCCGAAGCCGTCGCCCTCGCCCAGAAGCTCCTCGACGACACCACCGCGCGCAGCAAAGAAGGCGTAGCCGCAGGCAACGACGTCGCCGTCGCCCAGGCCGGAGTATCGCAACGCCAGGAAGAACTCCTCGCCGCCCAAGTTCAGTACATCGAGCGCCAGAATGCCCTCCAGCTGCTCTTCCGCACCTCCGAAGAAATCATCAACAACGGCCATCGCCTTGAGCCCACCGACAGCCTCACCAGCAGCGTGCCCCCCACCGACCGCGCCACCCTCATGCAGGTCGCCACCACCCAGCGCTACGAAGTGCGCCAAGCCGACGAAGCCGTCAGCGTCCGCAGCGCCCAGAGCCAGCTCGCCTCCAACCAAGCCCGTCCCCGCCTCGACCTCGTCACCAGCGGTGGCTACCACGGCCTAGCCAACAACTTCAACAGCACCTACAGCGAAGCCTTCAGCCAGCAAGGCCCCGAATGGACCGCAGGCATTCAATTCTCCCTCCCCCTCAACCTCGACCACATGCGCGCAGGCAAGCGCGCCGCCGAGCACCAGCAGAGCCAGGCCGAAGTCACCCGCGAAAAAATGCGCCTCCAGGTCGCCCTCGAAGTTGACACCGTTCTCGCCCGCATGAGAGCCGACGAGCAGCGCCTCGCCGCCGCCCACACCAGCGAAGCCGCCGCCAAGCAGAGCGTTGAAGGCGAAATGAAGCGCCTCAAAGAAGGCGTCAGCACCAGCTACCAAGTCCTCCAGCTCCAGCGCGAATACGCCCAGACCCGCAGCCGCGCCCTCGCCGCCCTCACCGACCTCAACAAAGACATCACCGACCTCTACTACGCCACCGGCACCCTGTTAGAGAAGCAAGGCATCATCTGCGAAGCCGCCCAGCCCGCCCCCGTCATCAGCATCCAACCCACCCCCGCCGCCATCGCCGCCAAGCAAAAGCAGCAGCAAGCCCAGCGCCCCGGCTTGCTCGCCCGCCTCTTCGGCAAAGACGCCAAAGACGACGCCAGCGACGCCAGCGACGACAAAGCCGAAGCAGCAGCCAAGGCCCAAGCCAAAGCCAAAGCCGAAGCGCCCCCCGCCCCCAGCGCTGCCACTCCCGCCAAGCCCCAAGCCGCCGCCAAAGAAAGCGGCAAAGCCCAAGCCCAAGCCCCGGACCAGTCCGCGAAGAAAGCCAGTTTCTTCAAGCGCCTCTTCCAATAGGATGATCGCGCCGTCGGCGCCCTTGCCCTGGAAGGTGCGCTTCTGGCCAGCGCCAGACCTAGCAGGGCGCTGGCTCCGAGCGGCCCCTGCGCTGCGCCAACCAGGAGTCCTTTGACCCCTGGCTACTCACAGGTAGCCCCTCCAGGGGGCAAACATCCATATCCAATGGGCCAATCCTAAGCCGCCCCTCCCCAACAACCTCCCACGGACTCCCATGCCACGCCCCCACCCCCTGGCCCTCCTTTTGGCCATCCTCACCGTCGCCCCGGCCCACAGCCAGGTCACCGCGCCCGCGAGCGCTCCCGCCGTCGCCCCCCAGGTCACCGCCACCCTCACCCTCAGCACCCAGCCCAGCGCCAGCATTCCGCCCCACGAAGGCGTTGCCCGCCCATTTAAGAGCGTCACCCTTAGCGCCTCGCTGCGCGAAGTCATCACCGCCATCAGCGGCGAAGAAGGCGACCGCATCAAACTCGGCCAGCCCCTCGTCACCTTCGAGTCCGCCAAGGAACAACTCGCCGTCCAGCGCCTCGACCTCATGCTTGAAAAAGCCAAGTTCGACGCCGCCGCTGCCAAGCGCCTCTTCGACAGCAACGTCTCCAGCAAAGACGACATGCTCGCCAAAGAGACCGAGCAGCGCCGCATCGAAGCCGAGCGCGACATCGCCAAAGCCGAAGTCGCCGAGCGCAACGTCGTCGCCCCCATCAGCGGCATCATCGTCCAGCGCGTCCGCGAGCCCGGCGAAGCCGTCAACGAAGCCGAGCCCATCCTCCAAATCATCGACGACGACCGCTTGCTCGTTCTCTTCTACCTCGAGACCCCCCTGCTGAGCCACCTCCAGCTCGGGCAGAAGGCCGAAGTCACCTTCCCTGAACTCACCCCCGCCCTCACCCGCAGCGGCACCTTGCACTTCATCGACCCCGCCATCGACCCCCGCAGCGGCCTCTTCCGCGTCCGCATCCTCCTCGACAACACCGACCACGCCGCCCGTCCTGGCATGAAAGCCACTTGGCAAGTGAAGTAGCCCCTCCCCCTCCCGCCACTCATGTCCGCCCCCGACACCGACTTCCTCGCCAGCTTCTCCGGCCCACCCGCGCAGTACTGGCCCCGGCTCAACCAGCATGGCAAAGCCGTCTTCCATGCCGAAGCCGCCTGCATCCTCCTGCACCCCGCCAGCAGCCCGCCCGAGGCCATGCAAGTGCTCGCCCAGGACCACCCCGCCACGCTGCAGCGCGTTGTCCAGCAGCACATCACCAGCGCCATCGCTCAGCAAGCCCCCGACAGCGGCGACTGGTTCGAGCCCGTCGCCGGAGCCCTCGTCGTCTCCCTGCCCGGCAACGACCCCAGCATCCAGCTCTGGCTCGTCCTCTTTGGAGCCGCCACCCTTCAGCCCGAGGCCGCCGTCACCGAGCTGCGCCTGCTCGTCACCACCTACTACGCCCGGCGCGGCCAAGTCCGCAGCGAGCAGCAAGTCCTCGGCCTCAGCGAAGCCCTAGACCTCGGCCTCGACATCGGCCAGAGCACCCGTTTCCAAGAAGCCGCCGTGCGCCTCTGCCACCGCATCGCAGGCACCCTCGGCGCTGTCCGCGTCAGCCTCAGTTGGCGCCCCAGCCACGGTGCCGACCTCAAGCTGCAAGCCACCAGCCACGGCGCCCGCATCAACGTTGACACCCAAGAAGCCGAAGCCCTCACCCGCCTCATGGACGAGGCCGCCGACCAAAACAACGAAGTCAGCCACCCCACCCTGCCCGGCAGCCACGCCATCAACCGCGAGCACCAGGCCTACAGCAAAGCCCGCCAAGACAGCTCCGTCCTCTCCCTCCCCCTCCGCGACAGCAGCGCCACAGACACCACCACCGACAGCGCTGCCCCCAGCGTACACGGCGTCCTCACCGCCGAGCGCAGCGCCGACGACGGCCGTTGGCAAGACCTCGACCTCGACAAACTCCGCCTCGCCCTCGACCTCATCACCCCCCGCCTGCGCGACCTCCACGCCGCCAGCGGCTGGTGGGGCAAGCGCCTCTGGCTCGGGCTCAAAAAACGCGCTGCCAGCCTCCTCGGCATCCGTCACACCGGCTGGAAGCTCGCAGGCCTAGGCCTCATCGCCACCCTCGCCGCCCTCGCCTTCATCAAAGTTGACCACCGCGTGCGCGCCCCCTTCCTCCTCAAGACCGAAGCCGCCTCCATCGCCGCCGCCCCCTTCGCAGGCTACATCGACCAAGTGAACTACCACCTCGGCGACATCATCCAGGAAGGCCAGACCCTCCTCACCCTCGACCGCCGCGAACTCCTCCTCGACCAAGCCAACGGCCTCGCCTCGCGCGACAAACACGACCGCGAAGCCCGCAGCCTCGAAGCCCAAAGCAAGCTCGCCGAAGCCCTCATGTCCAAAGCTGAGCGCCGCCAAGACGATGCCCGCCTCGCCATCGTCGAGCATCGCCTCAGCAAGACCGAGATCCGCGCCCCCTTCACCGGCGTCGCCGTCGAAGGCGACCTCCGCGAGCGACTCAACGCCCCCGTCCAGCTAGGCGAGCCGTTGGTAAAAATCGTGCAATTAAAAGACCTCTACGGCCAGCTCCAAGTCGATGAGCGCGACATCGGTTACCTCCGCCAAGGCATGATCGGCGAGCTAGCCTTCGCCAGCCGCCCCAGCGAAAAATTCGCCGTCCAAGTCGAGCGCTACGAGCCCGTGGCCGAAGTGCATGAAGAAGGCAACGTCTTCCTCCTCCGCGTCAAAGTGCTAGCCCCCGCCGCCGACTGGTGGCGCCCCGGCATGAGCGGCCTCTGCAAAATCAGCATCCAACCTCGCAGCCTCCTCTGGATCCTATCCCACCGCACCTGGGAAGCCGCCAGGCTATGGCTGTGGTGGTGAGGGGCCGGGAAATTTGGGATTTTTAGTCCAACTTGACGCCTAGGTTTTATCGGCCCCCGCCCCCAGCGTGAAGCCCAGCGACCGCGCCAGCTCTTTCTCGCTCTCCATCACCGAGCGACGGCTCTTCGCCGCCATGATGCCAGCACGGTAGCGGGCCCAGCGCAGCAGCAAGTGCCCGCTGACTTGCCCCACGGGCCGCAACCAACCGCTGCGCAACGTCTTCGCCCAAGCACGGCGCAGGCCGCCTGGGATGAAGCGCTGCAGCACCGCGTCCTCGGTGTGTAGGATCGACATCACCGAGCCCGGATCGCCCTGCCGTGCGGCACGGCCAAACAACTGCCGATCCACCCGGCTACTCTCATTGGCCTCCACCGCGATCACGTGCAGGCCGCCCAGCATCGCCACCCCATGGCCTAGTCGGATGTCCGTGCCGCGCCCGGCCATACTGGTCGCGATGGTGATCTGCGACTCTTCACCCGCCATTGCCACCAGCATCGACTCCTCCTTCAGCCGCCGGGCATTCAGCACCTGGGTATTGCGCAGGCTCTGCCGTTCCAGCGCCGTCTGGATCGTCTCGCTGGTATCCACCGAGCGCGTGCCGATCAGCACCGGCTGGCCGCGTCCGCGGCGCGTGCGCACCTCGTGCAACAGCGCCGCCTGCTGGCTAGCCGTATCCGGGTGAAACACCGTGCCCACCCGCTGCAGTTGCGAGGGCAGATGCCGAGGCACCTTCACGAACGGCACCGCGTACGTCGCCCACAGCTCGCCCGCCGCCTCCGCCAGCGTGCCCGAGGCCCCCGACAGATGCCGATAGCGGCGGAAAAAGGCCTGGAAGCTGATGCGTGCCAGCGTCTCCGTTTCGCCCGTCACCGTCACTGACTCCTTCGCTTCGATGACCTGGTGCAAACCCGCCCGCCAGGTGCGCATCGGCATCGGCCGACCGGTCGCAGGATCCACGATAACGACCTTATCCTCCTGGATCACATACTGGTCATTCAGGTGGAAAAACTCGCGCGCCTCAATGGCCAGCCGCACCAGGTCAATGCGGCGCCTGCGACTGCCCCACAGCCCTTGCTTCGGCAGTTCCAGCGAGTTCAGCGACGCCGCAAGCCCAGGGCGCAGGATTTCAATGGTGCGCCGCTGCCGGTCGATACGGTAGTGCTCCTCCGGCACCAGCGTCACCACCAGCTCCCAGGCCGCGCGCGCGCCCAGCTCCAGATCGCCCCCGCCCTTGGTATGGCTGATGATGAGCGGCGTCACCGCCTCATCGATCAGCGCATGGTCTGCCTCATCGACAAAGGCCGCGTGCAGCCCTCTCTGCACCACGCCGCCGTCATGTGCCGTGGCCCCGCCCAGGCGTTCCGCGAGCTGCTTTGCAGGCCTAGTATGGCTGCGGCGCAACTCATCGCGCAGGCAGTCCGCTGCCGCCTCCTTCGCCGTCGTGTAAGTCACGCTCTGGGCATAACCCTCGCGGCGCTCAGGCTCAGGGTCCTCGCCCGTCACCGAGCCCGCGCTCAGCCCTGCTCGCCGGTAGAACTTCGATAGGTTAATGGCATCCCGTTCGGCTAAGTAATCATTCGCCGTGATGACGTGGCAGGGCAGCCCATTCCAAGCCGTGAAAGCCGCCGCCAGTCCGATCGACAGCGTCTTCCCCTCCCCCGTATCCATCTCGGCAAAATGCCCCTCCACCAGCGCCGCCGCCGACATCAGTTGCTGCTCGTAAGCCGCCAGCCCCAGCTCCCGCTCCGCCGCGATCGCCAGCAGCGCCAGCCCCCGCACCAACTGCTCGCGCCAAGCCCCCGGCTTCGCCCGTCGCTCGCGTCGCATCTCGTGCAGCGCCACATTCAGCTCGCCTTCATTGAGCTTCTGCAAAGCCTGCCGCTCCGCATGGATCGCCCGTCCTGTTGAGATCAGCCGCCGCCTCAGCGCCCCCCGCCGCCGCCAACGCCCAACCAGCTTGTTGGCAAAAGCGTCCAAGCCAGTCAGTGGCTTGCTGCGGGTGTAGTCGGCAGTAGCGAGCTGCTGTTCGGAAGGCGTCATAAATAAGGATAGGGCCGCTCCGGTAGCTGTGGACGATGACCAGCGCAATGCTCCAGCATCGCGCCAGCAGTCCAGCGGACGGCGTTCTTTCTATCGCGCCTACGTGCCTGGCATTCCGCCCTGTTGTTTAAATCCGCATAAATGCACACTTGCCATGCAGAACGCAGTATGCGAGTGGTTAAGAACGCTAGTATGCAAATATGATCATCACACTCTGCAATCAAAAAGGCGGTGCCGGTAAGACCACCCTGACCTTGCTCCTCGCCATGGCACTTGAGGACATCGGCCGTCGAGTTGCCGTGGTTGACCGCGACCCCCAACTCACTTCCACCCGCGCTATTCAACACCTCAACAGTCTGAACCTCAGCAAGATCGAACTCGTCAGCGAAGTCCGCGACCACGACGTCACCTTCATCGACACCGCCCCGCGGCTCGACGACACCCTCGGCCAAGCCATCAAGGCCGCCAGCCGAGTCATCCTTGTGTCCTCCCCTTCGCCTGCCGACCTCTGGAGCACCCAGCAGAGTCGCGACTTCGTCCTCAGTAACATCGCCCCCGGCAGCAAGAACGGCATCCTCTTCAACAGCGTCGTCAAAGGGGCCAAAATCTCTCGTGACATGGAAGAGCTAGCGCGCCTCATCGGCCTACCTGCGCTACGCAACTGCATCATCCGCCGTCAGTGCTACCAGTATGCTATTCTGCAAGGTTGGAGTGCCCTAAAGCCAATCGAGCGCGACGAGATCAAAAGCGCTGCCCTTGAAATTGGAACCATGTAACCCCTTATGTCCTTCGACCCTATGGCCAAAAAACCCGATGCCCTCAGCGCCCTGCTCGCCGCCAGTTTCAAAACGTCCGAGCCCGCCCCCGTCCCCCCGCACGCCGTCGTTCCTCCCCCCATTTCAGTGCCCCCTAGTGAGGCACCAGAGTTAGCCGCCGAACCCGACCCCAATGGCGAGGACGAACCGGGCGTTGCTGTTCCCGCTCCAATCGAAGAAGTTTCGATAAAACCGCGCGTGCCACGCAAACCCAAGCCAGCGCCAGAACCCGAGCCTGAGCCAGAACCCCCACCCTACGAATTTGAAGGCTGCCGGAAGACCACCGTTTCGTTCTACGCCACCGAGCAAGCCAAAGTGGATGACATCCTCGACCAACTCCTAAAGGTGCGGCGTCATCGGGGCGGTTTCTCCGATGCTATAAAGATAGCCCTGCGCCTCTGCCCCATCGACCCCCAGTCAATCGCCAGCGCCTGGGACGATGCCCGCGCCGCAGACAAGCGTACCCAGCGCACCCGTCGGTCTTAGCCGAAGGTTGGACATCGCCAAGGTGCATAGTCGCATAAATGCACACTTACGCGAAGCGATGGGGCTCCGTCTGCGGCTCTCCCATGGGCGGATGGCCATACCCCCATACCACCATACTTGCGGAAATGCTTACTCGCATATATGCGCTCTACCATACCGGCACACCCGCCGAGGCGATAGACCCATTTGGTTTGCACACCAGCGCACTCGCATCCACTCATACCAACATACTACCATACTTGCTTCCAGTTAGCGACCTGCCGCACCTGCATGTTGCCATACCTGCATACATCGAATGGCTGCACTTTATAATATCTGCATATCCGCATTCAGGCATTCTTGCGTTCTTGCATACCAGAAACCTTTGATGTCTCCTGACTAAATACGCAGAACGCCTAAGTGTTAACGCAGATCCATCAGAAAACGTAAAATCAAGTTGACCGCCGAGAAGCATTCCCGCAAACTCCGGCCCCTTTTTGGGAAATTCGATGCTCTTCCGCTCACTTTTCAACCGATTCCGCTCGACTGGCCAAGTCCCCGACTTGGCGCAGAAGCGTGATCTGTTTGCGGTTGAAGCGCTGGAGCCCCGGATTCTCTTGTCCGCCACGATCATCGACGCCCCGGCCGCAGCGCCTGCCGACACCTCGGCAGTGCCCGCCACGCAAACCAGCTCCGATAGCGCCGTCCAGCAGGCCCCAGCGACCACAGGAGCCGCCACGACCGCAGCACCAGCGGCTCCCAGCACCAACGTTTACGGCTCCACCACAGCCCTGCCCAGCGTGGCAGCCCCGGCCACAACCCCAACAGGCGGTATCGCTGCCCCTAGCGGCGGCATTGGCAGCCCTGGCGGCGGCCTCCTCGGCGGCGGCATCGGCTCCGGCGGGCTTGGCACCACCACGACAACCATCGGCAGTGGTGGCACTGGCACCGCAGGCGGCGCAACCACCACGGATTCAGGTTCCTCGACCTGCACCGACACCACGGATGCAGGCGCGACCCCAACAACCGATACGCCTAGCGGCACCACGGACACAGGCTCCGATAGCTCCTCACCTCACACTGCGATCATGATCGAGACGCTGACTGGCCCCAATGGCCCGCCAGCAGCGCCTGCCACCCCTTCCCCAGTCGTAACTTCGTCCGTCCCCGCCTACCTTGGCACCCTCACGCTTAGCCCCATCTCTGGCTCCGCTTTGTCTTCTTCAGGCTTCGGTATTGATGTGCATCTCACATCAGCCTACGCCCTTGCTGGCAATTTCAACATCAACGCCGGTGGTTTGCTCCACGGCTCTGGCTCCATTCTTGGTCATGTGACCATCGGCAGCGGTGGCATTCTGGCCCCTGGTAATTCGCCTGGCATCGACAATTTCGCTAGCCTCACTCTCAACAGTGGCAGCAACACCATCATCGAAATCGGTGGTCTCACCCCTGGCCCTGGCGCAGTCGTTGTGGATAATGGCTATGACCAAATCAACGTCACGGGCAACGCGACACTGGATGGTAAGCTAAGCATCCAACTCATCAATGGATTCACTCCCCAAGTTGGCCAGACCTTCGACATCCTCACTTTCGGTAGCGTCACTGGCACGTTCTCCGACTCCGAAGGCTTCCTGATTGGCGACGGCAGTCTCCGTTTCGACGTCCTCCAAATGGTGGATCGCCTGCGTCTGGAAGTTAAAACAGTGCCTGGTTCGAATGGCGGACTCTCCTTCAGCGCAGCCACCACCGCTGCCAAAAACCTGCTCGGCAAGATCTTCAGCGACTACCTTCCTGGCACCGCTGGCCCATTCACGGTGCCGGATATCAGTGTTAATCTCGGCGGTATCGCTACCTTGAGCGGCACTTTTGGCATCCAAAAGACCGGCACCACCATCACCGCCGTCGCTCAAAACGCCAGCGTGCTAGTCACCAACGGCAGCGCAACCGCTGGATTTAACTCTGGTAGCATCGCCCTCGTGCTCAATGGCAGCACCAACAACCGCTACGCTTATGGCAGTGGCAGCTTCGTCCTCACCAGTGGCGGCGCACTCGGCGGAGCGAGCGGCACCATCACCCTCGCGCAGAATAACACAGGCGCTGGCATCTCCGCCCAGAACATTACAGTTGGCGGTATCTCCATCGCGGTGCCTGCACTCGCCAATGGCGCCCAGACTCTCAGCGGCACCGCGCTGAGCGTGCAAGTCGCTAACTTCGTCACCCTCAGTGGCAACTTTGGTATAAAGAAGGAGTCCAGCGGCGACCTCTCCATCGTGGTTGCAAACGGTTCCGCACTCCTCAGCTCCGGCGGCTCCCAAGTCGGCGTCAGCGGCGCCAGCCTCGGTGTCATCCTGCGCTCGGCCGGTGGTTTGGCCTTCAGCAGCACCGGCGGCTCGGTTGTTGCAACCTTGCCCGCGAGCTTGGGCGGTCTGACCGTCGCCAGTGCTAGCGTCCTCTATAATACCACGGGTGCGGCGGTGAATGAGGCCATCACTGTCGATGGCGTCAGCCACACGGTCATTGCAGCCACCGGCACGACCGTCAGCCCCTTCGCCCAGGTTGCCCTCACCGGCCTCAGCGCTACCGTCACAGACTTCGCAAGCCTCAGTGGCAACTTCGCCTTCCAAAAGAGCAGCGGTGATCTCATCGCCGTCGCCACGGGAGTCAGCGCCCTGCTTAGCACGGTGGGCGGCTCATTCAGTGCTGGAGTCACCTCGGGCACCTTCGGGCTCAAAGTGAAGACCGATGGCACCTACGCCTTTACTGGAACCGGCACAGCCTCGCTCACCTTGCCCAGCGCCGTTACCAGCATCACCCCAGGCACCATCACCGTCTCTTATAATACCAGCGGTGCCGCCATCAACGAGGCGCTGACCATCGTCGGGCAGACCGTCAACTTGGCCATTCCGACTGGCACCGCTGCCGCACCCTTCGCCGCCGTCAGCACCATCGGATTCAGCGCCACCCTCAACGGCTTCGCCAGCATCAGTGGCGACTTTGCCTTCCAAAAGGCAACTAGCGGCGACCTCACATTCTTTAGCAACAACGCCAGCGCCCTCCTCACTGCTGGCACCTCCAGCGCAGGCGTCACCTTGGCCACGCTCGGCGCGCTGATCAAAAACAGCGGCGGTATCGCCCTCAGCGCCACAGGCACCCCTAGCCTCACCCTGCCAGGCTTCGTCTCAGCCACCGCCACCAGCGTCGCGGTCAACTACAACAGCACGGGTGCAGCGGTTAACACCAGCCTCAGCTTCGGCGGCGTCACGGCCACCATCAATGTCGCCAACGGCAGCCTCGCCACCCCGTTTGCCACCGTCACCGTCAATGGACTGAGCCTCACCTTGGCCAACTTCGCCACGATCAGCGGTGACTTCGGCTTCAAGAAGAACGTAAGCGACGACCTCGAAGTGACCGGCAACAACGCCACCGCCCGACTCGAAGTCGGCAGCGTCATCAAGGCAGGCGTCACCGGTGCCACCTTCGGCCTCATCATCAAGCCAGACGCCAAGCTCGCCTTCCAGACCACCAACGGCAGCGTCAGCGTCCTGCTCGGCAGCGGCTTCGCCACCGCGACCGCGACCAGCGTCAACGTCTCCTATAATAATACAGGAGCAGCAGTTGCCACCACACTCACCGGCACTGGCGTGAGCGCCCCGATCAACGTGTTGAACGGCGTCACCAGCGTCACCGTCATCGGCCTTAATGTTGCCATCAGCGACTTCGTCACCCTCAGCGGTGACTTCGGCATCCGCAAAACGGCGAGCCGCCTCGAAGTTGTCGCCGCCAGCGCCAGCGCCAGCCTTGACCTTGGTTCCGTCATCAAAGTCGGCGTCACCGGAGCGAAGGTCGCGCTGATCGTTAACAACGACGCCACCAACACCTTCGCCTTCCAGACCAGCAACGGTTCGGCCAGCATCAACCTCGGCGCAGGCTTCGCCACAGCGACCGCCACGGGCGTCTTGGTTCGCTACAACAACACCGCCGCCCTGGTTAACGAAACGATCACCGTCAACGTCGGTGCCAGCGCCGTCAGCAGCAGCATCAATGTTGGCGCAGGCATCACCTCCGTCGTGGTCAACGGCTTGCAGGCCCAAGTCGCAGGCTTCGTCACTCTTAGCGGCGACTTCGGGTTCAAGCGCTTCGCTAGCGGCCGCATCCAAGCCAGCGCCGACAACGCCAGCGCCAGCCTCGACCTCGGCAGCGTGCTGAAGGCCGGAGTCACCGGCGCCAAGCTTGGCCTCATCATCACCGACACCGACAAGGTCGCCCTACAAACCACCGGCGGTGCCGTCAGCCTCAGCCTCGGCGCAGGCTTCGCCACCGCCACGGCCACCAGCGTCAACGTCTCCTATAACAACACCGGCGCGCTGGTTAACACCACCCTCACCGGCACTGGCATCAGCACCCCGATCAACGTGGCAGACGGTGTGACTAGCGTCACCGTCATCGGCCTAGCGGTAGCGATCAGCGACTTCGTCACCCTCAGTGGCGACTTCGGCTTCAAGAAGACCGCCACTCGCCTCGAAGTCGTCGCCGCCAGCGCTAGTGCCAGCCTTGACCTTGGAGCCGTCATCAAGGTCGGTGTCACCGGCGCGAAGGTTGCGCTGATCGTTAACGACGACGCCACCAACACCTTCGCTCTGCAAACCACCAATGGCTCGGCTGTCTTCAACCTCGGCAGCGGCTTTGCTACCGCCACCGCGACGACCATCGCCGTTCGTTACAACAACACTGGTGCCCTGGTTAACGAGACTCTCACCGTCAGCGTCGGAGCCAGCAGCATCAGCGCCGCCATCAATGTCGCTGACGCCATCACTTCAGTCGTCGTCACCGGCCTCAACGCCCAGGTCGGCGGGTTCGTTACCTTGTCCGGCGATATGGGCTTCAAGCTCAACAGCGCCACCGGTCGTCTCATCGCCGCAGGCAACAACGTCAGCGCCACTCTCAATGTTGGAGCCGTGGTGAAGGCCGGAGTCACTGGCGCGACCATCGGCCTCATCATCACCTCCACGGTCAAGATCGCGCTGCAAGCCACGGGCGGCACGGCCAGCTTTGTCCTTGGCAGCGGGTTCGCTTCCGCCACCGCAACGACCGTCGGTGTCAGCTACAACAACACGGGTGCCGATGTTGCCACCACCATCACCAGCGTTTCCGCAGGCATCAGCGCCCCGATCAATGTCTTGAACGGCGTCACCAGCGTCACCGTCACTGGCCTGACCGCGACCATCGCCGACTTCGTCACCATCACGGGTGACTACGGCATCAAGAAAGATGCTAACGGCGACCTCATCGTTGTCGGCAACAACGCCTCCGCCACCCTCGATGTGGGTGCTGTCATCAAAGTCGGCGTCACTGGTGCCACGCTCGGTTTGCTCGTGAAGGCCGACCAAAAGATCGCCTTCCAGACCAGCGGCGGCACCCTCAGCCTCAATCTCGGCAGTGGCTTTGCGAC
>JANOAR010000288.1:0-1574 GCA_031411235.1 Verrucomicrobiota bacterium | reverse complement strand
AACCCATTAAAATAAGATTCGGATGGAAAATTTACCCACATCATTTCACTCGATAAAAAACTGGGCAGAAGATGACCGGCCCAGGGAAAAATTATTGCAGAAAAGATCGATGCCGGAAAATTAGTGCTCTCTCCTACCCGTACCTATGCTCCTGTAATTCAAAAAATAATTTCTGATTGCGGGAAAGAAGTTCACGGAATTATTCATTGCAGTGGCGGCGGACAAACTAAAATTAATCACTTCAACAAAACTCTCCGTATAGTAAAAGATAATTTATTTGAGCTACCGGTTTTGTTCAAACTGATTCAGGAAGAAAGTAAAACAGACTGGAAAGAAATGTATCAGGTGTTCAATATGGGACATAGAATGGAAATTTATTGTTCAAAAGAAACAGCGCAATCGGTCATTGAAACATCAAAGAGTTTTAATATTGATGCAAAGATCATAGGAAGATGCGAAGCGGCATCGGAAAAAAGTTTAACGATTTCTTCAGTTCATGGAGAATTCAATTATTGATTAAAATTCAGGTCATAGAACCTGATAGAAAAAACAAAAATGTTATTAGATAAATTAGAAGCGATCAAGAATAGATTTGAAGATGTGGAAAGAGAGATCAGTTCTCCTGCAGCCATGTCTGACATGAAACGCTTTGCTCAATTGAATCGCGAATATAAAGAACTACAAGTCATCGTTGCAAAATATGCCTTGTATAAAGATGTTGTGAGCAATTTAGATCATGCACGCGAATTAGTATCTACAGAAAAAGATGATGAGTTCCGTGATATGGCGAAAATGGAATACGATGAATTATCTGCACAGAGTGAAAAGATGGAAGAAGAGATCAAACTCTTATTGATTCCAAAAGATCCGGAAGATCAGAAAAATGCAATCGTAGAGATCCGTGCCGGAACAGGTGGTGATGAAGCTTCTATTTTTGCAGGTGAACTATATCGTATGTACCAGAAATTCTGTGAACGCCGTGGATTGAAAACTGAATTGGTAGATTTCACAGATGGAACTTCCGGTGGTTTTAAAGAAATTATTTTCAACGTAAGCGGCGATAGCGCTTACGGCATTATGAAATATGAAAGCGGTGTTCATCGTGTTCAACGTGTTCCGCAAACAGAAACGCAGGGACGTGTTCATACTTCAGCAGCAACTGTTGCAGTACTACCGGAAGCAGACGAGTTTGATATCGATGTAAAAGCGAATGATGTCAGAAAAGATTTGTTCTGTTCATCAGGACCGGGCGGGCAGTCAGTAAACACTACTTATTCAGCAGTGCGATTGACACACATTCCAACAGGAATTGTTGCTCAATGTCAGGACCAGAAATCGCAGATAAAAAATTTCGAGAAAGCAATGACCGTATTGCGTTCCAGAATTTACGAATTAGAATATAACAAAGTGATGGAAGAAAGAGCGCGTCAACGTAAGACAATGGTGTCTAGCGGTGATCGATCAGCAAAGATCCGTACTTATAATTATCCTCAGAGTCGTATTACCGATCACAGAATTGGTTTAACAATGTATAACCTTCAGGCTTTCATTGATGGAGATATTGGTGAGATGAT
>JANOAR010000287.1:0-19111 GCA_031411235.1 Verrucomicrobiota bacterium | reverse complement strand
CGCAGGTGCTTGGAGCCAGGCGGGGCGCAGCTCACTCACGCTCTTCCATTCATCGAGTCCTACATGCCAGATGAGGCTGTCTGCGGGCAGTTCTTTGGCACGCACCTTGGCAGCGAGGGCGTCCTCGCTCAGTGGCCCTTGGCTTGTTCCATCCTGCTCGAAGTACCAGTTCATCGTCGTATCGCTGTGTGCTGCATTTTACCTCCGGGTACCGACAGCGGGACTCGAACCCGCACTATCTTGCGATAAGCAGATTTTAAGTCTGCTGCGTCTACCATTTCGCCATGTCGGCCTCCCCTGTGAGGCAAGAACCGGGGCCATAGCGCGGTTTCCAAAAGTTCGCGACGAGAAAGTGCGGGGCAATTATGGCCATAAATGTGCGCAGACTTGCCAAAAGATCACACAACCGTTAAGGCTCCGCAGTATCGAAAGATAAACGTCCCATGCTTGAAACCGCCGCTTCTACCAACCTGCCGAACATCACGGTGACATGCAAAAATAGTCAGGGCACACTTATCTCCGCCAACGTTCTTCGCCTTCGCCGCTACTCGGCCTCCTTTGAAGTTTATAATCCGTATAGCATCCTGCAGCTTTCGGAAGTGCTCAGTGAGTTCCGCATCCGCATCAGCGATCGCATCGTGTATTCGGGCAGCGCCGTCGTCGCCAGCATCGTCAATACTGGCTTTGTATTGATCTGTGAAGTGACCCTTGGGGCTGCGTGGTTGGACATCGACTTCCTTTCGGATCGTGATGGCACGTTGCCTCTCGCCGACCAGTTCGGTGTGTTTGTGGATGACTGGAAAAAGGCTCACGAGGTGCGCCCCGACTTCAAGATCACGGTGGCTGATATTCAAAATACCCTCGTCGGCCTCCAGCGCTGGCTGGAGCAAGTCGATGTGGGCATTCGCTCCACTTCGGCCCTGAGTCGGGAAAAACTCGAAGCCGAGATTATCGCCAGTATGCAGGATCGTTTGCTCAACGAAGTCTTCCCCCTCATGGATCGCTTTGAAGCCACGGCCAGCAACATCCCTGAGGACAAGGCAGCCATGCACAAGTTCTATGTCCGGCGGCAAATCCACCCACTGTTGCTTTGTGAGCCCTTCACCTACCGCACCTTTAACAAGCCGCTCGGCTACGCTGGTGACTACGAAATGGTCAACATGATGCTGCGCCATCAACCCGAAGGCGGCTCACTGTTTGCCAAAATCCTCAACCACACCTTCCTGGCGACGGGACCCGTCGTCGCGCACCGCAACCGCATCATCTACCTCACCGCCATGCTGCGCGAGGAAGCGAGGCACATCGCTGCGAAGGGCCGCCGCTGCCGCATTCTGAATCTCGGCTGTGGCCCAGCCGTGGAGGTGCAGAACTTCATGCGTGAAGACGATGTCGCCGACCTCTGCGACTTCGTCTTGCTCGACTTCAATGAGGAAACTCTGGAGTATGGCCGTGCGCGTCTGGAGGAAGCCCGCACGCGCTCCGGGCGCACCACCAATATGCGCTTCATCCAACGCTCGGTGAACCAACTGCTCAAGCAAGTGAGCACGGGCGATGTGGACATGGACTGGGAGTCCTTCGACATCGTGTACTGCGCGGGGCTCTTCGACTATCTCTCCCAGCGCGTCTGCAAGCGCCTCGTCGAGATTTTTTTCAAGCTGCTGAAGCCCGGCGGTTTCCTTGTCCTTACCAACGTCACGCCGCTCAATCCGATTCGGAACTGGATGGAATTCGTCCTTGAGTGGAACCTCATCTACCGAGGCGACAAGGAGATGCTCGACCTCGTGCCTACCACCACTATCCCGCTGGAGTCTGGCCTGCAACGCGATGCCACGGGCGTGAATCTATTCCTCGAAATCCGCAAGCGCGATGTGGTCTCTCCACCCTCCAACCTCTGACGGAGTGACTGCACCGGAAGCCCTGGTGCAGCAGTTTGAAAAAAGTGAGCATGACATTCGTGTGGCCAACTATGGCCGCACGGCTGTCTGGGCGATCATCTTCATGCTCGCTGGCGTGACGCTCGACTTCATGGTCTTCCCTGAAAAAGTGGGCGACTTTTTCATCATTCGCTGCCTCTGCTCACTCTGCCTCGGCGCGGTGCGTTACTTCATGCGTCGGCCACGCAGCCTGCTGGTGACGCGCATCACGGTTCACATCATCGGCATCCTGCCCATGCTGTCGATTCTCATGATGATCCCCAGCACTGGGGGTGTGGCCTCGCCGTATTATGCGGGTATCAACTTGGTTCTTGTGGCGGCTTCATTGCTGCTCCGCTGGCCCACGCGGGATGGCATTATCAACGCCTGCCTCTGCTTGGGCGGCTACATCGTGGCCATCACGCCGAGTATCCTTTCTAGCCCTGCGCTCGAACTCTCCGTCGCCTACAACAACATCTATTTCATCTTCGTCACCGCATTCTTTACCTGCGCTGGCACCTACTACTATAATGCCCTGCGATTCCAGGAGTTCAGCCTGCGATCACAGCTCGAAGCAAGCCGTGCTGACCTCGAAGAAAACAACCGTAAACTGCAAGCCCTAGACGAGGCAAAGATGCGCTTTTTCGCCAATGTAAGCCATGAACTGCGCACCCCGCTCACGCTCATCCTAGGCCCGCTGGAGAGCCTCAAGCGCGATCCTGCAATCACCCGCGAGCCACGCAATGTAGAACTCCTTGCCATGCTGGAGGACAATGGTCTGCGACTGCTGCGCCTCATCAATGAATTGCTCGATCTCGTCCGCCTCGACGGTGGTGTGATGACGCGTCGCCGTGAACGCATCGACTTGCGCAAGTTCGTCAATGGCTTGGTGGCGAACCTGCGAGCCACGGCTGAAACCAAGCAAATCCGCTTCACTGGCGTGTGTGAGATCGTGGGCACGGATGAGTGCCTGATGGATCAAGATCGGCTGGAAAAAATCCTCCTCAACCTCGCCATTAACGCGATCAAATTCACCTCGCTGGGTGGACGTATCGAACTATCGGCCAAGCTCACCAGCGAGCACCTTCAGTTCATCATCGCAGACACCGGCACCGGCATTCGCCCCGAAGAACTGCCGTATGTATTTGAGCGCTTCTGGCAGGCGGACATGTCGGCGAAACGCAAGCACGGCGGCGTGGGTATTGGACTGGCTCTCGTAAAAAGCATCGTCGATAGCCTGGAAGGCACCATCATCGTCACCAGTGAAGTTGGCGTGGGCACGACCTTCTCTGTCACCCTGCCGCTAGTCACTACGGAAAGTCAGGAGGATGAGGACGTCACGGCATCGCAGGAGCAGCCATTGGATCCTGTGGAGAAGCTCTACCAACGCGCTCGCCTCAGTGGTCTCACCGATCAAGACGACCACCAGACGATGGCCTTTGCTGTGGATTTTCCGGTGATGCCCAATGCATCGACAGGATCACAGCACCCACTCATCCTCGTGGCTGATGATGAGCCAGGGCTGCGTCGCTATCTGGCGCAGACACTCAGTCCGCACCATGTCTTGCAGGCAAAGGACGGCCTGGAGGCTTGGGAGCTAGCTCGCCAGTATATTCCAGAATTGATCATCCTTGATCTCATGATGCCTGGGCTTGACGGCATCGAAGTCACCAAACGACTGCGTGAGCACACCCCCACCGCTCACACCCCCATCGTCCTCGTCACCGCCAATGCCGAAGACTCCCTGCGTATCGAAGCGCTTGAAGCAGGCGTCAGCGACTTCCTCACCAAGCCCTTCTCCACCACCGAACTGACGACTCGCGTGCGCAATCTCCTCATTCAACGCAGGCATGAGCGCGACCTCGCTTCGAGCAAAAAAGCCCTCGAAGTTGCCCATGAAGAACTCAAGGACAACGAAGTGCGACTCGTGCAGGCAGAAAGCCTGTCCGCCCTCGGCACCATGAGCGCAGGCATCATTCATGAGGTCAACAATCCCCTCAACTACACCCACACCGCACTCCATACACTGCGCACCTTTGAGCGCTCCATCCCAGCCGCAGATCAGGCAGACTTCAATGACATCCTGGGCGACGCCATCGAAGGGGTAGGCCGCGTCATTCAAATCATCAGCGACCTTCGCTCCTTTACCACCGGCACCGCTGGCCATGCTGAACAAGTCGATCTCGCGAAGACCCTCGAAGCCGCCCGCCGCCTTGTCAGCAAAGACCTCGCACGGGTCACTCTCACCGTGGACATACCGCCCGCCACCATCGTCATGGGCAATGCCAACCAACTGAGTCAGGTCTTCCAAAACCTCCTTCAAAACGCAGCCTCATTCGTCCCAGCCGCAAAACAACGGGGCGACATACCCACCATCATCGTGCAAGCCGAGAAGTCTGCGACCAGCAGCGTCATTCTCACCGTCCGAGACAATGGCTGCGGTATCGCCTCTGCGGACATAGGGAAAATCTTCTCACCCTTTTTCACCAAGCGAGATGTGGGCCAAGGCATGGGCCTCGGGCTCAGCATCTGCCACCAAATCCTCTCCGCCCACCGAGCAGAAGTTCATGTCAGCAGCGAAGTTAATGCCTTCACTCAATTCACAGTCTGCTTTCCTCCGCTCGACATGCATTTTGAATTCGACGTTTCCCACCGTCCAAGTAGTTTGGGCACCTCCTCCCCAGCCCCGATTATCTACGAGCCATGAGCATTGATACCAGCGACTACCAGAAGCACCTTATCCTCTTCGTTGATGACGAGGATAAAACCCGTAAGTACTTCACACGTTTATTCGGGCAAACCTTTGATATTATTACAGCCTCCGATGGGGTAGAGGCTCTCGAAGTTTTGCGCCAAAATCTTAACAAAGTCGGCGTCATTGTTACCGACCAACGCATGCCCAACGAGACGGGTACTGCCTTCCTAGAGAAAGCCGTCAAGCTCAAACCCAAGCTCATCCGCCTGCTCTCTACCGCCTTCGCCGACATCGAAGCCGCCATCGACGCTGTAAACAAAGGCGGTGTTTACCGCTACATCACCAAGCCCTGGGACATCGCCGATCTCGAAGTCACGCTCAAGCGCGCCATGGAGTTCTACATCATTCAAAATGAGCGCGACGAACTCCTGCAACAAAAAATCGCTGGCATCGAAGGCCTCGCCATCACCGATCGCATCCTCTCCCTGGCAGCCCTCGCCGCCTCGCGTGACAACAAACTGCGTTACGTCAGCGAAGGGCTCACCGCCCTCGTCCAGCTCTATGCCGCAGGCCAGCAACGCGCCGCTTTGCCTAGCGAAGCACTTGCCTCGCCCAGCTCCTGGCAGGAGCTTTACAAGCGCCACCACAGCTTCATCAGTCGCGCCTTTGCACTCATGCCCAGCGAAGTCTCCACCGCCTCTCGCTTGACTGAGGGCGCCAAAATCACCGTTGCAAGTGCCCTCAAAGCCGCGCTGGGCAATGATTCGCAGATCACCGTCGAGGCGGCTCCCGCTTCAAGCGCGACCTGGCCCGGCCCCGAATCCACGTTGGTAGAGCTTATCGTGGCCCTCTTCAAAGGCATCAAAGGCGTGATCAATCCTGCCGATCACCTCCGAGTAAACGAGACTTCCACAGGTGCCGAAGTGCTTATGCCTGCGGGTGCTGTCAGCCATGCCTTGAATCCTCTTTTTGGCAGCACCCACGGTGTCCCTTCGGAATCTTGTTTTGGTCTCGTCGCGGCCTTCCTGCGCTTCTCTCATTTCGGTGGCACCATCGAAACCCTGCCGCAGCCCGAGGCCTTGACGGTGCGTCTGCGTCTCGGCTTTGCTACCTCTCGACTCGCTGGATCAGACGAGGACTCCATCGAATCCATCGCTGGCGATCTCATTGGCAACGAGTTGTTCTGGTCGCGCAATTTAGGGTAGTCCGCTGCCTCACTTCAACGTCGCGAGGTAAGCGACCAGATCGCGCACTTCAAACTTCGTCAGCAGTGAAGTCATGATGGGCATCGCCGATGCAGGCTGGGTCTGCGTGGCGATGTCGGTCTTTGATACCGTGCTGGTGATCGTCGTCGCAGGCAGTCGCAGCACCAGTTCGGTGGGCGAGTCCTTGGCCACGAGACCACTGACGACACTGCCGTTTTTCACCGTGGCACTGACCATGCCATAGCCCTCGGCGATCTCGCCCTGGGGATTGACGATGGCGCTCAGCAGCAACTCGCGCGTGCGGCGGGTAGCCACGCCCGTGAGGTTCGGGCCGACGCTCGGCACGCCCTCCAGCAAGGTGTGGCACTGGCTGCACGCGCCTGTGGTGCTGGTCTTGTAAATCCTCTCGCCAGCGGCCACGTCGCCACCTTCCAGAGCTAGGCTCCAGGCTCCATGCGGGGCTTTTTTCAACTGCTTGTCGGCGGCTTTGATCAGCGCCTTGATGTCCTTGGATTTACTCGCAGAGGTCGCTTCATAAATGTCGAGCGCGAGAGCTGGTGCGGCTTTTTTCTGGCTCAACATCACGAGCCAGGGCTTCAGCATGGCCTCAGCCTTGCTGTTCTTCATCCCTCCGAGCAGGGCAAAGAGCGGCTGCTGCTCTTCGACCACGCCACGCTTCAGCCCGGCGTCGATGGCGGCCAGCGTGTCTTTGTCGTCGGGCTTGGTCTCGACGAGAGCGCTCACCGCAGCGACGCGCAGGGCAGGGGAATCCGACTTCATCGCGAGAGCCATCGCCTCGGCGAGGCGTGGAGCACGGGCGACGGCCATTGTTAAAAGAGCAACAGCACGAGTGTCGGCATCGAGCTTCTCATCCAGCGACATGGCGGTGAGCTTGGTGATGGCAGGCTGGTAGTCGAAGGCGCGGACAAGCCGCGCGGTGGCGCTCTGCACGGGCTTGGAGGTGTCTTCGATGAGCGCTGCGAAAGCGGTGGCAAAGGCTGCCTTGGCTGGTGCTACCTCGCGTGTGGGCAGGCCACGGTAATACCCCTGCACGCGATCCACGCGTGCGCCCACAGGCCATAGCGCCAGGGTGTCGAGAGCCTCGGCACGCATGGCGGCGGGGGCGTCTTTGCGCAAGGCATAGGCGATGAGCCGCTGCGCATGGGCCGCACCGCCCACGCGGAAATTGGCACTGATGCTGCGGCGCAGTGTGATCTCGTCGATGACGGTGGCGCGATCCATCACCGCAGCGAGTGCGGGCATGGCGGGCTCGATGGATTGATCATCGTGAATCGCCCGCGCGGCCTCAGCCACCACTGCTGCATCGGCATCGGCGAGGAAGGCTGTGACGCTGGGCTCGGCAGCCATGCGGCACGCGACGACGGCGGCGAGGCGCACGGCTTTCGACGAGTGCTGGGCGAGGTCACCGAGCTTCGCGTGATCCGTAGCCGTGAGGGCCATCGCACCTGCGTGGTTGATGAAGGCGTCTTTGCTCTCGTTGGACGAAAGCATGGCGGCGATGGGCGCGGGATCGAGCTTGAGCATGGTCTTTGCACCGAGTCTGCCGAGAGCGATGCCCGCCAGCGAACTTACTCGGGGCGAAGGATCAGCAAGAAGTTTCAGTATCGACTCAGCAGCGGGTGCATAACCTGCATCGGCCATCATGCGGGCGGTCTGGGCTCGGACTTCGGCTTCGCTATCGGCTAACAAAGAAATGAGTTTCGACATGACTGCGGAGTCCTTTCGACCAAGCTGGCCCAGCCCCCAGATGGCATGGATTCTGCCGAGCAGCACGGTGCCTTGTGTTGCGACCTTGCTCAGTGCTTCCACTTCGCCGCGCTTCACCAACTCAAACTGTGCTTTCAAACGCACGCGTTGGTCGGCATGGCCGAGCAGCTCCGCTAGCTCGCCCACGCTGCGTTTGGCCATGCCCTCGGCGATGTATTTTTGCGTCGCCGAGCGCTCGGAGTCCTGTGTGGCGGCTCCGTCATCGAGTCGCATCACGCCGCCTTTTTCATGCGGTGCCCAAATGTTATCACCCCAGTCGGCACCATACAAGGCACCGTCGGGGCCGAAGGAAAGGCCCGTCAAAAACGGCCCTGTGAGTACGGGGCGCTGGTTGATCATCTTGAAGCCTGCGCCCACCGCTTCGACTTGGAAGGCCTGCACATCTTTGCTCGATTCGGCGAGGAAGAAAGTGCGCTGGAAGCGTGGGCTGAGCGCCGTGCCAGGATTGTATTCCAGGCCGATGGGGCCAACGCTGAAGTTCGCCAGCGAAGGCGTCAGATACGCGGGCTGGCCGGACTCTTGCGGCTTCCACAGGTTGTCGGCGAGCCAGGGATTGTAGCCGAACAGCTCGGCCCATTTGCTGTCGCTGCGGTACTGGTAGTGCATACGCCAGCCAGAGTCGCTGCCCTCCACGACGTAGTGCAGGCGCTCCTTGTCGCCGAAGTCGCCATCGTTATCCACGGTGAAAAGATTGCCCCACTCATCGAAGGCCAGCTCCTGGGGATTACGCAGGCCGTGGGCGAAGACTTCAAACCCTGTGCCATCGGGCTCGATGCGGAAAATGCCGCCTTCACCGGGGTAGTAGTGGTGCTTGCCATCGGGCGTGGTGACGCTGATGCCCTTGTCGCCCGTGCTCCAGTAGATGCGGCCATCCATGCCGAGCGTGGGGCCGTGCATGTCGTGGCCGCCGTAGCCGATGTGGTAGCCGATGCCGCGAGCCAGTTCTTGTTTCGTCTCGTAGAGGCCATCGCCGTCCTTATCGGTCAGCTTGTAAAGGCTGGGCATACAGGTCACATACAGCTCACCGTCATGCCAGAGCACGCCGCCCGCGAGACCGTTGCCGAGGTCGTTCAGTCCCTCGAAAACGACGGTGCTTTTGTCCGCTGTGCCATCGCCATCGGTGTCCTCCACGCGGATGATTTTTTCTTTAAATTGGGCGAGGTCTTTCCACGTCGTCGGCATCCGTTTTTTGATGAGTGCCTGCCGATCTTCAGCGCTGGTCAGTGCGAGTGAATCGAGCAGCCAGTCTTTGTTTTTGCGAATGTCGATCTCGCCATTGTTGCGGCGGTTGGTGTGGGAGAGGAAGGCGCGGCCCTGGTCATCGAGCGAGATGCCGACGCTGCTGCCTGCCATGCCCATTTTGGCGAACTGCTGGGCGCTGAGTGCCTCCTCGGTCTTGGCTTTGCTGGCCTTCGAGGCGGGGCTGCCCTCAGGTTCCTGGGCGGTGAGGGAGGTGGCAAGGCAGAGCAGTAGGGCGAGGTATTTCATCAATGGGGGCGAGGCTGAACGATGAGCGATGAGACAGGCTTTCATGGGAAGGAACAAGGCAAGGGGTTCTGCGGAAACGCATTCAGGCGGCGACCACGGATGAACACGAAGGGGCACCAATGGAAGGCATTCTGAAAATGGCGCCCACCCGACTTTTGTGGTTGTCGCTTGGACAATCTGCCGCGTTATCGCAAAACTTTCTGGAGTATCGCCCACTCTCCCGCTAGCAATGGCCTCGTGAACGCCACCACCACGACTCGATGCCTTTTTCTCACCGCAGTTTTTTTGCTCACAACAGCGATGCTGGGAATATCCGCGACCTCAGTCATCAAGCTCAAAGGCGGAGCCGAGTTGCGTGGCGAAGTGCTGAAGGATCGCCCTGAGGCCGTCGTCATTGATCTCGGCTATACCGTCGTCACCGTGCCTCGCGATCAAGTTACCGAAGTGAAGCTCGACGGAACCAAAACCGACGCCGCGTCCGCAACGCAGCAGAGTGCCGACGACATTTTTTACATCGAGAAGGGCCGTGATGCGCTGGCGGTGGATCAAAATATGAAGCGCGTCTCCGAGGCCGTTGTGCAGATCCAGACAGCCAGCGGGTTGGGTTCGGGCTTCATCATCAACTCACTGGGCCATGTCGTGACCAACCAGCACGTCATCGCTGGCGAGCAAGAAATTCGTGTCGTTGTCTATCGGCAAAAAGACAGCGGCTTGGAAAAGATAACCTACGCCAAAGTAAAAATCATCGCGATGAACGGCAACCTCGACATGGCGCTACTCCAGATCGAAGACCCCGCCGCCGCGCAGTTGCCACACGTCGTCTTTGGCGAGTCCGACGAACTCGCGCAGGGCAATTCAGTCTTCGCCATCGGCAGCCCGCTGGGCCTGGAGCGCACCGTGTCGCAGGGTATCGTGAGTGTGAAGGCCCGCGAGACGAGCGGTCGCTGGTACATCCAGACGACCACCCAGATCAACCCCGGCAACTCCGGTGGGCCGCTCTTTAACACACGCGGCGAAGTCATTGGCGTGACGAACATGAAAATCGTCAGCCAGGGTATTGAAGGAGTAGGCTTCGCCATTCCTGCGAGCCTGCTGAAGCTCTTCCTGAAAAACCGCGAAGCCTTCGCCTTCGACCCACGCAACTCCAACAATGGCTTCCGCTACCTGGAGCCACCCAAGGCCGATAAACCCATCGAATAAAATTCTGCGGCACCACATGTGTTAGTGGCCATGCATTCGGCCATTATTCAGATGTGACATTTGGCAGTGACTTCGAAAGTTTTTTACTGGCGATTGGATCAATTTTTGCTACCGAGGATGCCCCATGTCCATCTTTCTTGGTATCCTCATCGCATTCTTCTTCCTGTTCATCGGTGCCGCCGCCTTCGCTTTTCTGAAAAGCTAACGCCAGTTCACTCCAGCCCAGGTGCGGTGGTTACCCCCATATCGCCCTGTTGTGGCTTGATCCTTTTACTGGCTAAGGGTTACGTCATTCGCTCCTTTTTAATCCTCTCATCACTCGCTTCGATGCTCGATTTACAACGTCAACGCTATAGTCCTCGACACCACGCCGACATCAGTTTTACCAGGGTCTTGATCGCCACGCACTTGTTCCTCGGGCTATTGGCAGCGGTGCTGCTCATGTTTCACGAGTTATTTTCGACCTCCCTCATGGTGGCCTTTTGGTACCTTATCAGTTTGGGGCTTATCTTTGGGGTGCTTACCCACCGGCAGTGGTGCCGCATCCTGCTAGGGCTCACTTTTTTTGGTGGTTCGGCCTTGGGGCTCTTTTACCTCATGTGGTTGGCTCCATCGCTCGCGCCCGAGCATAGCCCCGTGTTATCACTGAAGTTGCTGCCCTTCTGGCTTAGCACCTTTGCCTTTGCCTATGCCGCAGGAGGCATGGTCATCTTGATCAGCTCACGCATTCAGCGAGCGACGACCTATGGCTTCACGCTGTGGGACAAGGCCACCTATTAGTTTCCCCGCGTCGTCATACAATGCCGAGCCGACGTGGAGCCGCTCGGTCACTCCGAGCTTGCGGATCATGCCTTCCTCGCTCATACGCCAGCGACCCGAATCAGCCCGCACCACGCCATGTTCCCCCGTCTCACACTCCTCCTCGCCCTGCTGTTCACATCATGCGTCAGTGGCCCCAATTTCCTGCGGCCCAAGGACAAGCTGCCGGGCCAGTGGAAGGAGGGCAAAGGCAGCGCCAGCAGCAAACCTCTGCCCGATGAATGGTGGAAGCGCTTCGGCTCAGACAAGCTCAACGCGTTGGTTAAGCAAGCCCTCGCGGCCAATCAGGATTTGAAGGCAGCCTCGGCGCGTGTTGATACCGCGAGAGCGCTCATTGGCGCGAAACGCTCCGAGTGGTTCCCCCAGCTAAATCTTGGTGGTAGCGCCTCCAAGCAGCGCATCTCCGAAGCCACCATCGGTGCCAATTTACCCCCAGGGCTTGCCCTTCCTGCCGATGCACTGGTGCGGCAGAACTACCGCGCCTCGCTGGAGGCTAGCTATGAACTCGACCTCTGGGGCCGGGTGAAGCGCGGCGTTGAGTCGGCCAGAGCCAGTGCCAAGAGCGCTGACGACACCCTCGCCGCGCAGCGCCTCATGCTCGCTGCCGAAGTCGCCCGAAACTATTTCCTTCTGCGCTCACTCGACGCGCAGATGCAGATCCTGCGCGACACCATCAAGCTGCGCGAAGACGCCCTGAAGCTCCAAAAAAGTCGCTTCGAGGGCGGTATGGCCAATGAGACTGATGTGTCTCGCTCAAGAACCGAGCATGAACTCGCCCGCGCCGATCTCGCTGCGCTAGAGCGCACGCGCGGCTCCACCGAGCACGCCCTCGCCGTGCTGTGCGGCCAGATGCCCAGCAGCTTCCACATTGCAGCGGGATCAGGCGCACCCACACCGCCACACATCCCCGTGGGCCTGCCCTCCGAGTTGCTGGAGCGTCGCCCCGACATCCGCGCTGCCGAGGCCAAACTCATCGCCGCCAATGCCGACATCGGTGTCGCCAAGGCCGACTTTTTCCCCTCGTTCAAATTGCTCGGTAGCGGCGGCTTCGAGAGCCTCAGCACCAGCACCTTCCTTGACTGGGAAAATCGCGCTCTGTCCATCGGCCCCAGCGTGACGCTGCCCATTTTCAACGGTGGTAAACTTCGCGCCAGCCTGCGTGCGGCAAAGAGCCGATACGAGGAATCCCTCGCGCAGTACCGCCAGGCCGTGCTCATCGGCTTGCGCGAGGTGGAGGACTCGCTGCTCGATCTGCGCTCCTTCGCTAGCCAACGCGCCGCCATCGCCGCCGCCCTGACCGCTGCCGACGACACCGCCAAACTCGCTCGCGTGCGCTACGACAAAGGCCTCGCCAGCTACTTTGAAGTCGTCGAAGCCGACCGCACCGTACTCATTACCCGCCTCGCCCTCGCCCAACTCGACGGCCAGCGAGCCGTGTCCAGCGTGCTGCTGGCCAAGTCGCTCGGCGGTGGGTGGGGGAAGTAGTCGTCACGCGATCCACTCTTTCACGACCTTCCCCGCCACGTCCGTAAGCCGGTAGTCGCGGCCTTGGAAGCGGTGGGTGAGCTTCAAATGATCGAAGCCGAACTGGTGCAGCATGGTGGCGTGGAAGTCATTGATCGACACGGGATCGCGTACCACAGACCAGCCGATTTCGTCGGTCTCGCCGTAGGTTTGCCCGCCTTTGATGCCGCCGCCAGCCATCAGCATGGTGAAAGCAAAGGGGTGGTGATCGCGTCCAGTGACGTTGGGGCTGCCGTTGCGATTCTCGCCCAGCGGGGTGCGGCCAAACTCGCTGCCCCAGACGACCATCGTGTCCTCCAACATGCCGCGTTCCTTCAAGTCTTTGATCAGCGCGGCGATGGGTTGGTCGGCCATGCTGGCGTTGAAGCCTAGCTCGTTGTTCAGGTCGCTGTGGTGATCCCACGACGCGTGCATGATGCTGACGAAGCGCACGCCACGCTCGACGAGTCGCCGCGCGAGCAGGCAGTTGGTGGCGAAGCTTTTGTGCTGCCCTGGGCCGCCGCCTCGTGTGGCCTTGATCGGTGGGTCGGCGCGATTCACGCCATAGTCTTCCAGGGTTTTCGGGCTCTCGCCGCTGAGGTCGATCAACTCGGGCGCACTGGATTGCATCCGAAAGGCCAGCTCGTAGGCGGCGATGCGGCTGGCGATCTCTGGGTCTTGCACTTGTGCGAAGCGTTGCTGGTTGAGTTCATTCAGTGCGTCGAGGCCGCGACGTTGCAGCGCGGCGGGCAGGCCAGCGGGGTTTTGCAGGTTCAGCACGGGCTCGCCTTTGTTGCGGAAGAGCACGCCCGCATAGACGCTGGGCAGGAAGCCGCTCTGCCACAGCGAGGCTCCGCCGCTGGTGCCACGCCCAGCGCTGAGCACGACGTAGCCGGGCAGGCTGCGCGATTCGCTGCCGAGCCCGTAGTTCAACCACGAGCCCATCGTCGGCAGGCCGAAGGCGGCGCGTCCGCTGTGCAGCACGAGCTGCCCTGGGTGGTGGTTGAACTGCTCCGTGTGCATCGAGCGCACCATCAGCCACTCGTCGGCGGTCTTGGCCATGTGCGGCAGGTAGTCGCTGAAGTTCATGCCGCTCTGCCCGTGTTGGGCAAAGGTGCGCGGGCTGCCCATGAGTCGCGCGGTCTCTTTTCGCAGGAAGGCGAAGCGCACGTTCTTAGTCATGCTCTCGGGCAACGGCTGGCCGTGCAGTTCATTGAGCTTGGGCTTGGGGTCGAATAGATCCACCTGCGAGGGAGCACCCTCCATGAAAATGAAGATGCAGTTCTTTGCCTTGGCGGGGAAGTGCGGCTGCTTCGGCAGCAAAGGATCGGCACTGGCCAGACCTGCCGCGCTGGCGGGCGAGAGAATGCCATCTGCTGTGAGCATGGAGCCCAGGGCCATCATGCCCAAGCCGTTGGCTGTGGTGGTGAGGAACTCACGGCGCGTGTGCTCGATGGTCTGTTGTAGCGGGTGCATGGTTTTAGCGAAGGAGGGCGGTTACTCACATGGCGTTCTGCTGTCTCAAAACGAAGCGCCAGGCCCCATCATTTCGCTGAAGAAACCCGAGGGCTGATCGGCGGGATTTGCTCCACTTTAGCGCACGGGCCTCGTGCCCAAAACATTCGCTTATGGTTAAAAAAATATTTGAACCTAAGCTTTCACTGTCATAGGCTGGAGTGTCTATTTTCACTTCACTCAACTAGCATTTTTATTATGGGCAAATTTCTCGGTTTCCTCATCCTTCTCGGCGGCTGTCTCGGCGCGTATTTCCTCTTCCAGGAATTCAATGTTAAGCAAAAGGAGAGCCGCAATCGCTGGGTCAGCACCTTGCAGCCACTGCTCAAAATGCACATCAAAGACGAGGATATGGCAGAGACGGAAGACCCCGCCTACTCTGCCGAGGGCAGCTTCTTCCGCATCCTTGCCATGTTGAATGAAGCCGAGCGCGGTGGCTACGCTGCTGCCTCCACCTTGGCTGGAGCCCTCTCCAGCACAGGGGCCCCCAAGGGCGAGCAGAAGCTCATCGAAATGCAGACCCTGGCGAATTATGACATGGCGAAGAAACTCGGCGTCTTCGCTGACCCCAAAAATGGACTGCGCATGGAGAATGGCCAGCCCCCCGTAGCTACCGCTCCTGGCTGGGATGACGAGCCGCTCGCCGTGGGGCATCTGCTCTCGCCCATGCTCGCGCCGGAATCTGCCAAAGCTTTACAAAACCTAGCACTCATGCCCGTGTCCGTTTTCAACATGCAGAACGGCGACCTCAATGGCTTTGGTTATGATAGCGCGATCAAATGGGTCAAGGAGAAGCTCATCACGAACGCTTCCTACCAAGCCATCAAAGAGAAACTCGACGCGAAGAAGCCGTAAAGCCGCTGGCTTTGGCGCTCACTTCACCTCGATTTCCCCCTTCATGCGCACCCAATGCCCAGGGAAGGTGCAGACGAAGGGCACCTTGCCGGGCGTGCTCGGGGCGATCCAGGTAATCTTCTCGCGCTGGCCGGGTTCTAGCATCTTGGTGGCGGCGAGTATCTTGTCGGACTCGGGAATGTAGAGCCTTCCGAGCTTGTCGGGCACGGGCGGCATCGTTTGCGATTTCATCGCGACTTCTTCAAGTGCGCCGGGCTGCACAATAACAAAATTGTGCGGCATGATGTCCGTGTTCTCCAGGATGATGGCGACGGGTTTGCCAGCTTCGACTTCGAAGGTGAGCTTGTCGTAGATCATCTGCTCGCGCAGGGTTTTCAAGATGATGGTGCTCACGCCGAGCGCGCGAAGCTGCTTCTTGATGCGGTCGCCATCGGGCATCAGCGCGGCGAGGTCGTTGCCCAGTTGCATGGCTTCCAGGTAGGCGTCGTCGGTGCGTTGATCGGTGGGGACTTTGGCGCAGCGGTCGAGGATGAGCTGGGCGAGGGCGGACGCGGCGGTTTTGTCCCAGGACTCCTTGGGCATCTGCAAGAGCGTGCCGACGGCGGTGTCGAAGAACGGCTCTTGTTTCAGATGCGCGACGAGCACGGTGAAGCCGGCGGCGGCGTGCTGGGCGCCGAGCGCGGGCAGGGCTTTCAAGGCGGCGGTGCGGATGCGCTGGTGCTGCTTGTCGTTGTTAAACAAGGCGATCACGCTGGGCTGGAAGGCGGCGCGCAGGGCGGGATCGGGGATGAGCGGGATGGCGTTGAGCAGCATGGTGCGGGTGGCCACGTCGTCGTCGGTGGCTTTCCAAATCTCCTCCGGTGCCCCATCGGCCAGGGCCACGGCGGCATAGGCGATCTCGCGGGTGAAGCTCTGGCTGATGGCGTTGCGGCTCATGGTGTAGAGCAGCGGGCGCTGCGGCTTCAAGGCGGGACCGCTGGCGAGAAGGATGCGGCCCAGCTCGATCACGGCGGCCTGGGCGGTGGCACCCTGGGTGTCGAGCTTGTTGATGGCGTCGGTGATGACGGTCACGCGGTCTTGCTTGCGCAGTTCCATGAGCGCGGTCAGGGCGGCCTCGCGCTTCACGGGATCGAAGCCTTTGCGAGCAAGCCTGGCGGCGAAGATGGGCTCGATGTCCGGTGCGGCGGCGAGTTCGTCGTTGGTCAGGCGGTTGACGACGAAGGCGAGGGCTTTCGGGTTCTTGAGCGACTTCACATCCACATCGACCACACGCATCGTCTCGTTTAGCGTGTAGTCGAGGTAGTAGTCCATGGGGTAATCGAGCACAGCGAGGGCGACATCGGCTAGAGTAGTCATGGGCTTTAGCCCGGCTGGACTTGGTTCGGCAGCGGTGGGCTTATTCTCTGTCAGAGAGACCTTTTGCTGGTTCGGAGCGCCCTTTTGCTCGGTCGGGGGGACTTCTTTCTCCTTCGGAGTGACTTTTTGCTCAGTCAAAGCGACCTTTTTCTCGGTCGGAGCGACTTCTATGTCCCTCGGAGTGAGCTTTTTCTCGTTCAGAACGTCCTTTTTCTCGGTCGGAAGGACTTTCTCAGTGGTGGCGCTGGCTACTCCGAGATTGCGCACAGCGCTCTCGGCAAACCAGCTCACCGCGCGGACGGCTTCCAGGCGGACTCGGGGGTGGTTGTCCTTGGCGGCGTCGAGCAGCAGTTTGAGTGCGTTGGGGATGCGGTCGCGCCAAGCACAGAGCACGCGGGTGGCGGCGGCGCGGGCGTGGGGCTCGGGGCAGAGGAGCACCAGCTTGAGCAGAAGTTCATTCGGCTGGTTGTTCCACTGATACACCCACAGCATTTCCAATCTGTAGCGATCAGATTCAGCTTTGATGGCTTCTCCTGCCGCGATCTCAGCCGGGGTGGCATGGTCGCTGTTGGCCTGAAGGCCTATGAGAGAATACTCCACTGACTTCTTTGAAAGCGCCCCCTCCACCTCCTCCCACGGCCTCGTGCTCAGCTCCTGCTTCACCCGCTCTCTTGTGCGGTCTTCGTGCGTGCCGAGCAACGCCACTAACTTCTCCACACTCTCCCCCGCGATCTTCGGATCCACCACCAGCGGGCGGCTGGGGTAGGTGATGCGCCAGATGCGGCCATGCGTCTTGTCGCGCAGGGGATCGCGAATCGAATACTGCATGTGGCCGATGAGGGCCTCGCACCAGTCGATGACATACAGGGAGCCGTCGGGCGCGAAGGTCATGGCGACGGGGCGGAACATGGGGTCGGTGCTCAGCAGGAGGGGTTCGATCTCCTTGCCTTCAAAGCCGGAGCCGACCTCTTTGACTTCGTGCTGGAGGATGCCTTGCACGCCGATGCAGTTGGCGAGCAGGAAGCGGCCCTGGGCTTCATCGGGGAAGTGTCGCGATGACACGAATTCGCAGCCGCTGGTGGGGCGCACGCGCTTGGGGAACCACTGCTGCATGGTGCTGTGCTTCTCGGGGTAAGGGAGGTAGCCGCTGAAGGCCGTGCCAAAGTAGTTCGCGCCGCCGGAGGCATCGCTGATGAAGGTCTGGCCCCAGCGGTCAAAGGCGATGCCGTGCGGGTTCGCATACTTGTAGCTGGCGAAGACCTCCAGCCGCTGCGTGCGCGGCTCGTAGCGATAGGTGCCGGCATCGACGCAACGCACGGGGCCATAGGGCGTCTCGATCTGGCTGGTCTGGAAGGTGCCCTCCTGGAAGTAGAGGTCGCCGCCGGGGCCATAAGTAAAGGTGTTGATGACGTGATGGCTGTCGGCGGAGTCAAAGCCATCGAGCACCTGCTCGCGGATGTCGGCCTTGTCGTCGTTGTTGGTGTCCTTGAGGAAGAGCATCTCGCGCTGATGGCTGACGAGGATGCCGCCGTTGTAGAACTGGAAGCTGATGGGCAGGTGCAGGCCCTCGGCGAAGGTGATCTGTTCATCGGCTTTGCCATCGTGATCGTTGTCTTCGAGGATGAGGATCTTGTCGTTCATCGGGCCGCCCGGCTGCCACTGCGGGTAGCTCTGGAAGGTGGAGACCCACAGCCGCCCGCGCGTGTCGAAGGCCATGGCCACGGCGTTGCCGAGGTCGGGGAACTGCCGCTCATCGGCGAAGCAACTGGCCTCGTAGCCGGGCGCGAGCTTGAAGGTTTTCTTCTCCTCCTCCGGCGTGAGGAATTTTATTTCGTCAGCTTCCGCCGTCTTGCTGGTCATGCCAGTGTTCTGGCCCGCATCGGTCTTCTTGCCGACGCCGAAGAAGGTCTTCACGGGGAGGAAGGGCGGGACGTTGGAGTCGTCCACCTTCTCCGGCACCGCCTTGTGCTGCGCAAGATCCCAGATGCGCTGGTCGCGGTTGGCCACCATGACATCGAGCACCTCGCGCTCACGCTGCATGACATCGCGGTTGGTCTGCTCGCCATCCGCGAACTTCAAGTCGGCGCGGCCACCATAGACATAGTAGGAGTCCACGATGCGGTAGCGGTGATACCAGTGGAGGTTTTTGTCGGCGATGGCCCGATTGAAACTGCGGTAGCTGGGTTTGATGATTCCGTCGTGGTCAATTGAGATGACATCATCGGCAAACAATTCGCGTCCTGTCCACTTTCCGAATACCGCAGAATCAAGTGCAAAGGCAAAGACAAGATCCCCGTGTGGATTGAGATGCACTCCATCGGAGGTGGCTTCGACTCCGTAGCTTGGTGCTCTGTGCGCGTCTCTCGCAGCATCATTGACCTCCTGATACTTCACTCGGGCAATCCAATCTGCTCTTGTTGGTGCGAACACGTCTGCAAACACCACGCCTCGCTTTTCCGCGACCTCTTTTATAGCTTTGGTATAAAGCTCCAGATTTGGATTGAGAGAGCTGTCGGCATTTAGCTCATTTTGTTGGCGTTTCTCCGCCTCAGAAATCATCAGGCTTGCCACAGAGGGAAGTTGAGGAGCGGTCTTCCCAGTCGCTCCTTCTGGCTTGGGTGCAGTCGCGGAGGTTTGAGATGCCACGGATATTTGGACCAAAAGTGAATTAGTTAGCGAGGGCGATATCGGCCTCGAAGCGGCTGGGGGAACGGTAGTTGAGGGAGGAGTGGAGGCGTTGGGTGTTGTAGTAGGAGTCGATGAAGGCGAAGAGT
>JANOAR010000286.1:0-4738 GCA_031411235.1 Verrucomicrobiota bacterium | reverse complement strand
CCCACGAGCGGCCAGCGCCCGCCCCCTCCGCATCACGCTCGAAACGGAAGTCGCGCTGAACGAAGCCCTCGCCCGCTGTGCCGGTGGCGACATCAGCTACCTCGGCCCGCGCTGCATCGTCAACTGGCGCAACATGATCATTCAAGCCGCTGCGCAGGCGCTGGTGAACTTCGAGCCCACGCCCGACGCCCCGCAGTGCTGGCCCCCAGCCTTCGACGCCCGCCGCGAGACCGCCGAGGAAACCCATCTGCGCGTCGCCCTCATCAACCTCAGCCTGGAGGAAGCCGCCTGAGCCATGGACATGGACACCCCGCACAAGCCCGAGACCATGGCCGACTACCTCGCCCTCATCCCGCCCGAGCATAAGACCCTCGTCGATGGCCACGAGTGCCTCAATGAGATGGGCATGATCCACCTCTGCACCCTGGTGGAACGACACGCCCCCCAAAAGGCAGCACTCGCCCGCAAGCTCCGCTACGCGGCATCCAAGTTCTGCCAACAACTCCGAAACAAGAAAGACTGAATCATGAACAATCACAAAACTGCGACAGAAGTAGCCGACATCGACGAGGCAAAGTGTGTCGATAATTATCGACTCCCATTGGCGCCCAAGTATCACTACCTGGAGACTCGCGGCCTGCGTTCTCTGGGGACTTGGGAGAACCCTCTCTTTGTGGGCAAAGACGTGTGCGACATGCTTGGCATCACTGCTTACCGCGATGCGCTGGCTCGACTCGACGAATGGGACAAAGGGTGTCGAGTCAGACTCGACACCCTTGGCGGGCCACAAGAATTCGCCACCGTCACTGAGTCTGGGCTCTACAATCTCATCTTCCGTAGTGACAAGCCAGAAGCGAAAGCATTTCGGAAGTGGATCACAACCGAAGTCCTGCCCTCGATCCGCAAAACTGGCCGCTATGCTCTGTCCACGTTCGTGGACGGGGACGGGGGTAGCCGATTGATAGCAGCCGCAGAGCCCCGGCGCAAAAATCGTGGCACTTTCCCAGAGCTGCAGGAAAGCGTGGAGTCGCTGATGCGCGCGATGTGGGGGCGGCAGATGCAGGCGGTGCATCTGAAGGCGATCCTGGAGCTGGTGGATGAACTGGAGCTGATGCCGCTGCTGCAACCGGGGACGGTGCAGGCGCGGGGCGCTGCGCTGGGCAAGCGGCTGGTGGCCTATGACCGACACCAGTGCGCCCACGCCAGCGGGCCGCTGGTGCTGCTGGGCTATGGCCGGGGGCAACGGCGCTATACGGTCATATCGGCGACGCCACGGCTGGGGTGAGCGCTTATTTGGCGGCTGCTTTGGCGGCTGCTTTGGCGGCTTCAAGGCGCTCGGCTTGGAGGCGCTGGCGCTTGAGGGCTTCTAGAATGATGGGCTTGGTGCGATACCAGTTGGCGAGGCCGTATTTGACCAAGTCGGAGTCGTCGTTTTTGCCGCCCTCGGGCTTGGGCAGCCAGCCGAAGACGAGCTTGCCACGGCGCAGGTGCCAGTCCTTTTTCTCGGTGCAGAATTCCTGGAGGAATAGCTTGGAGGGGTTCTGGAAGAACCACAGGCGACCGGCGGGTGGTGGGTTGCCTTTATGAATCGCTTCGTCGATCTGCGCGCGCTTGGCGATGCGCTCTTCGTAGAGTTCATCCAAGAAATAATCGGAGTCGATCAAGTAGCGGTCGATGGGCTTGCCCTTGTGGGTGCGGTTGTCTTGCAGCACGACGCGGTCGGTCATGTTCTCGGTCTGGCTGCCGCCTCGGCCTTTGACGGGGCTGAGCCTGCGGTAGAGCTTGGGGCGGATGCAGACGTTGAGCACTTGGTTGGTGGTGTTGCCGTCGCCTTCGTCGATCCAGCCAGTCTTGCAGGTGATGAACTTGTCGGGCTCGTCGAGGATGGGGATGGGCTTATCCATGAGTAGCTCCAGCTCGGCGTCGGATTCGGTTTCGCCGTGGTCGATGATCCAGCAGGTGTCGTCCACGTCGCTGCCGTTGACCTTGCCGAAGGCTAGCTTGAGCCACTTGTAGAGCTTGCCGTGGCCTTGGACATCGACCTTGAAATAAGCCCAGGCGGGTCGGGTGGGGACGCTGCCTCGCTCGTATTGACCGGCGAGGGAGAGCAGGTGCGTCGTATCGAGCTTCTCGAATTTCTTGCTCTCGACGGGCAAGCCGAGGACGCCACGGCGGAAGGCTCGGCGGTCGGAGACAGTGGCAGCACTGCACCATTTCACCGCGAGCTTGCCGAGGGCGAGATCGGGGAACTCGCGGGTGTTGGCGTAGAGGTCGCTCATGTGCGCGGACATCTTTTTCGGGATGGGCAGATTGATTCGGGAGCCATCGGGCTGCTCATCGCCGTCGAAGTTGGTCTGCACCCAGCGGCGGTGTTTGAGGATCTGTTCGACCTTCACGTCATCGCTGATCTTGTGCTGGCACTGCGGGCACTGCAAATACGTCTCGCGCTCCATGCGCTCGTAGTCCCATGCCTTGCCATCGGCGCTGCGGCAGTGCTGAAAGCGCACGTTCTCCCAGACGATCTCATGCTCATGACCGCAGGCAGGATTGGGGCACGGGATGTGGCACTTGTGGCGGGTGCCACTGAGATACTCGCCCCAGATGATGCCGTCGTCTTTCTTCTTTCGATTTCGCAACTTGTGATCCTGCGACATCTCGGGGGTGATGGAGTTGCGCGGCTTGCTGAAAAAA
The DNA here is from genome assembly GCA_031411235.1 of Verrucomicrobiota bacterium. Lineage (GTDB taxonomy): Bacteria > Verrucomicrobiota > Verrucomicrobiia > Verrucomicrobiales > Verrucomicrobiaceae > JANOAR01. The sequence goes on along the minus strand of JANOAR010000286.1, from coordinate 2,047 downwards.
AGCAGTTTGGCCCATGAGAAAAGCTTCGCGCGCTCGCGGAGCAGCGAGAGTGCATTGGACTCATTGCCAGCGAGTTCGATAGGCCATTCATCGACCTCGTCGCCGAAGATGAAGGGCATGGGCCGCGAGGCCACGGCTGAAGCGGTGCGCGCGCCCGCCATGACTATTTTCAGGCCCTTCAAGAGCAGGATGCGGTTCTTGAGTTTATCCTCGCTCTCGAAGAGGTAGCGCTTCAAGGACTCGCATGATTTGGTGATCATGGGCTTGAGCCGTTCGTTGTTCAGCTCAACGACTTTCTTGTCGGACTCGAGCACCCACATGATGTCGCCGAGCTGGTAATCGGCGATGTAACAGGAGATGTTTTGCGCGGTCTGGGAGAGCGCGCCCTGCGAGCCTTTGACCACGATCAGCTCGCGCCACTTGGGGTCATCGAACCAATCATAGACGAGCTGGGAGAGGGGGAAGACATCGAGGTCGATGGGGCCGGGCTTCACCTGCGAGACCTCGCGTGGCAGGTCGATGTGCTTCGGCACCCAGGTCTTCGACGGCTCCTTATCGACGATGGTGAACCAGTCGATCATGAGGCTCAGCAGCCATGCCTTTGTCTCGCGTCGTGTCATGAATCGAAGGCGTAGGGCTGTGCGAATTTGCTTTTGGTCAGGCCCTCGAATGCGGCCTTGGTCGAGGCGACGACAGAGGCGGCGAAGAGGGTGAACGGGGTGTCGATCTGCAGGCCGGTGTAGATCGAGCGGATGTGCGGCTCGGAGATGAGGGTGCGGACGATGGCGGGGATGATCGCGCCGAGGTCTTCGACGACGTCGGCTTTCTTGGCGAGGCTGCCTTCGCTGATGCCGACGGCTTCTTTCTGCGAGGCTGATTTGCGCAGCAGATCGTAGGCTTCGAAGTAGCGCTGTTTCAGAAGGTTGCCCGCTTCGGTTTCGCCGCGCGCATAGGCGTTGAGGTAGTCTTCGCGAAGGATGGCTGTGTGCTCTTCGAGCTTCTCGTGTTCCACCAGGAAGCCACGTTGCTCGGGGGCGGCACGGTGGTTGCCGGGGGCGTGGTGCTGCTGCTGTGCTGCTGCCGTGTGAGGCGTCGATGCGGCGGTGCCAGGGCTGTTGGGCGAGGGGAAGCCTTTGGTGGCGAGGTCGTGCAGGAGTTTGGGGCACTTGTGCTTGTAGATGCCTCGCGCTTTCATGCGCTCATACCAGGCGACCATTCCTTTCGGATTATCGAAGGGTGGTTCGTCGGGGCCTTCGGGGACAGCGTCGCCGTCTTGCTTCCAGCGGAAATACTTGGCGCGGCTGATGTTGTAGAGGGTCTGGATTTCGTCGCGCGTGAGTGAGCCAGGGCGCTGTGGCAGGGGTGTGGCCTCGGTGATGATGTTGCTGGCATCGGGGAGGAGATGGGCGATCTCATCGCGCTCGGAGGCGCTGAGGCGCGCTCCGTCCATCCACTTGCGCAGCAGAGAAGAGACGCGGATGGAGCGCACTTCATCGGGCGTGGCCTGGCCTTCGGTGAGGTCGAGAAAGACTTGGCGATCTGTGGCGCTGAGGGGCGCGGGGGCAGGGTCTTCGGCGGGATTATTCATGCGCGGAAGATTTGGGTTGCGCTATTCTACTATGTAGAATAGACTCGCATCGTTGGCACCACGCCAAAAAAATTGCCCGACAGGTGCTCGAACACCTGCCGGGCGGTGAACCAAAACCAAACGACAAAGAGAGGAATTCGATCCAATGAAAGAATATGAGCCAAGAACTAAAAGACAAGTTGAAGTTGGCACGCCTGCTGGCGGGCCTCAGCCAGAGCCAGGCAGCAGCAGCCTGGAGTGTGCCACTAAAGACATTGATCTCGTGGGAAAACGATGCCCGGACGCCGCGAGGCTTCACCCTCAACCAACTCAACGCGATGCTGGACGGCGTCATCGCTACCCACGAGCGGCCAGCGCCCGCCCCCTCCGCATCACGCTCGAAACGGAAGTCGCGCTGAACGAAGCCCTCGCCCGCTGTGCCGGTGGCGACATCAGCTACCTCGGCCCGCGCTGCATCGT
>JANOAR010000285.1:0-16723 GCA_031411235.1 Verrucomicrobiota bacterium | reverse complement strand
ATGGGCATAGTAGCCGCTGGGGCTGACTTCCAGGGTGGTGCAGGCTTCTCGGATGTTCATGGTGGGGTGGTCGTGGCGGAGTTCGTTGATCAGCGTGTAGCGCTCGCAGGTTCCTGGGAGACGATGGCCAAGGCTTTTTTTAAAATGTCGCGCTGGCGGATGGTGGCGTCGAGTTCGCGGCGCAGGTCGGCGAGGGCCACGGCCAACTCTACGGGGCTGGCAGCGCAGGTTCCACTGCGAGATGCCTAGCTCGCGAGCGAGCTGGGTCGCTCCGCGCCCGCCCTCCAGGAGGGCGACGGCGTCGCGTTTGAACGGCTCGTCATACCGACGACGCTTCACTTTGTTTTGGGTCACTTGAGATTGGGCTGTTGTGTTCATGCTGCTTGGGTTGTTAACCCTGCTTTCCGTGTCTGCATAAACGAAGGAAGCTCAAACCAGGGGCAGTTGAGTTTTGTCGGGGGACAATTGCGGAAAGGCTTTTGGTGACTGGGGAAAGCGTTTTCCCAAGAGCGGCTGCACGACGGTGACTCACGGCTGGTGGAAACCATGGTGAACATGGCGATGAACTGAAGGGTATGACCGAGGACGAACCAGCGACGACAGAAGCTTCGTAACATGGGCGGCTGAGCCAGAAATGGCTTCAAGGCAGGCCGAGTCGTTACACAACACATCGAATCACAAGCCCAGCCTCAACGAGTCCGCGCACGATTGCCCCCATTCGTCGCGTTCATGGTGCTCGCACCATGAAGACCACTCTCGCCCTCGCACTCCTGCTCAGCCCTCTCTTTGCTCGCGCCGATTGGCCGACGTACCTGCACGACATTTCTCGCGTTGGCCACACGGAGGAGAGCCTCCAATTCCCACTGACCCTGCGCTCCACCTTCGCCTCGCCGACGGCTCCGCAGCTCGCGTGGGCGGGCGAAGACGGCAAACTCTACGAGGGCATGGAACTGCGCAATCGCATCACCTTCGATGATGTCTTCCACGTCGCCATCGTCGGCGATCGCCTGTACTTCGGCTCATCCGTCGATGGGCGCATCCATTGCCAGGACCTCCACACGGGCAGCGATGTCTGGACTTACTTCACGCAGGCTCCGATACGCCTCGCGCCGATGGTTGCCGAGGGCCGCGTGTTCATCGGCTCTGACGATGGCTGGGTGTATTGCCTGGATGCTAAAGCGGGCACGCTGGTATGGAAACTTCGCGCGGGGCCGAATGATGACCGCATCCTCGCGCGGGGTCGCATGGTGTCGCGGTGGCCTGTGCGCACAGGCATTCTCGTGGATGATGGCATTGCCTACTTCGGCGCGGGTGTGTTCCCACATGAGAACATTTTCCTATACGCCGTCCAGGCCGCGACGGGCAAAGTGCTGTGGAAAAATGATGCCATCAGCCAGCAGGATGCCGGGCGCAATGACCTCTCCCCGCAGGGCTACCTGCTCGCGACCCAGGACATCCTCTTTGTGCCCTCGGGTCGATCGCTCGCCGCCTCGTTCAATCGTTCGACGGGTGAATATTTGGTCAAACCCGAGCCCGGTTGGCGCGGCGATGCAGGTGGGCAGATCGGTGGCACGCAGGCCTTCTTGGCCGATGATCAAATCTTTGCCGTCGGCGAGCATCAAATCCTCGCCCTCGACCAAGACAAGCAGAAGTCTGGCTTCGGCTGGTTCGCAGGCACACAGATGACACTCGCGGGCGACCACGGCTACATGGCCAATGGCACTGAGATCGTCGCGATAGATCGCCTAGCCCATGCCGAAGGCACCCGCAAACGCCATGCCTTGCAGATGAAGAGCGCCAAGGTTGCCGCGAGTTTGAAAAAGCATCCAGCCCTCGCGGAAGTGAAGGTATTGCAGGCAGCAGAGTCAGCACTACGCGCCGCAAAGAAAGCCGCCGGAGACAAGGAAACCGACGCGGTGAAAACCGCCGAGGCAGCCCTCGCCCTCGCTGCGCAAAAATACGAACCCCAGCGCGTGGACTACAAAGCGAAGCAAGATGAACTCGCGCAGGCGAAAAAAGACATCGCCACCTATTCAGACGAGGGCGTGAAATGGAAGCTCGCCAGCAAGAATGAGTCGGCGCTCATCCTCGCGGGCGGCACGATCTTCTCTGGCGGTCAGGATGAAGTCATCGCGATAGAGGCAACCACGGGCAAACAAGTCTGGCAGGCGAAAGTCGAAGGAGCAGCACGCGGCCTCGCCGTCGCCAATGGCCATCTCGTCGTCAGCACCAGCACGGGCAAAATCTACAACTTCGCAGACCCATCAGCCGTCGCCCCACCATCGAACAAGATTGAGCCCAACATCACTGCCGAGCCCTTCGCGAAGGATGAGCTGACCGATAAATATGCCGCTGCCGCCGAGGCTATCTTGAAGCAAACGGGCGTCACCAAAGGCTTCTGCCTCGTGCTCGGCAGCGAGCGCGGACGCCTCGCCTATGAACTCGCCAAGCGCAGTGAGTTGATCGTCTTCGGCGTCGATAGCGACGCCAAGAAAGTCGAAGCCGCTCGCGCCGCGTTGATCAACACGGGGCTCTACGGCCCACGCATCACCTTCGATCACCTCGACCTCTCGGTGATCCCGTATGGCAGCTACTTCGCCAACTTGATCGTCAGCGACAGCGATGTGCTCACAAGCATCCCCACCGATGTCGCGCGGCACTTGAAGCCGCTCGGTGGCCTCATTTGCCTCAAGTCTGGCGCGAAAGCCGATGCGTTCCTCGCCGCCACCAAGCTCCTTGATGAAAAAGCGACCCTCACAAAAGGCAGCGAGTGGACGATCTTGAAACGAGCCGCCCTGCCCGGAGCAGGTGACTGGTCGCACCAGTATGGCAACGCCGCGAACACCTCTAGCAACAACGACCAGCGCATCAAAGGTGGCCTCAGCGTCTTGTGGTATGGCGATCCAGGCCCAGGCAAAATGGTGAACCGTCACGCCGGGGCGGTCGGCCCCATCAGCGTCAATGGTCGCCTCTTCATCCAGGGCGATACCACCGTCATGGCCTACGACGCCTACAACGGCGAGCAGCTATGGGAAGTCGCCAACCCCGGTGCCATTCGCGACGGGCTCAAAGCCGCACGCGAACCCGGCAACATGGCCGCAACGAATGATAGCCTGTTCGTCGTGGTGGAGGAGAAATGCGTGCAGTTCGATGCCGCAACAGGCAAGATTTTACATCAGTTTAAAGTGCCCGGCACCAAGCCTAAAGAGGAGCGTCAGTGGGGCTACATCGCCGTGCAGGACGGCCTGCTCTACGGCACCAGCACCGACCGCAAAGCCCTGACGGAAGAGCGCAAACGGCGCGGTGCCACCGTCGCAGATTCAACCGATAAAATATTCGCCTTCGACATCCAGCGCCGCGCCCTGAGCTGGGAGTATGCTGGCAAACACATCTCCCATGTCAGCATCGCCATCGGTGACGGACGTGTGTTTCTCATTGATGCCTCACTCACCCCCGAGCAGCGCCAAGTGATGCTCAACCAAGACAAGTCCGACCTCGCCAAGCTCACCGGTGAAGCCCAAAAAATCGCCGAGGATCGCATCAAAACGGCTGACCTGCGCATGGCCGTCGGGCTCGATGCCGCCACGGGCAAACAACTTTTCGCCAAGCCCGTCGATGTCACCGATTGCAGCGAGATCGGCGATGGCGGTGGCAGCCTTACCCTGCTCTACCACAACGGCCACATCGTGCTCGGCGGAGCCAATGCCAACGGCCACTACTGGCAGCAATTTATGGAGGGCCAGTTCGCCCGTCGCAGGCTCGTCGTGCTCGATGCCAACAACGGTGAAAAGCTCTGGGCCAAGGACGCCAACTATCGCCATCGCCCCATCATCATCGACAACGAAATCATCGCTGAGCCCTGGTCTTACGACCTCTACACGGGCCAGCAAAAAATGCGCACGCACCCCATCACAGGCGAGCAGTCCCCCTGGACCTTCATCCGCCCCGGCCATCACTGCGGAGCCATCTCCGCCACGCCCAACATGATGTTCTTCCGCAGCAAATTCACCGCCTACTACAACCGCGATGAAGACCAGGGCACGCAACACTTCGCCGGCCAACGCCTCGGCTGCTGGATCAACACCATCCCCGCCAACGGCCTCGTCATGGTGCCCGAAGCCAGTGCTGGCTGCGTCTGCCTATTCAGCATCGCCAGCACCGTCGTCTTCGAGCCACGCGATGATAAGATCGACTGGGGCGTCTATCATGCCGAAGGCCCCACCTCGCCCGTGCAGCACCTCGCGCTCAACTTAGGCGCACCCGGCGACCGCCGCGATGCCCATGGCAAACTCTGGCTCGGCTACCCCAGACCCTCGTCGAAAGTAGGCATCGACCTGCCACTCGATCTCAAGCCCACTATCTTAAAAGACGGCGGCAACTATGCCTTCAACAGCGACTCCTATACCGTGACTGGCAGCGAAGCGCCATGGGTCTTCACCAGCGGCATCAAAGGCCTCACTCACGCCGAACTGCCCCTGATCGGAAAAGACCAAAAGCCCACCACCTTCACCGTGCGACTCTACTTTGCCGCGCTGGAAAACGACAAGCCCGGCCAACGTGTTTTCGATGTTCAACTGCAAGGCAAGACCATGCTCAAATCCTTGGATCCCATCGTCGCCGCAGGAGGCGCAAAGAAAGCCTATGTCTCTGAATTCGAGCGCGTCGCTGTCCAAGACAACCTCATGCTCGACATCGTCACCCCAGCCACAGAAGCCGACCACATGCCCCTGCTCAGCGGCATCGAAGTCGTGCGAACTGGAGCCAAGGAGATCCTCGAAGTCGCAAAGAAATAAGGCATAGGAAAAAGCCATGCGCTTAGCATAAACGGCTGAGAAATCGTTTCTCAGCGCGACTCATTGCTGACTAATGTGGTTCATCACAATAACAACTCCATGCGTCTGCTTCATTCCCTCTTCCACCGTGCCATCCTCGTTATCATCTGTGGTGGGCCAATAGCCTGCGTACCTTTTAAAATGAAGCCGCTCTCTGCAGATCGCAGTGCCGTGGCCTTCACGGGCCGCTCCCTCAATGAGGCTGGCTTGCACGAGTTTCTCTCCAAACAAAAATCCACCAGCGGCTCATGGAATCTGAACCGCCTCGCGCTCGCTGCCGCCTACTTCAATGGCGATGTCCGTATCGCGCGAGCACAGGCAGCAGAAGCCATCGCAGGCATCACCACCGCCGAGCAACGCCCCAACCCAGTGCTCACCTTCTCCCCTGGCTACAATTCATCGTCGAGCGGCATCTCTCCCTGGATCATCTCGCCGACCTTCGATGTCACTCTCGAAACTGCGGGCAAGCGAGCCAAACGAAGCGCCCAAGCCCGCGCCGAAGCCGAGGCCGCGCAGTTGCGTGTCGCCAGCGTCGCCTGGGATGTCCGAGCTAAAGTGCGCACCGCCATGCTCGATCTTTACTCTGCCCAGGCAAACAACGCCCTGCTCACCGCCGAGGCCGCACTCCATGATGAAGCTCTGAAAAAACTCACCGCGCAAGTCGAAGGCGGTGCCTCGCCGGCCTTTGAACTCACGCAGGCACGCCTATCGCTGAATCGCTCCAAACTTGCGTTGCACGACGCCGACAAACAACGTGTCTCTGCCCGCGCCCAACTCGCCGCCGCCATCGGCGTACCCGCCTCGGCGCTGGATGCCGTGAAGCTCGACTTCAGCAGTTTCATCTCATTGCCCAGCGTGCCTAGTCGCACCGCACGCCGCCACGCCCTCACCCATCGTAGTGACCTACTCGCCCTGCTAGCCGACTACACCGTCGCCGATAGCGCCCTGCGCTTGGAGATCGCCAAGCAGTACCCCGACATCCATTTGAACCCCGGCTACAAGCTTGATCAAACCGACAACGAATGGTCCCTCGGCTTCAGCGTTGCGCTCCCCGTCTTCAACCGCAATCGCGGCCCTATCGCGCAGGCCGAAGCCAAACGCGAAACGGCGGGTGCGAAGTTTGAGGCCAAGCAAGCCAGCGTCTTTGCCGAGATCGAGACAGCCCTCGCCGCCTACCACGCCGCGACGGCGAAGGCGACCACCGCAGCCACACTCGCCGACCAAGCCACCAAGGCTAGCGACACCACCCAGCGCATGGTCGAAGCCGGTGAACTCACCCCACTCGAACTCACTCGCCGTCGCATCGAAGCCAGCGCCGCAAGCCTTTCCAAACTCGAAGCCCACGCCCAAGCACAACTCGCTGCGGGCCAGCTCGAAGCCGCCATCCAGACCACCCTTCGATAATCCTCATGAAGCCTCCGCTCATCATTGTCATCGCCCTCACCGCGTGGCACCTGCACGCCGCCGACGCAGGCGGAGCCGCGCCCGCCGTGATCACCAAGGAAGCAGACTTGGTCGTCATCACGCTCACCGCAGAGGCCGAGCAGCGCCTTCGATTGAAGCTCGTGCCCGTCGAAAAACGCAGTCTCCCAGCCACACGATTATTCTCCGGCGAAGTCGTACAACCCCTCGCCGCCGAAGGCAAAACCGTCGCCCCCGTGCTCGGTGGCACGCTCGATGAAGTGCTGCGGCTCGCCGATTTGCAAGCGGCAGCCGATGGTCGCCTACTGCAAGCCCAGGTGCAGATCGACGCGGCGAAGATCGCCGTCGAACGTGCGCAAAAAATGCTCAGCGCGGAAGCTGGCAGCGCCCGCACCGTCGATGAAGCGAAGACCACACTCGCGCTGGCCGAGGCCATGATGACTACTGCCAAAGCCCAGCGCGACATCCTCGGCGTAGCCGTCGGCCAGAGCGGAGCCAAACGCGCCTGGGTGCGCGTCGCCATCTACACAGGCGAGGCCCCACTGCTGGATGCGCAGGCTGCGGCAAGCATCCGCGCCCTGGGTTCATCCACCGCCAGCCAAGCCAAGCCCATCGCTGGCCCGCCCACGGCCAATGCCTTGGCGAATACCGTGGACTGGTACTACGACCTGCCCAGCGAGACGAAGCTACGCGCTGGCGAACGCGTCGCGGTGGAACTCACCACGCTCGACAGCAAAACCGAGGCGCTCGTCTTGCCCTTCAACGCCGTGCTGCACGACATCCACGGTGGGCAATGGGTCTATACCCAAACCGCCGAACACGCCTACTCAAGAAAGCGAGTGCAAGTCGCCCGCTTGTTCGGCAGCGATGCGGTATTGGCGAGTGGCCCTGCCGTAGGCAGCAAAGTCGTCACCGCTGGCGCAGCGGAGTTATTCGGCACCGAGTTCGTAACGGGAAAATAATACCCCATGTTAAACGCCATCGTCTCCTGGTCGCTGAACATGCGCGTGCTGATCGTCGCCGCTGCCGCAGCATTGTTATTCTTCGGCATTGATTCCACGCGCAATGCGCCACTCGATGTCTTCCCCGAGTTCGCGCCGCCGCTTGTCGAAGTGCAAACGGAAGCCCCAGGACTCTCCACTGAAGAGGTCGATTCGCTCGTCACCGTGCCGCTGGAGAACGCCCTCAATGGCCTGCCGTTCCTGAAGACACTGCGCTCAAAGTCCGTGCTTGGACTGTCCTCAGTCGTCATGATTTTCGATACTGGCACCGATATTTTGAAGGCACGGCAAGTTGTGCAAGAGCGGCTGAATCTCGCCCAGAGTCGCTTGCCCACTGTAGTAAAGCCACCCGTGCTGATGGCTCCCTATTCGTCGCTGAGCCGTGTTTTAAAAGTAGGACTCACCTCAACGACATTGCCACAAATGGAACTCAGTGAGCTTGCCCGCTGGACGATGCGGCCACGCCTTATGTCGGTGAAGGGCGTGGCCAACGTCGCCATCTGGGGACAGCGCGACAAACAATTCCAAGTGCTCGTCGATCCCCAGCGATTGCGTGCTGCCGGAGTCACACTCGACGCCATCACGAAGGCTGCGGGCGATGCCGCCGTGATCAGCAGTGGTGGTTTCATCGACACGCCGAACCAGCGGCTCAGCGTCACCCAGCTTGCGCTCATCACCACGCCCGATGACCTCGCGAGAACCGTCGTCGAGTTCCGCAATGGCGCGCCGATACGGCTCGGCGATGTGGCAGAGGTTCAGATAGGCAACCCCGCGCCCATCGGCGATGCGGTGATCAATGATGGCGATGGCATCCTGCTCATCGTCGAGAAGCAGCCCTGGGGAAACACGCTCGATGTCACCAAGGGCGTCGAGGCCGTTCTCCATGATTTGCAGCTCGCTATGCCAGCCGTGAAAATCGACAGCACCATCTTCCGCCCCGCGACCTTTATCGAGTTATCCATCGACCATCTGACCGAGGCACTCTGGCTCGGCTGTGTACTCGTCGTTATCGTGCTCGCCTTATTCCTCGGTGATTGGCGCACCACCATCATCAGCCTTACTGCCATTCCATTATCGCTCGCGATTGCCTTGCTGCTGCTGCGTTGGCGCGGCGAGACGATCAACACCATGATCCTCGCCGGGCTTATCATCGCGCTCGGTGAAGTCGTGGACGACGCCATCATTGATGTGGAAAACATCCTGCGCCGACTGCGCCAGAACCCCACTGCCTCGAAGTTCAAAATTGTGCTTGAAGCCTCGCTCGAAGTGCGCAGCGCCGTCGTGTATGCCAGCGTCATCATCGTGCTGGTATTCATCCCAGTATTCTATTTGCCAGGGCTTGCCGGCACCTTCTTCAAGCCACTCGCGCTGTCCTACATCCTCGCCATCGCGGCATCCCTGGCGGTGGCGCTCACCGTCACACCCGCGCTGAGTTTGATGCTGCTCAAAGTAGGAACCGCAGGTCATCGCGATGCGCTGTTATCGCGCGGGCTCAAGGCCATCTACCGCAGCGTGCTACCACGGTTTGCCCGCAGCCCGTGGCTCGCGTTGCTGTTCCTCGCCGCTGCCTTTGCTGGCACTGGATGGGTTTGGCAGAACAAGATGAAGGAAGAATTCCTGCCCAACTTCAAAGAGCGCGACTTCCTCATGCACTGGGTGGAGAAGCCCAACACCAGCGTGGAAGCCAGCAAACGCATCACCATCGCCGCCGCCACCGACTTGATGAAAGTGCCCGGCGTGCGCAATCAAGGCGCACACATCGGACGTGCTGAAGTCGCCGATGAAGTCGTCGGCCCCGACTTCACCGAGCTATGGATCAGCCTCGATCCCAGCGCCGACTACGATGGCACGATCAAAAAAGTGCAAGCCGTCGTCGATGGCTACCCCGGCCTCACGCGCGACCTGCTCACCTTTCTGCGCGAACGCATCAAGGAAGTGCTCACGGGTGCCAGCGCCAGCATCGTCGTGCGCATCTTTGGGCCAGACCTTGATCAACTGCGTAGCCACGCGACGGAAGTCGGTGCCTTGCTCAAAGATGTGCCCGGCGTCACCGCTTTGAAGGTCGAGTCCATTTCGCTAGTGCCGCACATCACGATTAAATTCAAACCTGATGCCGCCGCGCTGCACGGCCTCAGTGCTGGCCAAGTGCGCCAAGCGGTGACCACACTCATCAGCGGTCGCAAGGTTGGCGAAGTTTATCAAGAGCAGCGCGTCCACGACGTGCTCGTGTGGAGCGTGCCCGCCGTGCGTGCTGACTTCACCACATTGCGCGAGTTGCTCATCGCAACCCCTAGCGGCGGCCATGTGCGCCTCGCCGATGTGGCCGACCTCGCCATCGTACCGACGCCAAACGCCATCAAACGCGAAGGTGCCTCGCGCCGCATCGACGTGACCTGCAATGTCTCGGGTCGCGCTCTCGGCGAGGTCGCTCACGATGTCGAAGAGCGCGTCGCCAAAGTTACCTGGAAGCAAGGCTACCATCCCGAAGTCCTCGGCGAATGGGCTGAGCGCCAGACCGCACAGGGCCGACTCGGCTGGCTAGCACTCGCCTCATTGATCGGTATTCTCGTCATCCTGCTCGCTGATTTTCAATCACCCCGCCTGGTGTTGTTGCTAGCGCTCACGCTGCCCTTTGCCCTTATTGGTGGTGTTATGGCCGCATGGCTGGGCGGTGGTATCTTGTCGCTCGGATCACTCGTTGGCTTCGTCACAGTGCTCGGCATCGCCGCACGCAATGGCATCTTATTGGTCAGTCACTACCGCCATCTCCAGCACGATGAAGGCCATGCCTTCAGCCTCGCGCTTGTCTTGAAAGGCAGCGAAGAGCGCCTCATGCCCATCCTCATGACCGCCGCCACCGCAGCTCTCGCGCTGGTTCCCCTTGTGATGAAAGGCAACGTCCCCGGCAATGAAATCGAGCGCCCCATGGCTCTCGTGATTCTTGGTGGTCTGGTGACCAGCACACTGCTGAACTTATTTCTACTGCCTGCCTTGTATGCGCGGTTCGGTGCCGTGAAGAAGTAGGCACGCGGCGAACGTAGAGGACTCATGCGCACGCTCGCTCTCCTCCTCGCCCTACCGATCCTCGCCACCGCTGCTGACGCACCCTTCCCCGTGGTGCCACAGACCCGCAATGCCACTGGCAAGCGGCTTTACACCAGTGAACAATGGCTGCCTTCGAAGACGGCCATCATCGTCTGCGACATGTGGGATATGCATCCCTGCAAAAACGCCGTCACACGCGAGTCCGAGATGGCTCCGCGCATGAATCAAGTGCTGGAGAAGGCGCGTGGCCAGGGCCTGCTCATCATCCACGCGCCGAGCAGTTGCATGAAGCCGTATGAGGGCACCCCGGCGCGAGAACGAGCCAAGACAGCCCCCACTGCGCCACGTTTGCCCGACAAGATCAGTGAGTGGTGCAAACAAATCCCGACCGAGGAACTCGCCGTGTACCCCCTCGACCAGACCGATGGCGGCGTCGATGATGATCCCACCGAGCACGCTGCCTGGACCAATGAGATCACGGCCCAAGGACGCAACCCCAAAGCACCATGGATGAAGCAACTCGACGTGCTGCGCATCGACCCGTCCAAGGACGCCATCAGCGACTCAGGCACCGAGATATGGAACCTGCTGGAATCGCGCAATATCGACAACGTCATCCTCATGGGTGTACACTTAAACATGTGTGTCTCAGGCCGCCCCTTCGGCCTCCGGCAGATGGCCAAAAATGGCAAGCACGTCGTCCTCATGCGCGACATGACCGATACGATGTATAACCCACAGCGCTGGCCGTTCGTCAGCCATCAGCGCGGCACAGAGTTGTTCACCGAGCATGTGGAGAAACACATATGCCCCACCATCAGTTCGGATCAATTCCTCGGCGGCGATCCCTTCAAATTCAGCGATGCCACGGCAGGTCAGAAGCGCCTGCAAATCATCCTCCTCGGCGATAGCACCACAGAGGCCAGCATCCCCAAAAAGGTCGCCCCCGATGAGCCGCAGTTCGAGGACATGCTGCGCATCCTACTCGCGACCCAGCCCGGCGTACCTGCCACCGACGTGTACAACGAAGGCCTCAGCGGCGAGTTCATCCGTCGCCTCTTCGATAGCGGGCGCTACGACAAGTCCATCGCCACCAAACCCAAGGCCGACTACATCTTCATCCGCTACGGCATCAACGACATCTCCCGGCGTGCCGACTTCAAGACCAACTTCCCCAAGGACTACCGAGAACTCCTCGCCCGCCTGCGCAAAGATCATCCGCAAGCCATGCTCATCCCGATGACGGTCATTCCTTACTCGCCCGAGAACACCCACGCCGACATCAACGCCGTCATCCGACAAATCGCCGCCGAGGAAAAGCTAACCCTCTTCGACATCGCCCCGCGCTACCTCGCCGAGCTAAAAAAAGGCCCCGACATGCTGAACTACCGCCGCTACTCGCTCGCCAAAATTCCCGATAACCTAAAGCCCTTCGCCACGCCCTACATCCAGCCCGGCACTGACCCGCAGATCATCGTCCTCGACAACCGACTCGACGGCATCCTAGGCCACCTCCCAGGCTGGAGCGGCGACCGCCATCCCTCGCTGGCAGGCTACAACGTCATCGCCGACGAGACGGCCAAGTGGCTAGCTCCGATCATCCGCGCACGGCAGGCACGCTAAGCGGTGGAGAACAAGGAGCTATCACGCCTACCTTGTGAAGCTCGGTGTGATGAAGCCCTTGCAGCCTGCCTCGCCGTGAGCGACGAGAGCATCTCAAATGCCAGAGGAGGACGACAGCCCAGACGATGAAACCCGTGACGAACTCGAGGCTCTCGCGATGCCCTCAGCTCGCGCCCGAGCCTTGATGCTCATCGCCTTCATCACCACCTACACCGTCGCCTGCTGCCTCCCCACGTTTTACATGACCGGGCAGGAAACCGTGTGGCACGGCGTGGAACTCATGGCCCTCGGCATCATGAGTTTAAAGCTTGGCCAAACAGCCTGGCTGGCCAATTTCCTCGCCGTCGCCGCCTTGCGTTGCGCCATGTCTGGGCAAACCAAAGCCCTGCACATCATCAGCGCCCTCACCCTGCTTTTTGCCTGCCACACCCTGGCCCTCTACAACCAGGAAATCTCCATTGGCAAAGGCGACTTCAACGTCGTGCGACTGGTCGCGTTTGGCCCCGGCTTCTATGTGTGGATATTGGCACTTCTTATGCCGCTCATCAGCAACCACCTGCGGCACCTTTTCGAGAGCAGACAGCCACTGCCCAGCGAGTCCCCTGCTCCCTAAAAACCTCCTCGCCCTACGAGCCCTCACCCGCCCCCATTTGAAAATGAGTCGCCCCACCCCTGCCCCATCACCCGCCAGCCCCCAGGAGCGTCGGCCTCGTCCCGCAGCTGCAAAAAAAGTCGCCCCCACGACTGAAGCCGACCCCGTGGAGCAGCGCTTTTTCAATCGCGAACTGAGCTGGCTCGCCTTTAACGAACGCGTGCTGGAAGAAGCCGCACGCACCACTTTGCCTGTGTTGGAGCGCGCCAAATTCCTCGCCATCACCGCCTCCAATCTCGATGAGTTTTTCATGGTGCGCGTCGGCGGCTTGCAGCTCATGAAAGACCAGGGCATTCGCACGCGCGACGACTCCGGGCTCACCCCCAACCAGCAGCTTGACTTGATCTCCCGACGAGTCACCGCACTCATCGCACGGCAGTATGAGATTCTGCATGAGCAACTGCTGCCCGAGCTGCGCCAGCACGGTATCAGGCGCTTGTTCGAGGGCGAACTGACCCCCGCCCAGCACAGCTACCTGGAAGAGTATTTCCTGGAGCAAATCTACCCCATCCTCTCCCCCGTTGCGCTCAATGTCATCGGTGCTGCACCCGCGATCCCAGCGCTGCAAATCGCCCTGCTCGCGAACATCATCTCCGAGGCCAATGAAGATGAACCGCAGCGCCATGTGCTCTTCGTCATCCCGGCCAATGTGCCTCGACTCATCGCCCTGCCCGACGCCGAGGCCGGCCCCAGCGTTTACATCAATGTCGAAGATGTCCTCGCGCTCTTCCTCCATCATTATTTCCCCGCTGAACGCGTCAAAGCCCTCGCCCGCTTTCGCATCAGCCAGAACACCGACATCGCCGTCGATGACGAAAGCGATGCCGACCTCGCTACTGAAATGGCTGTCGTGCTGGAGGCGCGACGCAGCAGCCCCACCATCCGCATCGAAATCGAAGACGGAGCCCCTCGCGACCTCGCCCGCGCCATCCGCGAAGTCTGCGGCAGCCGCAGCGCCCAAGTCTATGCCATCCCAGGCGAACTCGACCTGCGCGTGTACTTCAGCATCGCGGCCCTAGAGGGATTCGACGAACTCAAGGTAGAGAGCTGGGAGAGCCAACCCGCGCTCGCCATTGAACCCGGCGAGAGCGTCTTCACCGCGATCCAGCGCAAGGACATCCTCCTACATCACCCCTACACCTACTTCGACCCCGTCGTACAGCTGCTCGAAGAGGCAGCCGCCGATCCCGATGTCGTCGCCATCAAACAAATCCTCTACCGCACGGCCAAGCACAGCCGCATCATCTCAGCACTGATCAAAGCCGCCGAATCCGGCAAACACGTCACCGTGCTTGTGGAGTTGAAAGCCCGCTTCGATGAAGCGCGCAATCTCGACCGCGCCGAAGACCTCATGAACGCCGGAGCCCAGATCATCTACGGCGTCCGGGGGCTAAAGACCCATGCCAAAGTGCTCCTCATCATGCGCCGCGAGGGCGGCCACATGCGGCGCTACTGCCACTTCGGCACTGGCAACTACAACGAAGGCACGGCAAAAATTTACACCGACATCAGCTACCTCACCTGCAACCCCGACTACGGCGCAGATGCCTCGGCCTTCTTCAACACCGTCACCGGGCGCTCGCGCTTCCAGCACTTCGAGCGGCTCAGCATGGCCCCCTTTGGCCTGCGCGAGCGCCTGCTCGCCCTCATCACCAGCGAAGCCGATCGCGCCCAACAAGGCGAAGCCGCCGAGATCATGCTGAAAATGAACTCCCTGGAGGATCGTGACATGATCGAAGCCCTCTACAAAGCCTCGCAGGCAGGCGTGAAAATACGCCTCAACGTGCGCGGCGTCTGCTGCCTGCGCCCAGGCATCAAAGGCCTCAGCGAAAACATCCGCGTCGTCAGCATCATCGACCGCTACCTAGAGCACGCCCGCATCTTTTACTTCAAGCAAAGCGGCACCCCCATCGTCCTCATCGGCAGCGCCGACCTCATGCGCCGCAACCTCTCCAAACGCGTCGAGCTACTCATTCCCATCGACGACAGCACCGCGCGGAAGCGACTCATCGCCATCCTCGAAACCCATTTCGCCGACAACACCCAGGCCCATGATTTGCAAAGCGATGGACGCTACCTCGCCGCAAAAAGCGACGACGGAGTCAAAGCCATCCGCAGCCAGAAAACCTTTGTCAGAGACGCCGCCAAGCGAGCCAAATTAAGAGCCCAATCGCCCGATACACTGGTGCCGCTTTTGCCCAAGCAGGAAAGCGCCACGCCTTAACCCCGGACACTGCGCTAGCGATCGGAGCGCGGGCTTAATTCTTAACTCCCACCGCCACCATCCTCGCTTCGCCGACTTCCCAGCAAAGGCCGCAGGCACGCACCGCGATGGCGAGATCGCCTTTGGGCCACTCGATTTCCGTCGTGCCCGCAGGCAGCACGGCCTTGGTTTGCCAGCGCTTGCCAGCGTACGTTTGCAGCACCCAGCGGCCCACTTTGGGCAGTGCGGCAGGATCCAACGCAGTCCACTTGGCAAACTTCTTTGCCCCGCGCATTTCCACTTGGATGATCGGATCGGGCATCACTTCATTGCCCAGCCACGGGGTGGCAGGCGGCAGCGCCAGGGCGGTGTAAGCGCGGGATTTCAGCAGCGTGGCGACCTTACTTTTGTCCACCGAGAGCGACTTGA
Source organism: Verrucomicrobiota bacterium (assembly GCA_031411235.1). Classification (GTDB taxonomy): domain Bacteria; phylum Verrucomicrobiota; class Verrucomicrobiia; order Verrucomicrobiales; family Verrucomicrobiaceae; genus JANOAR01. The sequence goes on along the minus strand of JANOAR010000285.1, from coordinate 1,516 downwards.
AGTTCCAATGCAAATGCCCCGAGGGCGTCAGTGGCTGGCGCGATCTCACAGCGCTGATTTCTTGTAAAATCTCGATGGGGCCACGGTCGGTGCCGATGCGATCCGTCGCGATGCCGGGGAAGATGTGCCGATGCGCCGTATTCTCACTCAGCCACCAGTCGTAGTAGGTTTTAAAGCTCAGATTGGTCGGTTCGATGGGCCAATATAACTGCGGCGCGAGGTAGTCCAGCCAGCCCTCGTGCAGCCACTTCAGCGAGTCGGCCCCCAGCTCCTCAAAGGGGTCGAGCGCTCCCTTGCCCGTGCCCTCAGGCACGTTGGGGCGATAGAGCCCAAAGGGGCTGATGCCCACCTTCACCCAGCGCTTTGCCGCCTTGATGTCGGCATACACACTTTGCACAAAGCTGTCGATATTCTGCCGTCTCCAGGCACTGCGCTCCAGTGCGCCCCCTGTGGCCTGATAGGCTGAAAAACTGCTGTCATCGGCGAACTCAATGCGCTGCTTGTTTTTGTCCTTGAGCGGATAGGGATAAAAGTAGTCGTCGATATGAATGCCATCCACCTCGTAGCGCCGCGCCACATCCAGCAGCACCGCCCGAGCACGATCTCGCACGCCCGCGATGCCAGGATCCATCCACAGCGTCGAGCCATAACGAATGCACCACTCCGGGTGCAACTTGGCGATGTGGTTGCCCACGGCGGGATGTTTATCGGGACTGGTCAACGCACGGAAGGGATTGAACCACGCGTGTAATTCCAGCCCGCGTTTGTGCGCCTCAGTGCAGGCAAATTCCAGCGGATCCCAAGCTGGCTCGGGCGTCTTGCCCATGGTGCCCGAGAGATAGTACGACCACGGCTCCAAGGCGCTGCGATACAGCGCATCGCCCGCAGGTCTCACCTGGAAAACAATGGCGTTGAGCCCCAGCGCTGCCGCCTTGTCCAGCAGCGCCAGCATCTCCGCCTGCTGCGCTGCCACGGGCAGCTCCGCTTTCGACGGCCAGTTGATGTTGCCCACCGTCGCCACCCACGCGGCACGGAACTCCCGCAACGGCTGCGGTGGCTCGGGTATCTGAGCGACAGCGAACGGTATCGCGAGGGCAAGAGCGAGTGTGGCGTGTAGCAAGGTCATGGGAAGCCGAGTGTGGGACAAAAAACGGAGCTAGGGAAATGCCAAAGTAAAGGCTGTGGAGACACAGCCCCATCCCGATTTCCCATTTCGCCATTTGCACCACTGCCCGTGCCGCGCTCTCGTCCTCTCCCCTTTTATGAGCGCCGAAGCCCCTGATACCAAGCCTTCCACTGACTTCATTCGTGACATGATCGCCGCCGATGTCGCGGCGCAGCGCAACGATGGCTGGGTGATCACGCGTTTCCCGCCCGAGCCGAATGGCTACCTGCACATCGGCCATGCCAAGAGCATCTGCCTGAACTTCGGCCTCGCGCTGGAGAACGCGCCGAAGGCTCGCTGCCATCTGCGTTTCGATGACACCAACCCGACCAAAGAAGAGACTGAGTATGT
>JANOAR010000284.1:0-48090 GCA_031411235.1 Verrucomicrobiota bacterium | reverse complement strand
GCCCCGTGCCCCGTGCCCCGTGCCCCGTGCCCCGTGCCCCGTGCCCCGTGCCCCGTGCCCCGTGCCCCGTGCCCCGTGCCCCGTGCCCCGTGCCCCGTGCCCCGTGCCCCGTGCCTCGTGCCTCGTGCCTCGTTCAAAGGCAAAGAGGGAAGCGCGGCTTGGGCGGCAGGCGCTGCGGGACTTGGAGGATGTGACTTGGCAGGCATGGCAACGATTTCCCTTCGATTTTTTTCAGTTTTAGCGCAAACCCAGTGTGTCTGGCGAGATATTTGCACTTACTTGGATTAAGCCTAGTCATTGGGCTGGTAATAAAAAATCTCAGTATCTCCGTAACGTGAGCATTTGCAGCGTTTTACGCTACCTGCTCCTTAGACCGAGGTGGAATTCACCGTGGCATCTTTTTTCGACGGCTGTTGGTTGCGCATCAACTCGCCATCTGTTTATGCCGAACGTTTCACAATCCCAAGCGGATTGGCTGAGGCAGGGACTTCTACACCGAAGGTATAGTGGATACTAGCGCCAGCGAGTTGAAGGCTACCGTGCGTGAGCTGCGGAAGTTGAGACGCACGAACCCATGACATCGCCAGGAGCCGGGGTGTCCAGATGCGTCGCACCCCAAGCGATGCCTGCGGCTGGCGACGCTGGCTGAGGGGCGCTTCTGGTGTGCGCCAGACCCCAACGTCTCTTGGGTTCGCGCACTCTAATTTCGCGCCGTACCCAGGGTAGCTCTAGCTCGCCGAGGCTCGCCAGGGCAACCCTTGGGCTGAAAGCCGCAACACCTTCGGTGTTGAAGACCTTGCACCAAGTCATTCCTCTCGGGTTCATGAAACGTTAGGAGAAAGTGGGAATCAGTGCGCACAAAAAAGGCCACAGCCCGTGTGGGACTGTGGCCTTTGAAGGGGTTGCCTTTTATGGCTTCTTGTCTTCAGCGGGCGGGTTGGGCTTCACTTCAACCTTGGGGGCTGGGGCTGGGGCAGGAGCCGGTGCTGCGGGCTTGTCATCGGCTTTGGGCGTGGCAGCAGGTTTTGCCTCGGTTGGCATGGGGGGCACGGAGACGGGTGGAGTGGTCACGGTGATGGGTTTCTTTGGCTCTTGGCGCTCGCCTGTGGGTGGCAGGGTGGGAGCGGGCTTGCCGGGGGCGGCATCAAAACTCAGCGGCATTTTCGTGCTGCCATCTGGAGTGGCAGGAGTGCCAACGGGACTGCCGCTGACGCCTGTGGGTGGCTGCGGGGCTTCGGGAGCGGGCTTGTCTTTGAGCACTTCGCTGCGTTTTTTGAGCAGGGCATCAATGCTGTATGTGGAGACTTCAAAGGTCCAGCCTTCGAACTGCTTTTCCTTGGCGAGCTTTTCTTCGAGGCTCTTGGTGCTCGCGGCGAAGGCTTCATCCGCTTTCTTTTTGTCCTCTTCCTTCTCGTCTTTCACAGCGGGACGGGTCTTGGGGAAGTTGCCTGCGACAGCGAGCGTCAGGTAAGCTTTCTCATCGCTGCCAGTGCCTTTTTTGATGACCTGCACGGTATAAGTGAAGCCGTCGAAGGTGGTCAGTTTGGCCGTGGTGGCTCCCTTCATGAAGTCGGCGGTGGCTTTGTCTTTGGCGACGATGTCGGTGAAGGTGGCTCCACCGAGAAGGCTAGCGAGGGAGGCCTTGCCACTATCGAAGACTTCATCAGCCTTGGCACCTTCGAGGGTGAAGTCGGTTGCGGCAGCATCCTTGCGGCTGGCCTTCCAGGAATCAGCAGGGGCAGCGGCGGTGATGTCCACCGTCTGCACTTTTTGCACGTCGATGAAGTTTTTGTCGATCCAGTCCTCGGGGCCAGCTTTGAGTTCGGAGAAGGCATTGTTGAGGATCCACACGGAGGCGTCGCCATCGTCGGAGACACGGGCGAAGCGCTCATCACTACCGCCGCCATAGGGATTCTTTTCTTTGCCGACGGTCGAGCTGTTGACGCTGTCGCCGAGGACGAAGGATTTCACGACTTTGCCTTTTTCGTCGATGAGTTCGACCATGAGGCCAGTCTTGGCGGCGTCCCCCTCCCCAGGGGCGAGGAGCTTCACTTCGCCCCAAGCACCTTTGCCGAGGCGCTGGCGCTTGGAGATTTTTTGATCGGCAAGCTCCAGCATGAAGGAGCGGATTTTCTCGAAGGCACCCGAGAAGCCGCTGCGCTCGGCGACAGTCCAGGTGTTGCCGCTGATGACCAGAGTGGTTTCTTTTTCGCCGTCTTTGATGTGGATTTTGCGGATGCTGTTGAGCACGGCGGTATCGGCTAACTCGGGGAGTAGCTTCTCGCGCATTTCTTTGGAGGAGCCTAGTTTGGTGGACTTTTTGTTACTGGAGACAACGGCGGCGAGGATGATCGCGGCGAGGATGGCCAGTAGGATGATGAGCTTTTTCATGGTCGTTCGGTATGAGTGTTGGTGGGGGCCGCGCGAGGGCGGCGGCGCTCCCAGGTTCGTATGGATGACGAGGGTTCAGGGGGTTACTTGGCACCAGTGGTGGCGCGGCGCTGCATGGCAAACATGAGGCCTAGGACGATGACGATGAGCGGGACGACGACGAGGTTCAGCGTGGTGATCCAGGTCTCAGTGCTGTCGATGCTGGTACGCTGGTCTTTCTTGATCTCGTTGATCTTCTTTTGCACGTCCTTCTGCGTCGCCATGAGCTTGTCGAGGTCGGCTCTGGAGGCGGGGTCGATGATGATTTGCTGGGTCTTTTTATCGAATTTGCCGCGCAAGTTGGAAGCCTGTTCTTGGGCTTTGGTAAGCTGATCGGTGAGGTCATTCATCTGCGGGCGATAGCGGTTCTCCACGGCGGCTTTCAAGGCATCGAGCTTGAGGAAGGGGCGGTTGGTGGAGGCGCGGTTACGCACGGAGATGAGGTCGCCGCCGCCGCTGAGGGTCTCGACCGAGCCGAGGAACAACGAAAGATTGGAGGCGCGCTCGATGAAACCGCCGCCCATGCTCTGAAGGAATAGCTCGTGGTAGAGCATGTCCACGTCGCCAAAGATCATGACGACGCCTTCATTGTTTTTCGATTCTTTGAGCGAGGTGTCTGGCGCGGCTGGGGCTGCTGCGGGAGCAGGGGCAGCGGGTGGCGCAGTGGGGGCAGCAAGGAGAGGTGGTGGGGCGAGTGGCGCTGCTGCGGGGGCTGCCGCAGGGGCGGCGGCGGCAGGCGGAGTTGGAGCGGGGGCTGCGCCTGGGGCCGTGGCGTCGTTGGGGGCTCCGCCACCTTCGCCGGGGAGTTTGGGCATCTTGGGGGTAGCGCTTTCCTTGGGCTTGCCGTCGGGGAAGGCGGTTTTGAATTTACCACGCAGGCTGAGGGCGAGGATGAGGTTTTTGTTTTCAGCGGAGAAGTTTTTCAATGGGCCGCGACTGAGGCCGTCCACTTCCGCATTCGTAATCATTTGAGCGTCAGTCGAGGAGCTGATCAGTGTCTCGGCGATGAGGCCTTCCTTCGCCGCAACGGTGAAGGTGCCTGCCCGCAGCATGACGACGGACTGCAAATCTTTGGTCAGGCGGTTTTCTTTGTTCAGCCCACGGTTGGGGATGTTGAGGCCGGTGATGTCATTGGGGCCGAGCAGTTGCACTTGGTAGGCTTGGTCGGCACAGACTTGGTCATCGTTAAAGCCGACGCCCCAGGCAGCGAAGAGCTTCTTGAGGTTGCTCGATGGGTTGATCATGCTGGCTTGGTTGCGCATCATGGGGTTCTGCATTTGCTGGGCGCTCATGCGCTCGGCAAGGAAGGACTTGGGATCGACGAAGGCCATGAGCTTGCCACCGCGCAGGACGAATTGATCGAGGGCGAACTCGACTTTCTCTTCGAGCTGGGCGGGATGCAGGACGACCAGGACGTTGATGTCACTGTCGATGTTATCCACGGTGGTGGCGACTTCGCGCACATCGTAGTCTTGGCGCAGTGCCTCGATGATGTACCAAGCGGGTGGCCCCTGGGGAGCTTGCTGGAAGGGCATCTGCGGGCCGCTGCCCATGACGGGGAGGGTGCTCATGACGCCGACGACGGTCTTGCTGGGCTTGGAGACTTTGGAAATGGCACGAGCGATCTGATACTCGAGTTGGGTCTCTTGCTGCGGGTTGAAGAAGGGGATGACTTCCTTCTGCTGCAAGCACTGCACGGCGAGGCCGAGGTAGAGATTCTCACGGTCGGTGTTGATGGGCTCGCCTTGCAGTCCGTCTTCCTTGGCTTTGTCTTCATCGTCCGTCGCGGGATTGGGCGCGAGTTTTTCGATGATGATTTTGCCACCGGAAGCTTGCTCAAATTCGAGCAATAAGTCGGTGATGGACTTGGCGTAGCGGCTGAGCATCTCGGGCATGATGCGATCCTCGGTGCTGGCGTAGAAGCGCAGCGTGACGGGTTTGTCGCCATCGAGCCGGTCGATGATGTTGTGGGTGCCCTGGCTCAGCGAGTAGAGGCGATCCTGGGTGAGATCGAGGCGGAAATTACCGATGCCTAGACCACCGATGACGAGGTTGAGGGCGATGGCGATGGCCGCGACGATGAGTGCGGTGGCGCCTGCTTGGGTTTGTTTGCTTTTGAAATCGAAGTTCATGATGCGTGTGTGAGTGTGTGTCTCCGGGTTATTCAGTCTGTGGGAGGTGGCACAAAATTAGGCGCTCTTGGCCTTGATGGCGGTGTGGGTGACGATGAGTGAGAGCACGACGACGCTGGAGAAATAGACGAGGTCTTCCAGTTGCAGGATGCCCTTGGTCATGGAGTAGAAATGGTCGGTGAAGCAGGTGTAGGAGATGCCACTCACCGCCCAGCCGAGCCATTCGGGGAAGAACTTCAACATGCCGTCCTTCACAGGCTGCCAGCCGATGATGGTGAGCAGGAAGCAGAGGGCGACGCTGACGATGAAGCAGACGACCTGACTGCGGGTGAAGGCGCTGACGGCGGAGGTGATGGCGAGGCAGCCGAGGGCATACATATAGCTGGCGACATAGCCAGTCCAGACGGGGCCAGAGTCGGGATCACCGAGGTAGGTGACGGTGATGACGATGGGCACGGTGAGGACGAGCGCGACGAGCCAGACGGCGGCGGCGGCGATGAACTTTCCAATGATGGCGTGCCATGGCGAAACGGGCATGGTCAAGAGCAGCTCAAGGGTGCCGAGACGCTGCTCCTCGGACCACAGCCTCATGCCCACAGCGGGGGCGAGGACGAAGTAGATCCACGGATGGAAGACGAAGAACGACTGGGTGAGCGAGGCGTTGTTCGAGTCGAGGAAACGACCGAAGAGGAAGGCCATGCCAAGCGCGGCGAAGAGGAAGATGACCAGGATGACGTAGGCCACGGGGCTGTTGAAGTAGCTGAAGAACTCACGCTTAAAAATAGCGCGTGCATTCGGATACATGTACAGGGGCACGGCCATGATGGCGGCGAAGATAGCCAGGCAGATGACGCCGGGGATGGAGAAGCCAATAAACTTCCCAATGAAGGCAAAGAAGTCGGACATAAGTGGTGTCGAAAGAGAGTGTGTTGAGTTTAGAAAAGGTGGTGTGAGTGGGAGCGAGACTAGGCCTCGGTGCGAGTGATGGCGCGGAAGACTTCGTCGAGTTTGCCCTCCTCCTGATGCAGCTCTTCGAGCGCCCAGGATTTGGTCGCAACGAGGGCGGCGATCTCGCGAGCGATGTCGCTGCGGTCACGGCCTTTGCGGCCATAGACGCGGCCTGCGAAGCTATTGTCATTGCTGTTCAGCAACTCGATGCGCTCGATGCCATTCATGGCTTCCACGGCGGACTTGATGCCTGCGCCAGCGGCTCCTTTGATGCCGATGCGGATGCTGCCTGCGCCAGGGCCGCGATGCTTGAGCTGCTCGGGGGTGCCGTCGGCGACGACCTTGCCACGGTCGATGATGATGGCGCGGGAACAGGCAGCTTCGACTTCCTCCAGGATGTGGGTGGAGAAGATGATGGCTTTGTTCTCACCCATGCGCTTGATGAGGCCGCGCACTTCGTGTTTTTGATTGGGGTCAAGGCCGTCGGTAGGCTCGTCGAGGATGAGCACTTCAGGGTCGTGGATGATGGATTGCGCGAAGCAGGTGCGGTGTTTGTAGCCCTTGGAAAGGGTGTCCACACTCTGGTTGCGCACGCTTTCGAGGAAGCAAAGCTCAAGCACACGATCCAGCGCTTTGCTCTTCGCCGCGCCCGTGAGGCCGCGCAGTTCGGCACAGAAACCGAGGAAGCTAGCGACCGTCATATCCGAGTAGAGCGGTGCATTTTCAGGTAGGTAGCCGATGGCTTTTTTCGCCAGCTCAGGCTCTTCTAACATGTCGATACCGCCGATGGTTATCTTGCCAGAGGTGGGCTTGAAGTAGCCTGTGACCATTCTCATGGTGGTGGACTTGCCAGCGCCGTTGGGTCCGAGAAACCCGAGGACCTGGCCTTTCTCAACGGAGAAGGAGACGCCATCCACGGCGACCTTGGTTCCGAATTCTTTGCGTAGGTTTTCGACTTTAATCATGATGGTTGTTGCGTGCTTGGTGCGGGAGGTGAGTTCTTCTGCGGCATGTAGCCGTGCGTGGTCAACGTCACCCCGCACCGCTTTTGTATTTACTATGCCAACAAAAAGAGGGCGCTCCCTATGGGGTGATGCACTTGGAGTTCAACCAAAATATGAGAGCTGGGATTGCTGCGGCAGCGTATAGCGAGACAAGAGGGCTCCGACATGCTCTGTCGTCCCTTCGTTTTCGATCTTGTTTTCCAGCGTGCATTGCTTGTAGTGTGCGATTCACCCTGCACGCATTTACATTATGAGCACATCCTCCAGCCACGGCCTTTCTCGCAGACATTTCATCGCCACGGGCGCAGCCGCTATCGGCTTTCCCACGATCATCCCCGCCTCGGCACTGGGGCGCGATGGACGTCCTGCGCCTTCGGAGCGCATCACCGTGGGGCTGCTCGGTTATGGCACCATCGCGACGGACTGGACGGGGAATTTCCTCAGCGATGAGCGTGTGCAAGTCGTCGCGGTCGCCGACCCGATGAAGAAGTACGGCCACTACGGCTACAAGGGCGAGAAGGAAGGCGGACGCGAAGTAGCGAAGGCCCGCGTCGATGAGTGGTATGGCAAGGCGGCGAACAAGCCGGTGAAAATCTGCACCGCCTACAACGACTTCCGCGACATGATGGACAAGGAAGACCTCGACGTGGTGCAGGTTTCCACGCCCGATCATTGGCACGCCTACATGGCGATCTACTGCGCTCGTAAAGGCAAGCACATATACGGGCAGAAGCCTCTCGCCGTGACCATTGCCGAAGGGCGGCGCATGTCCGACGAGGTGGCGAAGGCAGGCATCACCTGGCAAACGGGGAGTCAGCAGCGCTCGGATCAACTCTTCCGCATGGCCTGCGAATTCGTGCGCAATGGCCGCATCGGCAAACTGAAGCGCGTGCGTGTGGGCTTGCCCGGTGGCCATAGCAACTGGAACCAAATGGCCGACCAACAAGCGCCTGCGCCCGTGCCTGCCGACTTCGACTACGACCTATGGCTCGGCCCTGCGCCGCAGATGGACTACCGCCCCGCGCTGCTGCCGCTGAACTGGCGGCACAACTTCAACTACTCGGGCGGCATGATCACCGACTTCGGAGCGCACCACATCGACATCGCGCAATGGGCGATGGACATGGACAAGAGTGGCCCCGTGGAGATGAAAAACATCCGTGGCGAATTGCCTGCTGCGACGGAGCTGTACAACACAGCGACGAAGTTCCACTTCGAATGCCGCTATGAGAGTGGCGTGGAAATGGTCGTCGCCGACAAGGACGAAGCGCTCATGCCCGAGGTCGTGGGCCATCCACGCGTGGGCAAAAATTTCGACCATGTGGGCATCTTCTTTGAAGGCGAAAATGGCAAATGGATCTATGTGAACCGCGACAAGATCGCCACTGGCCCCAATGAATTGCTGAAGGAAACGATTCGCCCCGAAGAAACCCATCTCTACGAGAGCAAAGACCACACGCGCAATTTTATCGACTGCATCTACTCGGGCAAGCCTACCGCCGCCCCTATCGAGACGGCGCATCGCACCATCACCATTTCGCACTTGGCCAATATCGCGCTGCGCCTGGGTCGCCAGCGTCTCGCTTGGAATCCACAGACTGAAACCATCCAAGACGATGCGCAGGCAGCAGCGATGCTCCAGCGTGAGTGGCGCAAACCCTGGGCGTTGTAATTCCCCTCTCCTCGCTGCCATTTTGACTACGCCTCACCGATGCTGAAACCCCTGCCACAACTTGTTGCTCTATTATTCTGCCTATTGGGTCTAGGCCTTGCGAGTGGCCAGGAGGTGCCCAACTCAAGCGCTAACGCCCAAGGCTATTGCTATATGCAGCCCTTTGGCGCTCGCGTGGAGGTGCTCATTCGTACGCCGCTGGTGTTGCAGTGGCTCGATATACCGATAGATGCCGATGCTACCGTAACCGCTGCGGATCAGGAAAAAATCCGCACCGCCGCAGCGCAAATGGTAGCCGACTGGTGCGCCATCACGGTGGACAGTATTCCCGTCACGGGCACGCTCACCACGGTGGCGTTTTTCAAGGGTAGTCTGACAAAGTCGATAGCCGTCCTACCCACGGATTCGCTCAGCCCCAAAGACCTGATGGTTGGCTTTGTCTGGGAGTTCCCACTGCCAGCCGGGCCTTTGCAGGTGGATGTGTTGTGGACGAAGTTCCTGCCGCCACTTGAGGTCATACCCATGCAGATCAATTTTGGCCGAGAGACCGAGGCGCATGAACTCTACATCAAGCTCCCCGTCATTCACTGGATCAACAGCAAAGGAAAGCTCCCCCATCCTCGCCCACCAGCCACCGTGCCGCACTACGTGGAGACCACGTTATTGTCTGTGCCCGTTGCCTTCATCTTCGCCGTCATCCTCGGATTCCTTGTTCATGGCTGGATGAATTTTCACCAAAAAAAGTACCCTGGAGGCTTCATGCCTTTTTTCATGGCCTGGGTTTTTGGATTGTTCATCTCGGCAAACATGTTCGTCGTCTCCATCCCCAATCCAGCCTCCCCCACAGCAGTGCCCATCACGACCAAGGAGCAAGCGGAAGCCATCGTCACGCCGCTATTGCACAACCTGTATCGTGCCTTCGATAGCACGAGTGAAGCCTCGGTGCGCGAGATTCTCCAGCGCAGCGTCGATACCCCACTGCTCGATCAAGTTTATAAAACTACCGATACAGCCCTCACGCTCCCTGGCCCAGAGGGGATCCGCGTGCAGGTGACGGAACTCGCGGTCGCGCTCGATAAAGTTGTCCCATCCGGGCGTGGCTTCGTCACCGATGTCGAATGGAGCACCATGGGCAAACGATCCCACTGGGGACACACCGATAGCCAAGCGAATACCTTTAAAGCCAAGCTCTCCGTGCAACCCAAGGACGGCGTTTGGAAGATCAAAGCGCTGGAAATCCTCGAAGAGCGGAAGCTCTAAATAGCAACCCATGAACCACAGCATCACCCCCGCCGACCTGCAACGCCTCACCTCCGAGGGCGGCTGCCAAGTCATTGATGTCCGCGAGCCTGTCGAGCACGCCGAGGAACATATCCTTGGCACTCTACTGATCCCCCTCGCTCAATTGGAGAGTCGCTGCGGTGAGATCGACAAAGACAAAGCCGTCGTTGTGCTCTGCCGTGCAGGCACGCGCGGCCAACAAGCCCAGGCAAAATTGCAGGCCAAGGGGTTTGGCGACGTGAAAAATCTCGAAGGTGGCATCCTCGCCTGGAAGGCCGCTGGGCTCCCCATCGAGGCCTCGTCGCGCAAGGGTTTGCCGCTGATGCAGCAGGTGCAGTTGATCATTGGCCTCGGTGTGCTGACGGGCTCGATCCTCGCGCTAACGATTGATCCGCTATTCGCGTTAATCCCCGCTTTCTTCGGTGCCGGGCTCACTCTTGCAGGCAGCACAGGCTGGTGCGGGCTAGTGCTGCTGCTCGCGAAGATGCCCTGGAACAACGCCGCCTGCGCGAGCAAGAACTCCTGCTGCCGCTGACCCAGCGGCACACGGAAGGTAGAGTCCATCGTGGTAAGTTAAAGTGACCACAGAGATTTCCTGCGCCATCGCGTTTATCTCTGTGCCATTATCTTCTCCACCATGATTCCTCACTCCGAACTCCTCCAACTCAAGCGCTGGAACACGCCCACCATCTACAACGGCTGGGAACAAATCACCAAACGCGATCCCGCTGCGGCGGCCTTCAACCTCGAAGAAACCCGTGACTTCATGCCGCAAATGGGGCCGATGGTTGGCTACGCCGTCACCATCGTGATAGAGCCCAGCAACAAAGCCCATCGCGAGGCGAACCCGAATGCCGGCGATGAGTATCGTCGCTACATCGCCAGCGTCCCAGGTCCGAAGATCGTCATCGTACAAGACCTCGACAAACCCCATGTCATCGGTGCCTGCTGGGGCGAGGTGAACAGCAACATCCATCGCGCCCTCGGCTGCGTCGGCACCATCACCGACGGCGCGATCCGTGATGTCGATGAGATGACCAATGCTGGCTTCAAAGCACTCGCCCGCAGACTCTGCGTCGGTCACGCGCATGTGCATCCCGTGCGCTGGAATTGCGAAGTCGAAGTCTTCGGGCGCAAGATCGCCCCCGGCGACCTCATCCACGCCGATAAGCATGGCTTCATCGTCATCAACCCCGACGAAGCTCCGAAGCTCCTGGAGGCAGCCCGCTTCATGGACAGCAACGAGTGCAACACCGTCATCCCCGCTGCGCGAAATAGCGCTGGGCTCAGCAGCCATCAAGTGCTCGCCAACCTTGATGAAGCCATCACCGCGTTCAGCAACAACGTGAGGACTCAGTTTAAACGCGAAGGCGAATGGTGATATGAAAGCCTTCTTTTACGCGGCGGTATTTTTTGCCCTCTGCGGTGGTTTCACAGCCATCGGTGCCGATCTCCGTATCGAGCACAGCACCATCCTCACCAGCCAGGGCGAGTATCACTGGGCACAGTCACGCGCCGCCCTCATTCCGGGCCATCCCTCGCGAGTCATCCTCACGACACAGCAGATCGAAAAGATCGGCTCCCATGGCTACCGCAATGTCTTCGCCATCGAGACCACCGACGCAGCAGAGACATGGAGCGCCGTGCGAGAGATTGAAAGCCTGCATCGTGCGCGGATGCCCGAAGGCCATGACTTCGTCATCGGCGATGTGTGCCCGCAATTCCACGCAAAGACAGGCGTCGTGCTCGCTCATGGCAAGACCTTTGGCTTCGACGGCGGCACCAAGGAGAACCGCGGTTTTGAGCGCGTTTCATATGCTATCTACTCGCCAAATAAAAACGAGTGGAGCGGTTTGAAACTTGTCCCCATGCCCGAGAAAGACCACGCAGGCATCACTATCATCGAGCCCAATGCTGGCTGCAATCAGCGCTTCGATTTGCCCAACGGCGACATCCTTCTCCCCATCCGCTACCGCACGAATCCGAAGACGCGCCAGTACACCACCATCGTCGCTCGTTGCACCTTCGACGGTGAAACACTCACCTATCGCGAGCACGGTTCTGAACTCACCTTCGCTGGCAAGCGCGGGCTATATGAACCCTCCGTCACTGGCTACAACGGGCGCTATTTCCTCACCATGCGCGCCGATGAAAGCGCCTTCATCTCAGTGAGCGACGACGGCATTCATTACACACCACCCACCGAGTGGAAGTTCGACGACGGCCAAGTCCTCGGCAGCTACAACGCCCAGCAGCACTGGGTGGCGCACAGCGATGCGCTTTACCTCGTCTATTCAAGACGCGGGGCCAACAACGACCACGTCTTCCGCAACCGTGCGCCGCTGTTCATCGCCAAAGTCGATCCCGTGAAGCTCCACGTCATACGCGCCACCGAACAAATCCTGATGCCCGAGAGTGGACTCGACCTCGCGGGTGGCTTCGGCGTGCTCGACTTCAGCCAAGATGAAACGTGGATCATCAGCACTGAAATGGCCTTCCCCAAGGATCGCCTCAACGAACCCAACCGCATCCTGCTCGCCAAAATCCTCTGGCAGCGCCCCAATCATCTCTTCCCCACATCACCATGAAATTTGCGCTCCTAGCTTCGGCATTCATCACGCTTCATTCGGCATTCGCGGCCTCGCCCTTCATCGAAAAAATCGACCTCTTCAAACCCGGCGATACCGCTCACAAAATCTACCACATCCCCGGTGTGCTCGTGACGGCGAAGGGCACCATCCTCGCTTGGTGCGAGGCGCGGAAGAATGGCGACGATTGGGATCAGATCGACATCCTCCTACGCCGCAGCACGGATGACGGCACCACCTGGAGCCCACCCAAAAACATCGCCGCCGTGGACGGCCCAAAGACGAAAAATCCTTTCTCCCTCACGATCAAGCGCACCGATCCGACCACCGTCACCTACAACAACCCCGTGCTCATCGCCGACAAAGACGGCACGGTTCACATGCTCTTCTGTCTCGAATACATGCGTTGTTTTTATCAGCGCAGCACCGACGACGGCCTCACCTTCAGCAAGCCCATCGAGATCACTGCGACCTTTGAAGGCTTCCGCAAAGCCTACGACTGGAAAGTGCTCGCCACTGGCCCAAACCACAGCATCCAACTCAAGACGGGACGCCTCATCGTCCCCGTCTGGCTCTCCACTGGCACAGGCGGCAATGCGCATCGACCAAGTGTGACGGCGACGATTTATAGCGATGACCAAGGCGCAACGTGGAAGGCTGGCGACATCGCCGTGCCCTGCACTGACGAGTGGATCAATCCCAATGAAACCGTCGCCATCGAACTCACCGACCGCAGCGTCATGCTCAACGTGCGCAGCGAATCGAAGGCCCATCGTCGATTGGTAACGGTCAGCAAAGACGGCGCGACGAACTGGAGCAAACCGAAGTTCGACGACGCGTTGCTCGAACCCATCTGCATGGGCGGCATCGTCCGTTACTCACTCGACACACCGCGCATCCTCTTTTGCAACCCGCACAACCTCGCCAAAGCCACGGGTAAAGAAGAGCGCGGCAAGAGTCGTGACCGCAAGAATGTCAGCGTCAAACTCAGCACCGATGAAGGCAAAACGTGGACGATTAATAAAAGCATCGACCCGAGTTGGAGCGCTTACAGCGACATCGGTGTGAGCCAAGCCAAGACCATCCTCTGCTTCTACGGCAACGGCGAGAAGGCTGGCTTCGCGGGTAGCAAGCTCACGCTCGCCCGCTTCAATCTCGAATGGCTCATGGATGGAGAGCCATGAGGCTGCACGACTGACGCCAGCGCGGGCGTTTGAGGCTGTGCCCACTTCGGCACGACTCCATGACTCCGCGCATTCTTCTCCTCATTACCAGTCTCTTCGTTTCGATGGCGGGTGCATCCGCCGCCGATGCCCAGCCGCATGGCATCATCATGTTTGGCGACTCCTGCACCGCTGAGCGCCCTGGTTCCGTGCAAAAAGTCTATGCCGTCCGAGTGCAAGAAGCGTTGGAAGGCATCGGCTCAAGCGTGAAGGTGCGCAATGCGGGCCTCGGCGGCAATACCACGGCGAACGCTCGCCAGCGATTCACTCGCGATGTCTTGCAGCACCAGCCACGCCTCGTCGTCTTTCAGTTCGGCATCAATGACTCGTGCATCGACGTGTGGAAAACACCACCCGCCACGACACCTCGCGTGTCGCTCATCGACTACATCGCCAACCTACGTGCGATGATCGCTGAGGCTCGCACCCAGAAAGCGGCCGTGATCCTCATGACGCCCAATCCCCTGCGCTGGACGGCAAAACTTAAATCTCTGTATGGCAAGCCGCCTTATCGCCCCGATGCCGAAGACGGCATGGATGCGCCCCAGTTCGGGCTTTATAACGATGCCCTACGCAAGCTCGCCAAAGAACTGAGCGTCCCTCTCGTGGACATCCACGCAGCTTATCCTGACTTTGCCGCCAAGCAAAAAAAGACCATCAGCGGCCTCTTGCTCGACGGTATGCACCCGAACGATCTCGGCCATCAACTCGTATGTGAGCGGCTCCTGCCCGCCATCCGTGCAGTGCTCGACTAGCCTGGTGGCCTGCGTCACACCGCCGCCGCCCGTACGCAATGAGCCCTGGCGCAGCGAACTGCCCCAGGGCCCAAGTCAATCCCAACCACAGGATATTTCTAACGGATCAAAGTCTAGCAGGTGGCGTGCCACGAATGTACTTCGCAATCCAAGGATTCGCGGGCAGCTCGTTGCGGATGCCAGTGTTGCGCCGCCGCTCGCAGCGAGGTAACGAGCCATCCACATGTCATCGTCTGAACCAGCCCCCACCGCCCAAGAGTCCCTGCTCGGCATCACCCAGGCCGCGCTCGTCGCGGTCTTCAAGGAATGGGGCCAGCCCGCCTACCGTGCGAATCAAGTCCTGGAGTGGGTGTTCAAGCGCCGTGTCACCCGCTTCGACCAGATGACCAACCTCAGCCTCGCGATACGCACCCAGTTGGCCGAGCGATTTACCCTGCGCAGCATGACGCAGAGCAGCGTCAGCGGTAGCGCCGACACCACGCGAAAATTTCTGCTGCGCCTGCACGATGGCCGCTACGTCGAGACCGTGCTCATCCCCGCCAACCCGGCGATCTACGGCGAGCAAAGCGACCGCCTCACGCTCTGTGTTTCCAGCCAAGTGGGCTGCGCGTATGACTGCAAATTCTGCGCCAGCGGCCTCGCAGGCTTCACGCGCAATCTCACCGCAGGCGAGATCGTGGAGCAAATCATCCAGGTCGAAGCCGTCGCGCAGGATCGTATCGACAACCTCGTCTTCATGGGCATGGGCGAGCCGCTGGCGAATTACTCCAACCTCATCACCGCGCTAGAAATCCTCAACGCGCCTTGGGGCGTCGGCATCGGTGCGCGGCACATGACCATCAGCACCAGCGGCGTGGTACCCAACATTCGCAAGCTCGCCGACTTCCCCATGCAGGTGCGCCTCGCCATCAGCCTGCACGGAGCCAGCGATGAGGTGCGCGAAAAAATCATGCCCGTGAACCGCAAGTATCCGCTGGCCGAACTCTTCAGCGCACTGGCTTACTGGCATGAGAAGCGCAAGCAGCACCTCACCTTCGAGTTCATCCTCATCGAAGGCGTCAACGACAGCCTAGACCAAGCTCGAATGCTCGCCAAACGAGCGCGCCCGCTGCACGCCAAGGTCAACGTCATCCCCTACAACACCGTCGAAGGCCTGCCCTGGGTGCGCCCCAGCGAGGCCGTGCAGGATGCCTTCCAGGCCGTGCTACAAGAGGCGGGTGTGACCGCCACGCTGCGCCGCGAAAAAGGCCACGATATCGCCGCCGCCTGCGGCCAACTACGGCTCATGCAAGAGACCGCCGAAGGCATCATTGAGACCTCGCCCATCTTGGCGAAGCGCATCACCATCGGCAGCAGCGAGTCACCTCAATCGAAGCCCGCAGGCTGAAGCTCGATGCGCTTCTGACCCTTTCCCGTGCCCACGTATTCGTAGGCCTCGACTTCTTCATCTTCGGTCAGTAATGGGGCAAAGCGCTCGGCACGGAAGCCCAGCTCCTGCTTCACGCTGGAGTGCGGATCGTCGTCGTTGATTAGTTCTTCCAGCAGCACCAGGATGTCGAACTCCGCGCCTGTGAGCTTGATCTCCGCATCGTCATTCACCACAAACCTCGGATTCGAGCGCCCCGAACGCATCGCCCGCACCGTGTAGATTTTATCCTTCTTCGGCAGCGCACGATAGAGGTCATAGACCCATGGCTCGAATTTATCATCGATGCAGGCAACTTTTTCGCCGGTCTTGAACATAGAATTTTAAAGAGGTGAGGGGCTGGGGAGACGAGTGGACAGGTGTAATACACGATGTGCGGTTGCGCCATCTCGCGATGATGTGGCAGGCAAATTCACACCACAGCTTTGTGCTTGGTTTTGAAACAACACCCCTCGCAGATGCGCATACCTCCCATGGTCAGATACATCACCTTCCTCGCCCTAGCCGCTACCTTCGCCCACGCCGCAGACACTTATGACATCGTCGTTTATGGCGGCACCTCCGGCGGTGTCACCGCTGCGATCCAAGCCAAACGCATGGGCAAGACAACGGTGCTCATCGAACCCACCCAATTTGTGGGCGGCCTCACCACTGGGGGCTTGGGCGCGACCGACATCGGCAACAAAAAAGCCATCGGCGGTATCTCGCGTGAATTCTACAGCCGCGTGTTTCAGCATTATCAAAAGGATGCGCACTGGATCGCCCAGACCCGCGCCCAGTACTTCACCAAGAAAGCCCACGGCAACACCAGCGGCAACGAGGGCACGATGTGGACTTTCGAGCCGCACGTCGCGACACAAATCTACGCCGACATGCTCAAGGAAGCCAACGTGCCCGTGGTCTTCAGCGAGCGCCTGGATTTAAAAACAGGCGTGATCAAGGACGGCACACGCATCACTAAAATCGTGATGGAGAGCGGTCGTTCCTTTGAAGGCAAGATGTTCATCGACGCCACTTACGAAGGCGATCTCATGGCCAAAGCAGGCGTTAGCTACCACGTCGGGCGCGAGGCCAACAGCGTCTATGGTGAGACCATCAACGGCGTGCAGACGGTGGGCGCGAAGAGCCACCAGTTCATCAAAAAGGTCGATCCATATGTGAAGCCCGGCGACCCCAGCAGCGGCCTGTTGCATAGCATAGATGCCAGCGGCCCGGGCAAGGACTTCAGCGGCGATCATCGCATCCAAGCCTACAACTACCGCATGTGTACCACCGACGTGCCCGCGAACCGCGTACCCTGGGCCAAGCCTGCCAACTATGACGAGAGCATGTTCGAGCTGGCGCTACGCAATGTCGAAGCTGGGGATCTACGCCTCTCATGGAACCCAGTCTGGATGCCCAATCGCAAGATCGACACCAACAACAACTTCGCTGTCAGCACCGACTACATCGGCATGAACTATGCCTACCCCGATGCCGACTACGCCGAGCGTGAGAAGATCACCCAAGCCCATATCGACTGGCAGCAAGGGCTGATGTGGACGTACGCCAACCACCCGCGCGTGCCGCAACTCATTCGCGATGCCTTCACCAAGCTGGGGCTAGCAAAGGATGAATTCACCGACAACAACCACTGGCCACGGCAGATGTATGTGCGCGAAGCACGCCGCATGATCGGTGCCTATGTGATGAGCGAGAAGAACTGCAAACGCAAAGACATCGTGCCCGACAGCGTGGGCATGGGAGCCTACAACATGGACTCGCACAACGCCCAGCGTTACGTCACCAAGGAGGGCTTTGTGCGCAACGAAGGCGACATCCAAATCGGCACGCGTCCCTATCCCGTGAGCTATCGCAGCCTCCATCCCAAAGCCGAGCAATGCACCAACCTGCTCGTGCCCGTGTGCCTCAGCGCCAGCCACATCGCCTACGGCAGCATCCGCATGGAGCCCGTCTTCATGGTCATGGGCCAGAGCGCTGCGACGGCTGCCGCGCTATCCATTGACGCGGCCACCACGGTTCAGGCACTCGACTACACCGCACTCAAGGCCAAGCTGGAAAAGGATGGTCAGATGCTCGACTTCGAGAGCCCTCCCGCGCCTGATCGCCATGCCGAACTGACCAAAGAAGGGCTGGGCGGCATCGTCGTCGATGATAGCGAGGCCGCGCTAGAGGGCTTCGAGAGCGAAGGCCAAGCGTCCTCCCCCTTCCTCATGAATGGCTACCGCCACGATAGCAATGAAAGCAATGAAAGCAAAGGCACGCAGAAAGCCACCTTCACCGCCGACCTACCCAAGGCTGGAAAATACCGCGTCGCCATCACCTACACCGCCCTGGCAAATCGCGCCAGCAACGTGCCCATCACCGTCATCAGCAGCGAAGGAAGCAAGACCATCATTGTGAATCAAAAAGTGAAGCCTAAGCTCAATAATGCACTGCATCAGTTAGGTGTTTTCAGCTTTGAAAAAGGCAAATCAGGCAAGGTGGAAATCAGCAACCAAGGCACCGATGGTTATGTCATTATTGATGCAGTGCAGTGGCTGGCGGAGTGATCATCCGAAAGGCGGCGGCGCAGCCATTAAGGGAGGCGCAATGCAATTTTCCGCCCCTTGCATTGCCCGCTTCTCGCCAACTCTTCGCAACTCGCTTCAATGCGGATGCTCTTTGACGAGGGCTTAAAGCCGAGCCGCCGGGTGATGCAGTCCTCCAGCAGCGTGATGTGCTCATCCTCGAACTCCACCACCTTGTCGCAGTCGGTGCAGATGAGGTGGTTGTGCTCTGGTTTGTCGAGGAAGTTGGGGTCGTAGTAGGTCTGATCTTTGCCCAAGTCGATCTCGCGCAACAGACCACACTCGACCAGCAGCGAGAGGGTGCGATAGACGGTTGCCCGCGACACACTGGCGTCAAGCCGACGAGCCTTTTCATGCAGTTCGTCGGCATTGAAGTGGTCATGAGTGGCGAAGGCAGCTTCCATGATCACTTCACGCGGCTTCGTACGCCGCAGACCTTTGCTGGCGAGAAAGTTGTCGAGTTGGGTGCGCACTTTGGCGTCGATCATAAGCTGGCGAGCATAGGAGAATATTTGCGCATGACAACCCCGTAGAAAAGGCATCTGGAGCGGTGATCACGGACAAAGTCAGGAATAATAAAAAACTTTGTAACCAGAATTCAGATTTCAAGTATCCCTCAGTGACCACTTGGTAATGTTCTTGACGTTCTCACGCGAGCCCTGCCAAGGCGGTCAAAATTCAACTCCCTACCTCCCGTGAAAACCTCGAACTCTGCCAACAGCAACATTCGTGTGGCTATCGTTGATGATCAGCCCGCCTATCGGATCGCTCTGCGCGACATTCTAAGTCGCACCGACGGGCTGGAACTCGTGGGAGCCTGCGCCACTGGTGAGGCCGCGATGAAGGCCTTGCCTAAACATAGGCCAGAGGTTGTTCTGTTGGATCTCAATATCTCTCGATCCATTGATGGTGCGATTTGCACGCGAGAATTGCGCAGACTGATCCCCGGCGTCGAGGTGATCATCCATACCGAGGTCACCGACAGAATTCGTATCGTGGATGCCCTGCGTTCGGGGGCTGTGGGTTACATTCTAAAGAGTGAGCCTCAGTCAACTCTGATCAACGCGATTTATCAGGCCTATGCAGGCGGAGCCCCCATGTCATCGTCGATTATGCGATCCGTGGTGGAGTCTTTTCAAAACAAAGAGGAACCCAGTGACAGCAGTATCGAACTGCTGACTAGCCGAGAACTCGAAGTCCTCTCGGCAACGTCGAAAGGGGCCAGGAATAAGGAACTGGCGAGTAAATTCGGCGTCAGCCCCGAAACCATTCGCAATCACCTGCGCCACATTTACGAAAAGCTGCGCGTCAATAGTCGCACCGAAGCCGCCGCCCTTTATTGGGCACAGCACTCGGATGCTCATCTCTCCGTCGTGGCAGCTTAAATTCCCCATAGAGTGGGTTGTCCGCGAGCTGTGGCTTGACCTTTAATAGCCCGCGCCGTGTGAATTCGAGCGCTGCGATTACCTGCGAGATCGCTCCAGTATTGCTCGTGATGGATGGCCATCTTCATGAAATACACTTCGCTCCTTCTCCTCCTCGCCATGCCCATGCTCGCGCGTGGCATCAATGAAAAGCCATCCGCAGCCGTTACACCAGCCCCTGCGGCAACTCCGCCCAAGCCCGCACTGCCCAAGCAAGTAGGCCTGGGCTTGAAAGACGGCGACCGCTTCATCTTCATCGGCGACTCCATCACCCACCAGTGCCAGTACACGCAGTTCGTCGAGGACTTCTATTATACTCGCTACCCGCAGATGCGGCTGCACTTCCGCAACGCTGGTATCAGCGGCGATCGCGCTGCCGATGTGTTGGATCGCTTCGATGACGACATCGCCGCCTTCAAGCCCACCGTGGCAACGATCCTCCTCGGCATGAATGATGGTGCCTATCAAGACTTCAGTCCCGAGCTATTCGCCGCCTACTCCAAAGGTATGCTCGCGATCATGGATAAACTGGATGCGCTGAAGGTTCGCGTCATCCTCATGGGGCCGACGATGTTCGATCACCAGTCCTTCACCAAGCTGACCCCCGAGCGGCAAAAAAATAAAACCCCCACCAACTACAACGCCGTGCTCGCCTATTTCTCGGCGTGGCAGCGTGAGACAGCACGCACGCGCGGCTATCTTTACGTCGATATGTACAGCCCGCTGAACTCCGTGACAGTTGAGCAGCGGAAGACCGACAAAGACTTCACCCTGGTCGCCGATGCCATTCATCCCGGAGCCGATGGCCAACTCATGATGGCCTGCTCTATGATCGAGACCTTTGGTGAGCCGCGCAGCGTTTTTAGTGCCTCCCTGGGACTGCGCGGCCAGGAGTGGAAGAGCATTAGCGCAGCAGCTGCGATTTCCGCCATCAGCGGTACGCCGGGCCGTACCCTGAGTTTCACCTTTGCCTCAAAGGCACTGCCTTGGGTCGTCACACCCGATGCGGCCTTGGGCGCGAAGCTCCTGCACGTTGGTCATCGTTACAGCCAGGAGTCGCTCATCATCGGTGGCCTAGGCAATGGTCGCTACGACCTCATCATCAATGGCAATCCCGTGGGCACCTGGGATAATATGGCTTTCGGTCGCCATGTGGAGATCGAAGAAGACCCCGACAGCCCCACCTGGCAAGCAGGCAACCGCATCGCCGAGCTAAACGCCAAACGCAATGCCGAGGCCGTGCATCCCCTGCGCGACCTTTACAGCAAGCGCAAAGGTAAGCTGCGCGAAGCACGCACGAAGAACGACATGAAGCTCTTTGAAGCCTGGCTACCCGAGTTCAAAACCAAGGCCACCGAGCTGGAAGCCCTCGCGGATCAATATGAAACCGAGATCTATGCGAGCAACAAACCGCTGCCGCTAAAAATCGAGATCAAACCTGCGGCCCCGCTGCCCGCCAAGCCCAAAGCCATCGCGCCGAAAAAAGCAGCCGTGAAATCATAGACGGCCCAGGGATAAGCTCGAAGCCATGAGGCTTCTGCACAAGGCTAGGCGATGAGCCCTGGGACGCTCGCGCCCAGGGCCACGCCACAAAATGGAATCCTGTGAAACCGTGCTTGAAAATGAAACGTATCAACATATGATGATGCGTTAATTCATCACTTCAACACCCCAAACACCATGAGCCAGGACTACAAAACCATGACCCACGACTACCACGTTAAAGACATCTCCCTCGCCGAATTTGGCCGCAAGGAACTCGACATCGCCGAGCACGAAATGCCCGGTCTGATGGCCACCCGCAAGAAGTACGGCCCCAAGAAGCCCCTCGCTGGCGTGCGCATCACCGGCTCGCTGCACATGACCATCCAGACGGGTGTGCTCATCGAAACGCTGAAGGAACTCGGTGCCGATGTGCGCTGGGCCTCCTGCAATATTTTCTCCACCCAAGACCACGCGGCCTCCGCCATCGCAGCCTCGGGCACGCCCGTGTTTGCCTGGAAAGGCGAGAGCCTCGAAGAATACTGGGACTGCACCTGGAAGGCGATCATCTTCCCTGGTGAAAAAGGCCCGCAGCTCATCGTCGATGACGGTGGCGACGTGACCCTGCTCATCCACAAAGGCGTCGAAATGGAAAACGGCGACAAGTGGGTCGATAGCCCCAGCGACAACCACGAAGTGAAGGTCATCAAGGATCTGCTCAAGAAGGTCGCCAAAGAACAGCCCGGCATCTTCGCCACCATCCTGAAAGACCTCAAAGGCGTGTCCGAAGAGACCACCACCGGCGTGCATCGTCTTTATGAAATGGCCAACGCAGGCAAGCTTCTCTTCCCCGCCATCAACGTGAACGACAGCGTCACCAAGGCCAAGTTCGACAACCTCTATGGCTGCCGCGAATCCCTCCTCGACGGCATCAAGCGCGCCACAGATGTGATGATCGCTGGCAAGGTCGGCGTCGTCTGCGGCTACGGCGATGTGGGTAAGGGCTGCGCTGCCGCTCTGCGTGGCATGGGTGCCCAGGTCATCGTGACCGAAATCGATCCCGTCTGCGCACTGCAAGCCGCGATGGAAGGCTATCGTGTCATGCCCATCGAAGACACCCTCGGCTACGGCGACATTTATGTGACCACCACTGGCAACAAGGACATCATCCGCCTTGAGCACATGGAGCACATGAAAGACCAGGCCATCGTCTGCAACATCGGCCACTTCGACAATGAGATCCAAGTCGATCTGCTCAATGACCGCAGCGATGTGAAGCGCCTCAACATCAAGCCCCAGGTGGACAAGTACACCTTCCCCAAGGGAAACAGCATCTACATGCTCGCCGAAGGCCGCTTGGTGAATCTCGGCTGCGCCACTGGCCATCCGAGCTTCGTCATGAGCAACAGCTTCACCAACCAGACGCTCGCGCAAATCGAACTCTGGGAAACCAAGGACAGCCGCCCCATCGGCGTCACCGTACTGCCCAAGAAGCTCGACGAAGAAGTCGCCCGCCTGCACTTGGAAAAGATCGGCGTGAAGCTGACCGTGCTGACCAAAGACCAAGCCGACTACATCGGCGTCCCCGTCGATGGCCCCTACAAAGCGGATCATTACCGCTACTAACTCAAAGGAGCGCGGGCACTCCTGCCCGCATCTCTCCCCCACCGAACGCGGATGGCCGAAAGGCCATCCGCGTTTTGCGTTGCGAATGGGCGCGATCTCACTTCGACATGCTGCACACGATAATGAATGGCGGGTCGTGTTTGTTGCAGCGTAGGCGACCTGACTCACCTGCCTTGACGTGCTTAGCGAAGATTTTTTGCGCTCGGTTCAACGGGCTGACCAGCCGTCCGCCCAACTCCAGTTCCGACGCCTCGACCCAGCCATGCGCACGAAATGCCGCCACGCTCCAGGCTTCCTCCTGCCAGGAGCCGCTCGCATTGCCTTGGTAGTCGTAATTGCATGCCACCAGCATGTAGCCGTCCGCAGTCACGGTGTAGTCTGCCGCGCCGTTCGTTGTGCCAGTCGGGCGGAATATCTGCGTCTTGTGCGAGAGCAGTCGTTGCGGCACGCTCAACCAACCCGACTTCTCCTTACTCACGACTAGAGGAACCAACTCCATGTTCAGAACGCTGAGCTTCGCGGGAGTCGCTCGCACTTTTTCCCAGTCGATGTTCGCAGCAGCAGCAGACAGCGCAGGCGCATCTGCTATCGACTTCACGGCAGTAACAACCAACAGGGAGGCAAATACCAAGAAAGTGGCTTTCATAACTCGATGCTACCTAGTTTTGCCGAAACCTGTCAACCCACCATTGGTGCGCAGGCGTCAATGATGGTGGTGTCGAAAGGCCATCCGCGCTTTGCCTTGTGCCGAATTCCGGTCAAAAATCTACCCTTCCGCACGCTTGCTTGGAATCAGCAACGTCAGCAATGCGCCCGCACCGAGCAGCACGCCGGCAGCGATGAACGACGAATCAAAGCTGCCACTGGCGGCCTTCATACGCTGGGCGACGATGCTGAGCAGGGAGCCTGCGCCCCAGGCGGAGAACAGGATGCCGTAGTTCATACCGAAGTTTTTCAGGCCCCACAGCTCCTTGGCGAAGCTGGGGAAGAGCGATAAATTCGCGCCATAGTTGAAGCCGATGAAGGTGGCTAACAGGACGATGATGTACTTTGCGCCATCGGTAGAACCTGTGACCGGGATGGCGATAAACATGAGCACGGCCTGAATAGCGAGCACCAGCATGAGTGTCCATTTGCGCCCGATTTTATCCGAGAGCAGGCCTGCGATGATGCGACCACCCGCGTTGCCGATGGCCATGACGGCGACAGCGATGAAGGCCTGGGTGCCCATGGTCTTTTTCGCCATGCCACTGACGCTGCTGATGACCATGAGTCCTGCGCCGGAGCCGATAAAATAGAGCAACCAGAGTAACCAAAAGGTCGGAGTGCGGAGGATTTCGCTGGGGGTCGAGCTGGCAGCGATGGCCTTGGCTCCGCCGCTGTTCGCGGTGCCTGGGCTAGCGGCGACATAACCCGCTGGTGGATTGACCAAAAGCTGCGACAACCCACAGACGATGATGGTGAAGGCGATGCCAAAAATGAGCATGGACTTCAGCACGCCGTAGTGGGCCAGCAGATAGTCCGAGGTGGGCGCGAGATACACGGGGGCAAGGCCGAAGCCCGCGACCACGAGCCCGGCGATGAGCCCGGTCTTCGCGGGTGGGAACCACTTCAAAGCAGGTGGCGTGGCCGATGAATACCCGAAGCCAAGCCCCAAGCCAACCAACACGCCAAAGCCTGTGAGCCAGACGCCGTAGCTATTGGTGGTGGAGATGAGGATGAGGCCTGCGCCGACGAGCACACCGCCGATGGTGGCGGTGAGCCGGGGGCCGATCTTGTCCTGACAACGCCCTGCGAGGATCATGGCAGCGGCGAAGACGAGGCAACAGAGCGCATAGGGGTCGTTAAGCTGTTTGGGATCCCAGCCGAAGTCTTTCTCGATGGCTCCCTTGAACATGCTCCAGGTGTAGAGAATGCCGAGGGCGAGGTTGATGCCGAGTCCGGCGAAGGTGACGACCCATCCACGGTTGTGAACAGGAGCTTCTGTGTGCGTATTATTTGAGGCCATTGGGGCGAGGCTAGAGAGATGTGGGGCAGGTGGCAAGAGCAGAGACTCGTCTCGCGTGACACTGGGGCAAAATAGCGCTACCCAACGCGGACTTGTCCCCTCCTTCAAAAATAATGCGTAACACCAGCTCCCTCTTCCCCGATGGCAAGCCGCCCTCGGATCGTGCTGAACTCCTCCGCGTCTATCGCGCCTACATCAAGGTGCGCGATGCCCGCATCCTCATGATGCATCGCGCCGGGGAGGACTCCATCAAGGTCTGCCGCGCACGCACCGAGGTGATCGATACCGTCGTGCGCAGCCTGTGGACGGACTTGCCGCCTGTGCTGGAGGTGCCGCTGAAGGGGCCGCCCCCCATCAGCATCATCGCCACGGGTGGCTACGGGCGTCGCATGATGAATCGTTATAGTGACATCGACATCAACTTCATCGCGGCTGGCAATAAGCTGGATCTCTCGTCGGACGTCGTCGGTTTCATCGGCGAGTTTTGGATGCTACTGACGGATTTAAAATTTCATGTCGGCCACGGCACCGACTGCGTGGGTGGGCGGCTAGCATTGGCCAAGGAGGACAACGCCACGCTCACCACGACCATCATCACCCGGTTCCTCATCGGCGACCCTGCGCCGTACGCCGAGTTGCAGAAGCGCTTCGTCAAAGAGTGCATCGACGGCAATGAAGATGCCTTCCTGCATCGCCAACTCAGCGAAGTCGCCGAGCGCCACAACAAACACGGCAACACCCCCTACCTCCTGCATCCGCATGTGAAGGAGGGCTGTGGTGGCCTTCGCGATTACCAGAATTTACTCTGGGTAGCCTTCGCCAAACTGCGTGTCACCGACCTGAAAGATCTGGTGGGACTCGGCCTGCTGGACAAGCGCAGCCTCGGCGAACTGGAGCGTGCGCACGCCTTCTTCCTCCGCGTCCGCGATGAGATGCACTACCACGAGAAGCGCCCCCATGAGCTGCTGACGATGCGCCTCCAGGGCCATATAGCCACGCGCCTGGGCTACAAAGGCAAGCGCATGGTTGAGCGCATTGAGGACTTCATGGGCGAGTATTACCGCCATGCAGGCAACCTGCTGCGCCAGTCGAGCAAGCTCATGGATCGCTTCAATATCGAAGTGCTAGAGGAGGGCGAGACACGGCGCGGCAACAGGCTCTTCGGCCTTGTGCGTGCAGCGGCAGAGAAGCTAAAACCCAGCAGCAAGGGCAAAGGCAAAGAGGAGCACTTCGATGGCTTCTACTCCAAGCACGGGCGCATTTTCGCCGAGAGCAAGGACACCTTCAAAGACGACCCCACGCGGCTTATGAAGCTCTTTCTCTACACTCAGCAGCGCCGCCTACGCCTCGCGCCCGACCTTTTCGATACCGTGTGCAACACCGCGCTGGTGAACCGCGAGTTCATGTTTAGCAAAATGGTGCGCGAGATTTTCGAGGCCATCATCTCGGCCAAAGGCGACGTCGCCCGCGTGCTGCGCCAAATGCATCGCGTGGAGTTTTTGGGCCGCTACTTGCCCGAATTCGGCGCACTCTCCTACCTGGTGCAGCATGAGTTTTTCCACCACTACACGGCTGACGAGCACACCCTACGTTGCATTGACGCACTCGACGCCCTAGCTGGCGAAGACATTAAAGGCAGCCTGTTCTACCAGCAGCTCTTCCGCGATCTGCAAGACCCTGCGATGCTCTACCTCGCCCTCATCCTGCACGACACCGGGCGTGCGGCGAACAAGAAGACCCACAGCGACGAGAGCACCATGCTCGCTGACCGCGTGGCACGCCGTCTGGTGATCAAAGGAGAGCGCCGCAACTTGCTGCTCTTCCTGGTCAACAACCACCTGCTGCTCTTCCAAGTCGCGAGCAAAAAAGATCCCGAGGATCCCAAGACGATCCAGGACTTTGCCGCCATCGTGAAGACCCGCGAGAACCTCGACGCGCTCATGCTCCTAACCATGGCCGATAGCAAAGGCGTCGGCGAAGGCGGCTGGAGCAGCGCCAAGGAAGCTGGGATGCGTGAGTTGTACTACCACACCGCGAAGTACTTCGCCGCGCCCGCCGACTTCATGGCGCGAGCCTCGGTGCCGCTCGATGACTTAAAGGCGCAGGTCATGAAGGAGCTGGGCAAGGGCTTTGCCAAAGAAGTGGAGGCCCACTTCGAGCAGATGCCGCGTGCCTACTTCAACTTCCGCAGGCACGACATCATCGCCTCGCACATCCGCCAGTTCCGCACCTTCTTCGAGCAAGTCGTCAGCAACGACGACCACACCGCCCTGCTCCCCATCATGCAATGGTGGGACAAACCCGAGCAAGGCTACACCGCCCTCGTCGTCACGAGTTGGGATAGGCATATGCTCCTGGGCCGCATCTCGGGCGCACTCGCCGCTGAAAACATCAACATCCAGAGCGCCCACTTCTACCGCCGTGGCGATAATTTAGTGCTCGATGTCTTCCGCGTCTGCACGCCCGACTTCGCCCCCGTGAGTAGCGAAAACATTCGCAAGCGCGTGCAGAAGTCCATCATGGAATCGCTAAAGAGCGAAGACTTTGACTTCCGTGCCCGCATCACCAAACCCCGCAAACTCCAGCCCGGCATGGCTGAAATTCAGGCCGCCATCCCGCAGTGGGTCTATATCAACAACGGCGTCTCCACTGAGCACACCGTCGTGGAACTGCAAGCCATCGACCGTATCGGCCTGCTCTACGACATCTTCACCGTCATCGGCAAATTAGGCCACAGCGTCACCCACGCCCGTATCGCCACCGAACGAGGTGTCGCCGTGGACGCCATTTACCTTCAAGACAAAGCCGGAAAAAAAATCACCGACGAAAAGGTTTTCATGAAGCTGAAAACACAAATCCAGGAAACCGTGTTGGGCGGGTAGCACCGCTGTCGCAGAGGTAGTCCCGAGTTTTAGCTTGCCCAAGCTGTGCCATCAGTGAGACTCGGAGCGAGATAGCAACGCAGCACAGCAAGAAAAGTTCGGAACCACTGTCTCCGCTGGCGATTGTCCCCCTATTTCGCCGGGAAAGCTCTACCCCTCCGCCGTGCCAACCATCGCCAAGGCGACCTCCACGCTCGCGCCATCATGCACCATAGCCATTAGCGCCTGGGTGATGCCTTTGGGATTCGGGTGCTGGATGACGTTGCGGCCATACACGATGCCGGCGGCTCCTTGCTCCAGTAGGCCTTGCGTGCGCACTAGGATTTCGCGGTCGCTCACGCGACCACCGCCGCGCACGAGCACGGGGATGCCGGAGGCGGCTTCAATGATGTTGTGGTAGATGCTGATGTCGTCACTGGGGTCAGCTTTGATGATGTCGGCTCCGAGTTCTACCGCTTGGCGGACGAGGTAGGTGATGGCGGTTTCGTCGCCATTGACCATATAGCCGCCTGCGACGGAGTTTTCCTGGAAGACGAGCGGCTCGATCATCATCGGCATACCGTAGTAGTCGGCCTGGGGCTTCAGGCGGAGGATGTTCTGCACGCACTCGGCGTGGACTTCGGGGGCACCGGGGATTTGGAAGAGATTCACACACACGCAAGCGGCGTCGTAGCGCACGGCCTGGAGCATGGTCTCTTCGATCATGAGGCTGAAGCGGCGGGTCTCGGGCAGGGTCTTGCCATAGATATTCGCCACGTCGGTGCGCAGCACCAGCGAGGGCTTCTGCCGTCCTGGGAGTTCCTGCAAATGACGCGCCATCCCCAGGGTGAGTTGGATGGCATCGGGCGCGGCATCGACGAGTGTCTTCACCACTTTGCGCATGTCTTCGATGCCTGTGAGGAAGCCTGCTTGGTTGAAGAAACCATGATCGACGGCGACATCGAAGCAGCGGTTGGACTTGGCGTTGAAGAGTCGATTGAGGCGGAAGGATTTCATGAATGACGAATGGGGAATGACGAATGATGGGGCTCCTGGTAGGAGCGGAGAACGAACGCGCTTTCGGCCAGTTGAATTTCAGATGCAAGCTAGGGCTGAAGCCGATGCACGCGCAAAGAGCAACTTTTTGTTTCGGCTCCTCTTTAAGCTGCCTTACTCTACTCCCCCACCGAAACCCGTCAGCCCCCATTACCCGCCCATGCCACGCCGCCTTGTTTTCACTGCTCTACTGCTCCGTAGCCTGGGCCTCTGCCAGCCCCCCCCCCCTCCGCCGCCCGAGCCCAAGCCCGTACCCGAGGCACAGCCCGCCCGTCCTGAGTCGGGTGACAAAGATAAGCATCATCGCTTTGGCCCCCCAGGCTCGACAGGTGGTGGCCCGTCTCGCGACATGCGCGATGGCGGCAGTAGTGGTGGGCCGTTTGGCAGGCCAGGATCGCGCAATGATGCCTGGGAGAAACTCTCGGATGACGATAAACGCAGCATTCGTCGCGCCTTTGAAGCCGCCTGGGACGTGCCTGCCGTCGCTGCCGCCCGTGATCGTGCGATGCACGCCAACAACGAAATGCGCGAGGCGCTCATGGTCGCCATCAAGGACATAGACCCCCACGCCTTCGAGTTGTCGCAAAAGCTGCGCACCGAGATGCCCTCATTCCAGATGGGCATGATGAAACCACCCCTGCCTCGCCCCGAGGATCCCGATTTTCCACAGTCAGCCATCAACCGACTGCGCCAGGAGATGATGGGCTTTGTGAAACCCGAGCAACGTGAGACTGCTGGCAAGTTGCATGATAAAGTGATGCTCGCCCCCGAAGTCGTCGCAGCCATCGAGGCCATCAGAAAAGCCGAGCCAAGCGCCCGAATGGAAGCCTTTAAAAAGCTGCACGAAACCTACAAACAAGCCATGGAACGAGCGGTGGGCGAGATGCGCAAAAAGCAGGCCGAAAAGTCTGCGGATAAGCCCGAAGACAAGCCCAAGGAATAGCTCGCTCGGCAAAAGCTAAAAATGCAGCGAAGAGCCGCCGCCTGGGCGGCATGGCTTGACAGGCGGCTCCGTGCCAGCCACTGGCTAAGGCATTACCATGCTCGCTCTTGACGCCTTATACCCGACGATAAAGCCCTTGTTATTCAAGCTCGATGCCGAGCTTGCGCACACCCTCACCGTGCGGCTCATGATCATGGCGCATCGCTTGGGCTTGCTCCGCAGCGTCGTCGCAGGTACGCCGCCCAGCGTCAATTGTTTGGGGTTGTGTTTCCCCAACGTGCTCGGCCTAGCCGCAGGCATGGACAAGTCCGCCAGCGCCGTCGATGCCTGGGGGGCGCTTGGTTTTGGCAGCGTCGAGGTAGGCACGTTGACACCCAGACCACAGCCGGGTAATGCCAAGCCCAGGTTGTTTCGTTTGCCCGAGCAGCGTGCGCTGCTCAATCGCATGGGCTTCAATAACCCCGGCATCCACGCCGCCGTCGCACGGTTGGAGAAACGCCGCACCAAAGCCATCGTCGGGGTGAATATCGGCAAAAATTTCGACACGCCCAATGAAGCTGCCGTGAATGACTACCTCTACTGCCTCAAGGCCGCCTACGCTGTCGCCGACTACATCGCGGTGAACATCTCCTCGCCCAATACTAAGGGCCTGCGCGACCTCCAAGGCGAGGAGTCGATGCGCGTGCTGCTCGCTGCCCTACAAAACGAGCAAGCCGCCCTCACAAAGCAGCACGGTCGCCATGTGCCTATCGTTGTCAAAATCGCGCCCGACCTTGAGATGCTGCACATCCAGGCCCTCGCCCGCGTCTTCAATGAACTGCACGTCGAAGGCATCATCGCCACGAACACTACGATCTCGCGAGCCGCCATCGCGGGCCATCCCTTGGAAAAGGAAGCGGGTGGCCTCAGCGGTGCCCCCGTCACCGCACGCTCGACTGAGGTGATCGCGGCCTTCCGCGACCTGTTGCTACCGAGCATCCCGATCATCGGCGTGGGCGGCATCATGAACGGCAGCGATGCCGTGGCCAAGCTCGAAGCGGGAGCCAAGCTGGTGCAAATCTACAGCGGCATCGTCTATGCTGGCCCCGCCTTGGTACGCGATATTCTCACGGCGACTCAGCCAAGCTGAGACATTCGTTTACCCCACCCGCCCGCTCAGATAGCGCTCGGTTTCTTCCTTCTCTGGCTGGCTGAAGAGCTGCTTGGTATCATTGCATTCCACCAACCGCCCCAGGTAAAAGAACGCCGTGCGCTGGCTCACGCGGGCGGCTTGCTGCATGTTGTGCGTCACGATGACGATCGTGTGATGCTCCGCTAATTGCGTGATCAGCTCTTCGATTTTCAGCGTCGCGATGGGGTCGAGAGCGGAGCAGGGCTCGTCCATCAGCAGGATGTCGGGGTTCACGGCGATGGCTCTTGCGATGCACAGGCGCTGGAGCTGACCACCGGATAAACCGAAGGCATTTTGGCGCAGGCGATCTTTGGTTTCATCCCACAGCGCGGCCTTGCGCAGGGCATATTCGGCGGCGTTATCGAGGTCGTCTTTCTTCTTCACGCCCGCGATGCGCAGGCCATAGACGACGTTCTCATAGATGCTCTTGGGGAAAGGATTGTACTTCTGGAAGATCATCCCGACTTGCCGCCGCAGCTTGGCCAGATCGACATCTTCATCGTTGATGTTCTTGCCTTTGATGATGACCTCGCCGCCCGAGATGCGCGCGTCGGGAATGCGGTCGTTGATGCGATTGAAGCAACGCAGCAGCGTGCTCTTGCCACAGCCCGAGGGGCCGATGAAAGCAGTCACTTGGTTCGCGGGCACTTGCAGTTGAATGTCGAACAGCGCCTGCTTTTCAGCGTAATGAAAAGCGAGATCGCGCACCTCGATGATGGGTGGGCCTACGGGCTTGGGTGGAGTGGGTAAAGGCATGGATTGTTACCAAGTATATTTCGCGCGCAGATGCCGACGCAACAGCACGGACGACATGGCGAGCGAGAGGACGAGCACCAGGAAAACGAACACCGAGCCATACTGCGCACGCTCGGCATACTCGCTCTGCGGGATGCGTGCGGCGAGCGTGTAGATGTGGTAAGGCAGCGCCTGTACCGACTCGGTGAGTGATCCCATCGCGCCACCTTCGCCCTGCCACGGCAGCTTGTCTTTAAAGGCAAGCGCAGCGGTGAACATGATCGGCGCGGTCTCGCCAGCGGCACGGGCGATGCCAAGGATGCTGGCGGTCAGGATGCCGGGCATGGCGTAGGGCAGCACCACTTTGCGAATGGTTTGCCAGGGCGAGCCACCGAGCGCCAGGGACGTATCGCGAAAGCCTTGCGGCACGGCACGCAAGCATTCCTCACTCGCCGTGATGATGACGGGCAAGATCACGAAGGCCAATGTAAAAGCCCCTGAAAGCACACATGTGCCCCAGCCCTCGAAGCTCATAAAATAACCAAAGCCAATCGGCAGCGCGAGCAACGAGCGCTCCAGCGGCACGCTGGTAAATGTCGGCGCGGTAAGCACAAAAGCGCCGAGCCCGAACAAGCCAAACACCACCGACGGCACACCCGCGAGATTCAAAATCGCAAGCCTACACATCTCGATGAAGCGCCCTGGTTTCGCATACTCACAGAGGTAAATCGCCGTACCGACACCGAGCACCAAAGCCACGGCGATGCACACCAGCACGAGCAGCACCGTGCCGACAATCGGCCCCAGGATACCGCCACCCGAGTAGCTCACGGTCATCTCGCGTCGCACGTTCGTGCCCAGGGTTTTCTTGATCGCATCAACACCCGTGGGGCTAGCTTCATAGCGCTTGCCCTGGCGGTCTTCGATGACGTGCAGCGTCTCTGGCAGTTGGGTGAGAAAGCCCGTGTTGATGAACGGTGCGCTGCTGCTCAGCACCACGGGCGCGCCTTTAATGATGATGTGCGCGAAGATGCCGATGACGCAGAAGAGCACGAAGTAAGTCGCGCAACGCAGCACGCTGGTGACGATGCTTTCAACAAGACTGCGGCGAGATGCCTCGGGGGCAAAGCAATTGCCGTGGAGAGTAGTCCAGGGCTTTAGCCCGACATGCTCAGCGATCACCTCATGCGCAGCATCATCGGCGCTGCGAAGGCCCAGCGGGCTAAAGCCCGTGACTACTCTTTGCTGGCGTTGTTCAGCGGCATCGAGTGGATCAAGTGAAGATGAAAGCGTGTCCATGGGTGAAGGCTATATCTTGGGCAGTGCAAAGCGCTTCACAACGCGCTGCGCGGTGTAGTTGATCGCCAGCGAAATCATGAACAACAGGATGCCCACCATGAACAGCGCCTGCCAGTGCGCCGAGCCGCGCGACACCTCGCCCAGCTCCTGCGCGATGATGCCAGTCAGCGTGTGTGCAGGCTGAAAAACCACGCCGGGGCCATCGCTAAAATTCGGGATCGCGATGCGATTCCCCGCTACCAGCAGCACCACCATCGTCTCGCCCATGATGCGACCCAAGCCCAGCAGCAGCGCGGCGAAGATGCCTGAGAGCGAAGCGGGCACGGTGATGCGAAACAGCGTTTGCATGTGCGAGGCACCGAGCGCAGCACTGGCCTCGGAGAAGGCACGCGGCACGTTGTTAAGTGCATCCTCGGCGAGACTGAACATGGTCGGTATCGCCATCAGCGCGAGTAGGCAGCCTGCGTTGAAAATGTTCAGCCGCTCCTGCATGGGGAAGCCCGGCACCCAGCTCAGCCACGATACCAAGCTCAGCTCGCGCAGCAGATCGCCAAACACTGAGATACCGATGAAGCCGAAGACGATACTGGGGATCGCCTGGATGAATTCGATGCCTGGCTTGATGATCTCCTGCTCCCACGGGCGGGCGAGTTGGTTGGTATAAATCGCGGCTGCAACACTCAGCGGCAGCGCGATGACAACGGCTACGAGCGCAATCAACAGCGAGCCTGTGAGCAAGGGCAACACGCCATAAAAATCTTGCCACGAGGAGTTGGTGATCCAGTCGCCGCCAAAGAGAAATGAAGTCGCCGCCTGCATCAGCGGCACGGGCTTGGAGCCATCCCAGGCCTTCATACGGGCATCGCTTTGCTCTGCCGTGGCGAGGTGGTCGGGCAAGGCTGCGCGGTATTCACGCAGCAAGGCCTTTGCCTCAGCGGTGCCCACGGTTGCGGGCAGCGCTGCTGCCGTGCTGCCCACCGCTGCGAGATAGGCCGCCATCAGCTTGTCATACTCCGGCACCAGGGCCAGCAGCGGCGCGATCCGCGCAGCATAGTCGATGGGCTCCACCTGCATGGCCGCTGCCTGCTGGGTGAAGCTGCTGCGATCTGCCTCTGTCTTGGCCAAGTTTGCGGCTTCGGTGAGCTTGGTGCGAGCGTCCTCCGCCATGTGCTGATTCACCGCTGCGGCCTTGGTTTCCTTGGCGATGACCTCCATATTGTCATGCACTTCGGCGAGCGGTTCGGCGGCTTCTTCAAAGGCATCCACAGCGTCGATAAAGGCCCGATACTGCTTTCTCGCCACAGCGTCTTGAGTGGCAAAGGCGGCGCTCAGCTCGCGAATGAGTGCGGGCAATTCCACATCGTCGGGCATCATCACCGCGAGCTGGCTGCGCAGGGTTTGTTGCTCGTTGGCACTGAGTATTGCGGGCATGGCCACCGAGCCCAGCGCCTTCTCCTGCGCGGCACGCAGCGCGGTGCGCAGAGGCTCGATCTGCTCTGCCGGAGCTTTGGCTTTCAATGCGGCAGCAAGTGCTTCGGTGGGCAGCTGGGTGAGGTCTTCCAGCGAAGACTTCACCAGCAGCGCGGCATCGCGTCGCGCTCGTTCTTTGCCCGAGAGCACGCCGATCTCGGCAGCCAGCGCACGCTTCAGTTTGCCATGCAGTGCGGCGTTTTGAGCGAGGGGCTTTTTGCCCTCATCGCAGAGTTCCAGCCCTGCCTGGCGATACACGCCAAGCTCCCAGCGATAGGTGCCCAGGAAGCCTGCGCCCTCGCGCAGCAGGAAGATCATGATGAGGAACAGCACCACGATGGCAATGCCCGCCTTCCCCATGAACAAAGCACGGATGACGTCCTGGCGGTTCAATTTTAAACCGAGGAAGCGCGGAGGCTTGGCAAAGTCGTGGAGCATGGGAGCTAAAGCGAAGGGAGCGAGGGCGTCTCGCCCGCGCTCCCGTATTGAACCTTATTTCGCCTTCGACTTGGGCACGAAGCCCACGCCTTCTACGATCTTCTCGCCTTCGGCACTGAGGCAGAAGTCGATGAAGGCCTTCACCACACCGGTGGGCTTGCCATTGGTGTAGAGGTAGTTGGGGCGCGAGTAAGGATAGACCTTCGCGTTCGCTTCCACAGCGGCCATATCGTCGATGGTGGTGGGCTTCACGCCATCGGCCTTGATGTAGGCGAGGCCCACGTAGCCGATGCCGCCTTTATTGGTGCCCACTTCCTGCGCGATCTGCTCGTGGCCCGCCATCTTCTGGCTTTCAGGGGCGTAGTCCTTGCCCTTCATCGCTAGGCCCATGAAGTCCTTGTAGGTGCCGGATGAGGTGTTGCGTGTGTAGAGGCTGATCGGGCCGGGGGTGCCGCCGACTTCGCTCCAGTCTTTGATGTCGCCGGTGAAGATTTGCTGCACCTGCTTCTTGCTCAGGTTGGTCACAGGGTTGCTCTTGTTGACGATGACGGTGAGCATGTCCCAGGAGATTTCGGTTTCTTCGAGGAAGACGCTCTTGGTTTTGCACAGGGTCTCTTCTTCAGGCTTCACCTTGCGGCTAGACATGCCAATGTCGGCATCGCCTGAAGCGAGGTTACTGAAGGCGGTGGAGGAGCCCTCTGCTGCGATGTCAAAGGAAGCCACGCCGCCTTGTTTTTTGAAGCCTTCAGCGAGCTGGGGCAGAAGTTTTGCGCCGAGGGTGTCGGAGCCGCGCAGGCGAATGGTGGTCTGGGCTTGGAGGTTGCTGGAGAGGGCGAGCGTGCCCAGAGCCGTAGCGAGGGTGAGGAGTGTCCTGGAGTTCATGACGATGGGTCTGTGGAGTTGGGTTGGCGTGTGCCGTTGGGCATCACGCCGCCATCGTGGAAGGGGATGCCCGGCGAGGCAAAAAAGGCCGCGTGACGTTCCTGTAACAATGGCTCGGCGCTCGCTGGGATAATGCCCGTAGGATCAGCGATCTTCCTCGCGTTCCCACGCGCCTCTCGCTACAAAGGCTCACAGCATGAACGTCCCACCCCTAGCCGCTTGCGGCTTTCTCGCCCTCCTCCTCCACACTCCGTGGCTGCCTGCGGCTGATCCCATCGAGCTGCCCGCGACCAAGCCTCATCGCGGCACCGTGACTCGCTACGTCTCACTGCCCGGCGCGATCAAGCCACTGCAACAAGCCACGCTCTACGCCAAGACGCCCGGTTATGTAAAAAAGATCGCCTTCGACAAAGGCGATGCCGTGAAGGCAGGCGATCTCATCGCGGAACTCGAAGCCCCTGAACTCGAAGCCGATCTGGGCAAAACCGAAGCTGAACTGGCCAGCAAAAAGCCGCGCTTCGACTTCGCCCAGCAGGAATACGACCGCCTCACCAAAGCCCGCAAAGCCTCGCCCGACCTCATCCTGCCGCAGATGCTGGAGAAGGCCAAAGCCGAGCTGGACATGGCCAAGGCCGAGTTCGCCGTCGTCGAGACCGCCGACAAACGCACCCGCGCACTGTTTGGCTTCACCAAGATCACCGCGCCCTTCGCCGGCATCATCACCGAGCGCCGGGTCGATCTCGGTGCCTTCGTGCCCAGCGCCACCTCGGGCACGGCGGCGAGCAATGCGGCGGTGGTCACGCTCATGGATTTCAAAACCGTGCGTGCGCAGGTGGCGGTGCCGGAGGTGGATGCGCTGTTTGTCGCCAAAGGTCAGCCCGTGATGGTGAGCGCCGAAGGCCTGCCGGGGAAGGTCATCAAAGGCAGCGTAACGCGCTTCGCCTATGCGCTGGATATGGCCACACGCACCATGCTCGTCGAGAGCGAACTGCCCAACGAATCCCTGGAACTGCGCCCCGGCATGTACGTCACGATGAAGGTCGGCGTGCAGACCCACGACAACGCCGTGCTCATCCCCGTAGAAGGCTTGGTGATGGAGAAGGCCAATGCGTTTGTCTTCACGAATGCTGCGGGCAAGGCGAAGAAAAATGCCGTGGTCTTGGGGTTTAATGATGGCGTGAATGTGGAGATCGCCAGCGGCCTGGAAGAGACGGCTGAGGTGCTGATTCCTGGGAAGGCCACGCTGGTGCCGGATCAACTCATCAAAGTAAAATAAACTACTCTTCCTCCCATACTTCATGCGCACCTTCAGCATTCTATTCTCGGTCTATTTGTCTTCTCTGGTTCAAGCCGAGCCCATCAACCTCCCCACTGCTCTGCGTCTCGCAGGCGGTAGCAATCTTGACGTGCAAATCGCTGAGCAAAAACTCGCTGAAGCCAACGCCGTCGAGCAGCAGCGCGTGCTCGCTTTTATCCCCACCGTCACCGTCGGCGTAGGCTACAAAAACCACCAAGGCGCGACGCAGGAAGTGCGTGGCGCGGTGATCGACGTGAGCAAGCAGAGCTACAATCTCGGTGCCACGGCGGGCTTGGATCTCGCGCTCGGTGAAGCCTACTACAAGCGCCTCGCGGCAAAGCAGCTCGCCACAGCAGCGGCTAAGGCAGTCGAAGGAACCAAACTCGCAACGCTGGCCCGGACGGCAGCGGCTTACTTCGAGCTAGTGCGGGCACAAGCCGTTGTGGCGGTCGCGCAGGAGGCCGTCAAAATCTCGGAGGACTATGGCAAACAAGTGACCAATGCCGTGACCGCTGGTGTGGCCTTCAAAGGCGATGCGTTGCGCGTGGATTCGCAGACGCGGCGCAATCAACTGGAGCTGGAGAAGGCTCGCGGAGCCGAGCAACAGGCAAGCGTGGCGCTGGCTCAGTTGCTGCGGCTTGATCCCAGCGTGACGCTGCACGCGGCTGAAGGCGAGCCCGCGATGCTGCGACTGGTGAGCGCTAACACCAACGTGAAGGTTTTAACGGAGAAGGCTCTCGCCAAACGTCCTGAATTAGCTGGCCAACTCGCGCAACTCGCCGCAGCGCGCCACGAGCGCGATGCCGCCACGAAAGGCCCGTGGGTGCCCACGATCACAGCGCAGGTCTTCGGCGGTGGACTCGATGGCGGCGCAGGCACGAGCACGCGAGGGCTGCACGACAGCGAAGATTATTTCGTCGGCCTGAGCTGGAAGATCGGCGCGGGCGGGCTCTTCGACAAAGGCCGCAAACGTGCTGCCGAGGCACGGCTGAAACTGAGCGAACTGCAAGACGCGCAGATAAGGGAAGCCATCATCGCCGAAGTCGTCGCCGCGCATGAGCAGACCAAATCGCTCGCCAAGCAAGTCGCCGCCGCCCGCGAAGAAGTGACCGCTGCGCAGGAGAACAACCGCCTCACCCACGAGCGCCAGGAGTTTGCCGTCGGCATCGTCTTGGAAACCGTTCTCGCGGAACAAGAACTGACCCGCGCTCGCACGGATTATCTGAATGCGGTGACGGCACACAATGCCTCGCAGTATTTGCTGATGCGAGCGGTGGGGGAGCTGAGTGTAGAACCTTCCTCTGGCAAGTAATGGCTTTAAAACCCCAGGCCAACGCCCGCCGGGATGTGGCTTCGACTTCAGTCGAATCGTCGAAGGGACTGACTCGTAACCACCAACAACCCCCACTGCTGCCCCAGCCAAGAGGCTACTCCAAGTCCATCGCCCCTGCTTCGCCTCCGACTGCATTCGACTGAAGTCGAAGCCACTTTTCTCCACGCATGAATCTCACCCACCTCGCCCTTCGCCGTCCCTTCACCATCCTCGTTGCCGTCGTGGCGCTGTGCATGGGTGGGTGGCTGGCGATTGATAAGACGCCGCGCGACATCTTTCCCTCACTCAATGTGCCCACCATCTACGTCGCGCAGCCTTACGGCGGCATGGATCCGGCGCAGGTGGAAGGGTTCATCAGTTACTACTACGAGTATCATTTCCTCTACCTCACCTCGCTCGCCAGCGTGGAGTCGAAGTGCATCCAAGGCGCGACGATCATCAAGCTCACCTTCCACCCCGGTACCGACATGGCCTCGGCGATGGGCGAAGTCGTAGGCTATGTGAACCGCTCGCGAGCCTTCATGCCACCGGGCACCGTGCCACCTTTTGTCACCCGCTTCGACACGGGCAGCGTGCCGGTGGGCCAGCTCGTCTTTAGCAGCGAAACCAAGAGCGTCGCGCAGATGCAGGACGCCGCGCTCAACACCGTGCGCCCGCTGTTTGCGCCGCTGCCGGGCGTGTCGGCACCACCGCCGTTTGGCGGCAGTGCGCGGGCGATTGTTTTGAATTTGAAGCCCGAGCGCTTGCGCAGCTACAACATGAGTCCCGACGACGTGGTGAACGCCATCGCGCAGTCGCAAACGATCATTCCCAGCGGCAACCTCACGCTCGGCGATGAATACCCGATGGTGCCGATGAATGGCATCGTGAAGAACATCAAAGACCTCGAAGCCGTGCCACTGCGTGTCGGTCTCGCGGGTGACAACAGCGCGGTCTATGTGCGCGATGTCGCCGAGGCTGCGGACGCTGCGGACATCATCACCAGCTACGGTTTGGTGAATGGTAGGCGCACGGTTTATATGCCCGTGACGAAACGCGCCAATGCCTCGACGATGGACGTGGTCAACGTGGTGAAGGCCAGCATCCCGAAATTCCAGGCGGCGCTGCCCGAGGACATTCGCGTGACATACGAATTCGACCAGAGCCCCTTCGTCACCAACGCCATCGCCGACCTTGTGCGCGAGGGCTGGATGGGCGCGGCGCTCACGGGCTTGATGGTGCTGCTGTTCCTGCGCGATTGGCGCAGCGCGCTCATCGTTGTCATCAATATCCCGCTCGCGCTGCTGGCCTCGTTGGTCGGCCTATGGCTGTGTGGGCAGACCGTGAATTTGATGACCGTGGGTGGCTTGGCTCTGGCCATTGGCATCCTCGTTGATGAAGCAACGGTGACGATTGAGAACATTCATCGGCATCAATCGCGAGGCAAACCCACTGCCCGCGCCGTGCTCGATGGCACGCTGGAAACGGCGGGGCCGCGACTGCTGGCAATGCTCTGCGTGCTCGCGGTTTTCATCCCCGCGTACGTGATGACGGGCGCAGCGAAGGCGCTGTTCGTGCCGCTGTCGTTGGCCGTGGGCTTTGCGATGTTTGCCAGTTACCTGCTGTCTTCCACCCTCGTGCCTGTGCTGTGTGTATGGCTCATGCCTGCAACGGCAGCGAGCGACCACAGCACCGCCACCGCCAGCCCACGGCTTGGCGCTTTTGCATCGTTGCTGAAGCCCTTTCTCGCGGTGCGCTGGCTGCTCGTGCCGATCTACATTGCCGCCGCGCTCTTCGCTGCATTCCTCATCGCCAAAGGCATCGGCACCGACATCTTTCCCACCGTGGATCGCGGCCAGCTACAGCTTCGCTTCCGCGCTCCCACGGGCACCAAGCTCGATAAGACTGAAGCCATCGCGCTGACCATCCTCGACACCATCAAAGCCGCCGTCGGCCCCGACAAGGTGAAGCTCAGCATCGGCATGGTCGGCGTCCACGCACCGAGTTATCCCGTGAACCTCATTCACCTGTGGAATGGCGGGCCGGAGGAAGGCGTGTTGCAGATCGAGTTCAAGTCCGGAGCCGACATCCCGATCATCGCGTTGAAGGAAAAACTGCGGGCCACGCTGAAGGAAAAACTGCCCACGGTGCGCCTCAGCTTTGAGCCCGGCGACATCGTCACGCGCATCATGTCACTCGGTTCGCCCACGCCTGTGGAGGTCGCCGTCACGGGGCCATCGCTGGCCGATGATGAAAGCCATGCGAAGAAGATCAAAGCCGAGTTGGAGAAGATCCCAGCACTCAGAGATTTGCAGTTCAATCAAGCGCTCGACTACCCTACCGTCGAAGTCGCGGTGAACCGCGAGAAGGCCGGGCTCGCCGGTGTGAGCATGGCCGATGCAGGCCGTGCGGTCGTCACCGCCACCAGTTCCTCGCGTTTCACCACGCCTGTGTATTGGGCCGACCCAAAGAGCGGCCAAGCCTTCCAAGTGCAGGTGCAAGTGCCGCAGGCGAAGATGACCAACCTCGATGAACTGCGCAACCTGCCCATCGCCAGCAAGACCGGCCCCGCGACCGCACTGCGCAACATCGCCACGCTCACGCCCGGCACCACGGTGGGCCAGTACGAGCGCTTCAACATGGCACGCGTGGTCAGCGTCAGCGCGAATATCCACGGCAGCGACCTCGGCACGGTGAGCAAACTCGTCGCCAAAGCTGTTGCCGATGCTGGCGCACCGCCCGCAAAAACCAACGTCATCATCCGTGGCCAAAGCGTGACCTTGCAGCAGACAATGGATGGCCTTCAGCAAGGCTTCGTGCTCGCGGTGATCGTCATCTTCCTGCTGCTCGCCGCCAACTTCCAAAGCCTGCGCCTGCCGCTCGTCGTCATCACCGCCGTGCCTGCCGTGGTGCTCGGTGTCTGCGCGATGCTCTTCATCACGCGCGACACTTTCAATATTCAAAGCCTCATCGGCGCGATCATGGCCATCGGCGTGGCAATGGCGAATGCCATCCTGCTCGTCACCTTTGCGGACAAAAATCATCGCGCCGGCATGGATCTCAAAACCGCCGCCAGCAGCGCCGCCAGCGACCGCCTGCGCCCCATCCTCATGACCAGCTTTGCTATGCTCGCCGGGATGACGCCGCTGGCCCTCGGTTTAGGCGAAGCCGGAGCACAGACCGCGCCCCTAGGCCGCGCAGTGATCGGTGGCTTGATCGCGGCAACGCTCGCCACGCTGTTCATTTTGCCTGCCGCCTTCGTGTGGCTGGCGAGGACGAAGGCTGTGAGCGCATCGCTTGATCCGACTGATGAGACGAGCCGGTATTTTGAGGGAGAAGCGGGTGGCTTATAAGCGGCTTCACCGCAGACCCGCTTCCCGCAGAACGGTATCGGCTAAGCGCTTATTTTTTTCTGATAGCGGCGGGATGGGTTCACGGTGGTAATCGAGCTTCCAGTAACGGCCTGTTTCGTAACAGCGGTCAATGAGCGCTTGCAGATCCAATGGCACATCTGCGTCCGTCGTGCGCAGAGGAATGCGAATGACGGGCAAGCGCTCATCGAGCTGGCCTTGATACACCTCGCGACGACCATCGGCGGCGGCGCGGTTCACGCACACGAGGTAGTCGAGACTACCACCGTTGTGAGGATCATATATATCGCGCAGCGGCACATCCACGGTGT
The DNA here is from genome assembly GCA_031411235.1 of Verrucomicrobiota bacterium. Taxonomy (GTDB): domain Bacteria; phylum Verrucomicrobiota; class Verrucomicrobiia; order Verrucomicrobiales; family Verrucomicrobiaceae; genus JANOAR01. Next base: position 6,375 of record JANOAR010000284.1, on the reverse strand, counting down.
GCATTCCTCCGCGCAGCAGGTCGATCTCCACGACATTGACCCGTGCCGCACACATATCGTTGCGTTTGAAAACATAACTGCGGCGACCACTCAGTTTGTTCGATGGACTGAGGATTTCGATGACGGTGATGAGCTTGCCGTTGCCATCGCGAATCTCGATCCAGCGCCGCTTCTCAGTCGGCACCTTGACCAGCATCGGCTCCGTGACGGTGAGCACTCCGCCGCCCGCCGCATCGGCCTCGGGCGACCACACTGGCGGTAGCCCGTAGCGCCAACTGTCCTCGGTGACGCTCACATCAGGGCGGTAGTCCTTGTTATCGTCCACCACGGTGATGTCCACTTCAGACCGCGCCGAGAGGTCGTCTGGAAGTTCGATACCCAATTCCACACGAATAAAGGTGATGAGCGAAGAATGCACATCCGACCAGTGCTCTTCAAGGTAGGGGTTCATTCCTGGGAATGGGTTTTTCTTCGTCATCTTGTGTGATTTTAACCGCAGCCAGGGAAAGTGGCAAGTCACTAGCGTAGCGCGGACAGGCCGCTGGCCTGCGCTCAGGCCGCAGGCACTTCCCACCCGGCGCGGTAGGTCTTACTCAGCAGGCGCTCGGCTTCGGGGTGGTTGGCGATCTTCATGGTCTCGGCGTTCCATTCCAAGACGGTGGCCTTGGGGCTATCGAGATTCAGGCCACCGCGCGAATCAGCGGGGCGGGTGGCCATGCGGGTGGCGACGTTGCCGAGCTGCACAGTCTCGGCGAGCCAACCCGCGTAGTGGAAGCCGTCGGTGGTCGGCTTATTTTCCAGGATGCCATTGATCCAGCGGTGCCAATGGCTCTCGATCTTGGGCATTTCGGGGTATTTGAAGCTGGCAAATTTTTCCTGCGGATACAGGCGCGGTGCGCCGACGTGTGGCATGACCATGATGCCCAGTTCGCCGATGAAAATGGAGCCTGCGCCGGGCAGCTCTAGGTTTGGTGGCATCTGCGCGAGCTTGCGGTCGGGCTTCATGTAGCCATCCGTCCAGGTGACGTTGAGGGTCTTGCCAGCGATGAGTTCGTTGCCGGGGAACGTCCAGCGCACCTTCTCGGTGTAGGGCCAGACTTGATCGTTAAACCCACTGTTATCGGCGACGACGGAGATCGGAGCCTGCAAGCCGAGGGCGGTGAAAACGGGATCGAGGACATGGCAGCCGAAGTCCCCCAGCGCACCGCCGCCGAAGTCCTGCCAGTCGCGCCAGACGAAGGGGCAGTACGCATCGGGCGCGTAGTCGCGCATGGGGGCGCAGCCGATCCAGGAATCCCAGCGCAGGCTGGCAGGCACGGGGCCAGGGGCGGATGGGGCGAGCAGCTTGGTGCGCTCGTTGCCGCTGACGCCGACCCACGAGAGCACTTCTTTGATTTTGCCGATGGCTCCGCTTTTGATCAACGTGGTGCCGAGGCGGTATTCGAGCGCCGAGTGGATCTGGTTGCCCATCTGCGTGATGACGCCTTTTTTCTCGGCCCAGAGGCGCATCTGGCGGCACTCCCACACCGTGTGGGCGAGGGGCTTTTGGCAATAGACATGTTTGCCCAGCTTCATCGCTTCGATACTGGCGAGGGCGTGCATGTGGTCGGGGATGGCGACGTTGACCGCGTCGATCTTGTCGCCGATGGCCGCGAACATTTCGCGGAAATCCGAGTAGTGGGCGACGCCGGGCAGGGCGGCATCGGCCTTGTCGAAGCGGGTGCTATCGACATCGCAGAAGGCGACATACTTCAACTTGGCGTGTTCGGAGATATTTTTGAGGTCGGTCAAGGCCATGCCATTCGCGCCGACTGAGGCGACTTGCAGTTGGCTGTTGGGGCTGGCGCTGCGGACGACGGCGGGGAAACCGATGCTAGCGGCGGTGGCGGTGGTTTGGGCGAGGAAGGCGCGGCGGGAAGGCATGGGAAAATGATGAGTGATGAATGATGAGTGATGAATTGTATCGGGCCTGATACGCACTTGCTTGGCCGTGTGTTGCGGGGTTGCAACACACGCCGCTCTGCTCTCAGTTTCAGAGATTCATCACCCATCATTCATCACTCATTATTTCCTGCCCCCATGCGCACCAGCAACCCAGCCCTCAGTGACAACACCTTCCGCAACGCCGCCTCAGAGTTGGCGGGCTCCGAGCGCATGACGCTCTCGGGTGCTGTGATCAAGACAGGCATCCTCACGATGATCCTCATGACCACGGCGACGTGGGCCTGGCAGGCGGCGGGCGAGGGCGGCGCAGCACCTGCTTGGTTTGCCCCGGCGCTGACCTTTGGCTGGATCATTCCCTTCGTGCTCGCCCTTGTCATCGGCTTCGTGCCCAAGACCGCACCCCTGCTCTCGCCCGTGTATGCCGCAGGGAAAGGCGTTATAATCGGCGTCCTCTCTTACAGATACGAAAGCATGTCGCACGGCATCGTGCTGACCTCGGCGTTGCTGACTTGCGGCGTGCTGCTCGCGCTGCTGGCCGCCTATTCCACTGGTGCTATCAGGCCCTCGCAAAATTTCCGCCTCGGTGTCATCGCGGCGACGGGTGGGGTCTTGATTTTTTACCTCGTGGCCTGGGTGTTGGGCACCTTCTTCCACATCCAGATTCCCGGTGTATTTGGCAATGGCTGGGTGGGCATCGCGTTCTCGGGTTTTGTCGTCGTCCTCGCGGCGCTGAATTTGGTGCTCGACTTCGACTTCATCGAAAATGGTGTGAGCTACGGTGCCCCGAAATACATGGAGTGGTATGCAGCCTTCGGCCTGCTCGTCACGCTGGTGTGGCTCTATATAGAAATCCTGCGCTTGCTGGCGAAGCTGAACAGCAGGCGATAAACAACGGCTCGCGCACGATTCCATGCCAGCCCTGCTCCCACGCCATCGCGCCCATGACGCTGCGGCCCTGCTCACGGCATGGCAGCGAGTGGCCCGCCTGTCCAAGATGCACATCACGCCCCTCGCCGAGGTCGAGGGCTTGCCTATTTTTGCGCTGGAGAGCAAAGCCGCAGTGCGCGGCGAGCGCACCGTTTATCTCTCCGCCGGCGTGCATGGCGACGAGCCAGGAGCGGCCTGGGGATTGCTTGCCTGGGCCGAGGCACATCTCGACTTACTGCGGCGCGAGGCGTTTCTCATCTGCCCCTGTTTGAACCCCGTGGGACTGGCCCGAAACACGCGCGTCGATTATCGCGGGCTTGATCTGAATCGTCGCTTCCATCTGCCGCGCGATCCCATTTGCGGCCCATGGCAGCGGTTGGTGAAGCCGCGCAAGCTGAGCCTCGGCCTCTGCCTGCACGAGGACTACGATGGCCAGGGCAGCTACATTTACCAACTCAGTGCCGACGCTCGTGCCCTGCACGCCGACCTCGCCCTGACCGCTAGTGCCAGCCACATTCCGCGCGATCCCAGGACAAACATCGACGGGCATCGGGCAAAAAATGGCGTCCTCCACCGCCGCATAATCCCCAGCGACATCGTAGGCCCAGAGGCCATAGTGCTCTACCATCTCGGTTGCCCAACCACACTCACCGTCGAGACGCCATCAGAGTTCAGCCTCGACGACCGGGTGCTCGCCCAGCAGAGCTGTATCGAAGCCACGCTTGAACACTATTTCCAACACCGCAGCCTCTGAGCCCCCCCCGCACGGGAGCGCTCCCCGCGCACGCTGGCTGCGCACGCTCGCCCCGACCACGCTGGCGCTTCTCCTCGCCTCGTGCTCCAGCTTACCCAGCCATAAGCGAGCGCCCCCATCGCTCGGTGAGGGCCAATGGACGAGCTACGATGGCAAGACCATGCCGATGAAAGTATGGCCCGTGGCCAAGGGCGCGAAGCCGCACGCCATCGTCATCGCCGTGCATGGACTCAGTGGTGCCGCCTCAGACTTTTGGCTGCTAGGCGAACGTTTGCCCCAGGCGGGCATGACCGTCTATGCCTATGAACTACGCGGCCAGGGCCTCGACCCCGAGCCCGCTGCGCGTGGCGATATTCAAAACAAGAAGCAATGGCTCAATGACTTGCGCACCCTGCATGGGCTCGTGCGCACTCGGCACCCCGGCCTGCCCATCGTCTGGTATGGCGAGAGCCTCGGGAGCCTCATCGCCCTGCACTCCATCGACGCCCCCAAGACCCAACCCGCCGCCCTCATCCTCGCCTCCCCACTCGCAGGTGTTCGGGTGAAAGTCAGCCTGGGCCAACGACTCGCCATCATCGCAACCTCGCGGCTGCTGCCTCGCCTATCCTTCCGTCTGGGCACGCTGAGCGGGATTGATGAAAACAAAGTGCAGTCCACCAGCTCCACGACGTACGGCGGGCAAATGGCCATCACCAGCCATCGTGTGCCGGCCTTCTCGCTGCGCCTCATCCGCGAGATCTCCCAACTCCTCGACAACAACCCCCAAGCCGCTGCCGAAACGACGATACCCGTGCTCTTCCTCGCCTCGCCCAATGACGTCGTCGCCTCGCCAGATCAAGTGCATGAGTTGTTCAGCTATGTCGCGGCGAAGGACAAACAACTGCACTGGTACTCGCGCAGCTACCACCTGCTGCTGCACGACGTGCAGCGCGAGCAAGTGATCAAAGACGTGACCGAGTGGACGCTGCAACGGGTCAAAGGAAAGTCGGCGGGGACTCGTTAGGCGGAGCCAGTGGGGATCTTGATCCTTACCCTATGCCACGCGTGCCACGGGTCAGTTTAGGCGAACGGCTAAGCTGAGACACGGGAGACAACAAGCGCCCCTCCCGTTGTCCAGCAGCACCATTGTCCGCCTTGGTTGGGTTCATCGGGGTTCATCGCCCTCCACGATTGGCCCCTTGGGAATCAGGGCCATCGCCTGAAGAAAACCCTTCCGTGATCCGCCTTTGGCTCGCTCGGCGATGATGTCATAAGTCTGCAAAGCCGACAGCTTCTCGGCCACGGCCAGACTGATGAACTGGTTGATGGAGATGCCATCAATGTCCGCCGCACGCTTGAGGTGGCGGTGGATGGAGTCGGGTAATCGAAGGCTGAGGCTGCTCATGGTAGGAGTCGGATGAAGTCTGCGGGAGGTAAAACGATGATGCCAAACTGGGAGGCTAATCGAAGGTCTTTGCGGTTGAAGGTGACGATGTGCGTGGCACCCGAAGCAATGGCCACCTCCAGCACCATGTCGTCCTTGGGGTCTGGGAGAATGGGCCGCCAGAGAAAGTAAATCTGCTGCTTGTGGGCCACCATCGCGATGCGCCGGATGATCGCATCCACGGCAGACGCAGGAATGGTGATTCCCATGTCAGGCCGTGTCGAAACATCGTCATACTCAGCGAGCAACGGGACAGAGAGTGCCATCTGAAAATCACCTCTGTCTGCCGCCAGAATGATCTGGTGGCTGGCTCCTGATGAAGAACGAAGGGCGGCAATGAGGACATTGGTACCAATCACGGCTCTGATCACATGGTATCAGAACCGATACCGCATGTGATGTCAATTGGCGCTTTCAGCGAGGCGAACGAACTAGCTCTGCCTGAAGCGGGGCGCAACCCAAGTCCGATACCATGAAAGACTCCACCGCCCCGATTCTTGGCAGCAGCGCCTTGTTGGCCCCCGTTCTCGACGCCTGTTGTGGCTCGAAAATGTTCTGGTTCGACAGGCAGGATAGCCGCGCCGTGTTCGTGGACAAACGCCGCGAGACCCATGCTCTGCCAGACGTGAGCAGCTCGGGGGGCGTCCGCACTCTCGAAATCAATCCCGACATCGTGGCGGACTTCACAGAACTGCCGTTCACTGCCGATCACTTCGCAATGGTGGTGTTCGACCCTCCGCACCTCGTCCGCGCTGGTAAGAAGGGCTGGCAGGCGAAGAAATATGGGAAGCTGGAAGGCGACTGGCGCGAGATGATCCGCCGTGGATTCGCTGAGTGCTTCCGAGTCCTCAAGCCAGAGGGGGCGCTGATCTTCAAATGGAACGAGCATGAGGTGCCAGTGTCACAAATCCTCGCGCTAACTCCAGAGCGGCCGCTGATTGGTCAACGCTGCGGGAAGACTGCGAAAACCCATTGGCTCGTTTTCATGAAACGCTCCGCAAGTGGGGCCAACGAATTAGCACACCAACGGAAGGGGGAGGAATGATATGAGCAAAGGAACTGATACCCAAATGAAAGACAAGCTGGCTACTGCACCAAGCCCCCTTCCGTTGGGTGCTGCTGCTTGTTGAACGAAGCCGCTGCGCGGGACTTACGATGAAGCAGTGCGGTGTGTGGCATTCGGAGAGTGTGAGCGTGGGGTGAGTGGAGCCGTGGAGCCTCGCGCGTGGCGTGGCTCCACGGCGGTGTGTTTGAACCGCGAGCGGACGATCTTGCGGGTCTTATGCAAACACTACCTGATTCAGTATCTACATTCATCCGTTTCATT
>JANOAR010000283.1:0-2501 GCA_031411235.1 Verrucomicrobiota bacterium | reverse complement strand
AAAGGACCGCTTCCACATCATCGTCGCCAATCCGCCCTTCGGCGGCAAAGAGCGCAAGGAAGTGCAGCAAAACTTCCCCATCCGCACCGGCGAGACCGCGTTCCTCTTCCTCCAGCACTTCATCAAAATCCTCAAGGCCGGAGGCCGCGCCGGCATCGTCATCAAAAACACCTTCCTCTCCAACACCGACAACGCCTCCGTTAGCCTGCGGCAGAAACTGCTCGAAGAATGCAACCTCCACACCGTGCTCGACTGCCCCGGCGGCACGTTCATCGGCGCGGGCGTGAAGACCGTGGTGCTCTTCTTTGAGAAAGGAAAAAGCACACGAAGTGTGTGGTTCTACCAGCTCGACCCCGGCCGCAACATGGGGAAGACCAACCCGCTCAACGACGCCGACCTCGCCGAGTTCATCGCGCTGCACGCGACCAAGGCCGACTCGCCCAAAAGCTGGAGCGTGGACGTGGCGGCCATCGACCCGAAGACCTTTGATTTGTCCGTGAAGAACCCCAACGGCGGCGAGGAAATCGCGCACCGCAGCCCAGAGGCCATCATGGAGGAGATAGCGTCGCTCGACGCCGAGAGTGCCGAAGTGCTAAAGGGCATCCGCAAGCTGCTATGAAAAACGATGGGAAGAATGCGAAGAATGCGGGCGATGGAAAACATCCATCTCCTGATTCCCATTCCTCCCATCCCATCATCCCCCCGCGCGGCGATTACCAGACCCTCCTCTCCTACCAAAAAGCCGAAGTCATCTACGACCTCACTTTCCGCTTCGCGCACAAGTATCTCGGTCGAGGCGACCGCACCTTGGACCAGATGATCCAGTCAGCGCGTTCCGGCAAACAGAACATCCTCGAAGGCAGCAAAGCCGCACTCACCTCCAAGGAAACCGAGATAAAGCTCACCAGTGTGGGCCGAGCCAGCCTCGAAGAACTCCTCGCCGACTACCGCGATTACCTCCGCGTGCGCGACCACGCCATCTGGGACAAAGACTCCAAGGAAGCCCTGTTCGTTCGGCGGCTGGGCCGCAAAACCCCGCACACCTTTGAGCTTTACCGCGAGTTTGTGGAGACCCGCCCACCGGAGGTCATCGCCAACATCGCCATCTGCCTGATTCATCAGACCAACTACCTGCTCGACCAGCAACTCCGTCGGCTGGAGAAGGACTTTCTGGAACAGGGCGGCTTGCGCGAGCGCATGTTCAAGGCGCGGCTCGCCCACCGCAACCAGCCCCCCAAGAAATGACACCACCTACGAGACAGCAATGGGAACGAATGGGAAGGATGCGAGGAATGAGAAACATATCTCCCATGAATCCCATTTCACCCCTGCCTCCCATCCGCCTGCCGAGCGCTGCCGTGCTGGGCAACATCAAGGCGCTGCTATGAACCTCACCACACACTTGCAGGAGAACACCCAGCGCACTAATTTCACACCATGAGCAAAGCACAAATCCTTGAAGAATTGCCGAAGCTGACCGCCAGCGACCGCTCCCAACTCTTCGCCCGCCTCGCCGAAATCCATGAAACAGACTTGCTCGAAGGCGGCGCAGCCTCGCCCGCCGAACGGCAGGCGCTCGACGAAGCGCTTACGGAATTTGAGCGCGACCCCAGCCCCGGCGAGTCGTGGCGCGAAGTCTTCCAGCAGATTCGCGAATCCCGCCAGTGAAGTGGATCGCCACCATCCGGCCCAGGGCAAAAGCCGACCTCGCCGAAGCGCACGACTGGTATGAAGAACGATGCCCCGGACTGGGCGATGAATTCCTCGCCGACCTCGCCGAAGCGCTGCTGCGCTTGGAAGCCGATCCCGAGCGCTACCCCGTATATTACCGGGGTTTCCGGCGCGTGCTCGCGCATCGGTTTCCGTACAAAATCTTTTTCCGCATCGTAGGGCAGCACCTCATCGTCTTCCGCATCTTGCACGGTGCGCAAAACCACCCGCGTAAACTTCGCCCATGAGCACTACAGCCAGCCAAAAGGCCGGAAGTGCTGGGCAACATCAAGGCGCTGCTATGAAGAAGGGGTGGAAAACAGAGCCGCTCGGCGACCTGTGCGATGTGCTCGACCACAAGCGCAAGCCCATCACAAAGCGAGACCGCATCGCCGGTGATTATCCTTACTACGGCGCAACCGGCGTCTTGGGGCATGTCGAAGGCTACCTCTTCGATGAGCCTCTCGTTCTCGTCGGTGAGGATGGCGCAAAGTGGGCATCAGGAGAGAACACCGCTTTCGCGGTCGAAGGCAAAATCTGGGTCAACAATCACGCGCACGTTTTGAGGCCGCATCGAACCCATCTCCTCGACAACTGGCTTATCTACCACCTGAACCATTCCGACCTGACCGAGTTCGTTTCTGGCCTCACCGTTCCAAAACTAAACCAAGGCAACTTGCGGGAGATTCCAGTCCCCGTCCCCCCGCTGGCCGAACAGCAGCGGATCGCCGGCCTGCTGGACGAAGCGTTTGAGGGCCTCGCCACCGCCAAAGCCAACGCCGAAAAGAACC
>JANOAR010000282.1:0-1761 GCA_031411235.1 Verrucomicrobiota bacterium | reverse complement strand
AGTTCGCCGCGCCGCAGGCGCTGGTGCCGCCAGATCTGCTGGAGCCATCGCTCGGGGGGCAGCGCACCGCCGTCATTGACGACTCCGCTCGCGGGGGGGGTCCGATGGCGCCAAGACCCGTAAAAATCCGGTGGCAGGGATCGCATTTGGTTGCGCTGGTTTCCTGCCCAAAGAACCACCCGTCAAGCCCGGAGCCAGTGGGCATCACCGTTTTCCCGGGGAATGGAAACCAGTTGGTGAAACCGAAAAGCGAACTCTTTTGGGCTGGCTGCGAAGAATGGTGCGCCCGGCAGGACTTGAACCTGCACGATGTTACTCACTAGAACCTGAATCTAGCGCGTCTGCCAATTCCGCCACGAGCGCACATAGCAGCGCGGAGGAAGTAGGCGCGCCAGACGATTCCGACAAGTCCTTTTTCCTGAGGATGCGCAAAGATTACGGCTACCGAACTCCGGCGGCGGCGCGGTAAAGCTGGGCCAACTCCCGGAGGAGCACTTCTTGCCGGGCGAAATAGTCACCTTCCTTGAGGTCGGACTTCCGGTCCCGAAGGCGGGCGACTTCCAGTTCGAGTTGGTCCCGCCGGGCGCGCTGTTCCGGGGTCAGGCGGCTCTCGGCCTCGCTGCGAACGAGGTGCCATTGATGAGCCCGCAGGCCGTCGAGGGCCTGTTTGCCATCGGCCTTCTTCACGGCCCGCAGGCCGCGGAACCACTCCGCGGGTGTGCCGAATCCATCGCCGTTGTCGTCGAGCAGCGCGTGCTCGGTCATCAGGCGGGTCTGGGTGCGATAGGAGTCGAGGACGTTGGCCGAGGCGTGCAGAAACGACTCCAGCAGCGAGGTCTGACCGTCCTGATCCAAGTCGGCGACGGGACTGGCGATGGACCTGGCGAACTCCAGTCCGAAGCGCGTAAAGCTCGTCTCGTAACCGCTCCGGGTGGCGGTGATGACGATCCGGTTGGTCCCCGCGAGCGGCTTCATGAAGGGCGCGCTGGCCGAGGTGGTGTCAATGACCGCCACGGGGCGGGAAAACGGTTTCAGCGCCTCCGCCAGTTCGGCTGCGGACAGGTCGGGCCCGCGCAGGTTGAAGCGGGCTTCCTTGCCGTCAAACGTGCCGTGGCCGATCAGCACGATCCAAAGCTCGGCCAAGCCGTCCTTGGGCTCCGCCGCCAAGATTTGTTTCAGTTCCGCAAGATCGTTGGTGCCTCCCTCTGGCTTGCCGAGTTCCACCTTCCGCACGCCGGCCGTCTCGATGGCCTGACTCCACAGCGTGGCCTGCTCGACAAAGTTGGTCGTGAACTCCGGGTCGCCCGGCGCGCCCAGCACCAGCAGCACGGTCGGAACCGAATTCGTGCCCCCAAGCGACGGCAATGCCCAGAGGCAGAACAGCGCCGCCAGCCAGCCTATCGAGACGCAGGCGGTCACAACCTGCCGCATCGCGCATCCCACCGCTCGATTCATGTTCACGGCAATCCCCTCCTTCTCCGCAGGCCCCACTCCGTCACGAAACAGAGCAGCGCGAAACCAAACAGCGCCGGATTATGCCATGCGGGCCGCGACCAAGGTTCCATGACCGGCGCCAGTTTGGCCGGCAGTTTCTCGGTGAACTCCTTTAGCCGGTCCGCCGCTACCACTTCACCGCCGGTTTTCTGGGCGATGCTTTCGAGCAGCGCGACGTTGGGCGTCAGCGAACGGAATTCTTCCGCCGCCAGGTCCGTGCTCCAGCCGGCTTCGGCGCGGCCGACGGCTGCGCCGGTTGCGTTGGTC
>JANOAR010000281.1:0-3450 GCA_031411235.1 Verrucomicrobiota bacterium | reverse complement strand
ACACCGCGCCATGTCACGCATCGGCACCCCCCTTTCCTCCACTGCTACTAAAGTCATGCTGCTCGGCTCGGGAGAGCTGGGCAAAGAAGTCGCCATCGAGCTGCAACGGCTGGGCGTGGAAGTCATCGCGGTGGATCGCTACGAGAACGCGCCCGCCATGCAGGTGGCGCATCGCAGCTATGTGATCTCGATGCTGGATGGCGCTGCGCTGCGCGAACTGATCGCCAAGGAAGCACCGAATTTCATCGTGCCGGAGATCGAAGCCATCGCGACGGACACCCTGGTTGAACTGGAGAACGAAGGGCTGACGATCATCCCCACGGCTCGGGCGGCGCGGCTGACGATGAATCGCGAGGGCATTCGCCGACTCGCTGCGGAGGAATTGGGGCTGAAGACTTCGGCTTATCAATTCGCCGCCACGCGGGCGGAATACGATGCCGCCGTGCTGGCCATTGGTTTCCCCAGTGTGGTGAAGCCGATCATGAGCAGCTCCGGCAAAGGCCAGAGCGTGCTATATAGTGCTGCCGATGCGGACGCCGCATGGCAGTATGCGCAGGAGGGCGGCAGAGCAGGCGCGGGCAAGGTGATCGTCGAGGGCTTCGTCGAGTTCGACTACGAGATCACCATGCTGACGGTGCGGCACATTGGCGGCACGTCGTTCTGTGATCCTGTGGGGCACATCCAGATCAAGGGCGACTACCGCGAAAGCTGGCAGCCCACGCCGATGACGCCTGCGGCCGTGGCCGCAGCGCAGCAGATGGCCGGAGCCATCACCGAGGCGCTCGGCGGGCGCGGGCTGTTCGGCGTGGAGATGTTTGTGAAGGGCGATGAGGTCATCTTTAGCGAAGTCTCGCCACGCCCGCACGACACTGGCCTCGTGACGCTCATCTCGCAGGATTTATCGGAGTTTGCCCTGCACGCCCGCGCCATCCTCGGCCTGCCGATACCGAATATCCGCAGCCACGGCCCGTCGGCTTCATGCGCCGTGCTCGTCGAGGGCGAGTCGGAGCAGGTGAGCTTCGGTGCGCTGGATCAAGTCCTCGCGGAGCCCGACACGCAGCTTCGCTTGTTTGGCAAACCCGGCGTCAGTGGCCAACGCCGCATGGCCGTGACACTCGCACGAGACATCAGCATCGAAGCCGCCCGGGCCAAAGCCTGCCGCGCCGCCGCCGCGATGGAGATCGCGCTCTAATATTCATCATTCATCATTTCCGCCCCCATGAACCGCCTCCAAGACAAAGTCATCCTCATCACTGGCAGCACCACGGGCATCGGCAAGGCCATCGCGCTGCGCTGCATCGCCGAGGGGGCTCGGGTTTTAATCCACGGCCTGGAGCGCGAGCTGGGCGAGGAGGTGCAGCGCGAGATCGGCGCAGAGAAGTGCGCCTTGATCATCGAAAACCTCGCCAATGAAGGCGCTGCCGAGCGCCTCGTCGCCGCCGCCGTGCAAGCCTTTGGCCAACTGGATGCCGTGGTGAACAACGCCGCGCGCGTCGGCACGGGCAACATCGCCGACAGCGATGCCGCGCTGTTCCACGAGATGCTCAACATCAACTGCGTCGCCCCGTATTTGCTCATCCGTGCCGCTCTGCCACAGCTCACCGCGACGCGGGGTTGTGTGCTGAACATTGGCAGCGTGAACGCTTATTGTGGCGAGCCCAACCTGCTGCCTTACAGCGTCAGCAAGGGCGCACTAATGACCCTGACGCGCAATCTCGGCGACACTCTGCTGCGGGAAAACGGCGTGCGCGTGAACCAGATCAACCCCGGCTGGGTACTGACGGAAAACGAGGCCAAGCGTAAACAATCGCACGGGCTGCAAGGCGACTGGGAGAAGGCTCTGCCCCGCGTGTATGCACCGACGGGCCGCATCCTGAGACCTGAAGAAATGGCCGCTGCCGCCGTGTACTGGCTCGCCGATGAGAGCGGCCCCATCAGCGGGCAAGTCGTGGATCTGGAGCAGTACCCCGTCATCGGGCGCAATCCGCCGAAAGATGGCGAGTCGCTGCCGATGAAGTGAACCCAAGAGCCTCACGGCAGCGTCTTCACCGGGCTCAGTTTTAGCAGCGCCTCGGGGTTCTTTGCCTCGGGTTCATCAGCGAAGACCACGATGATCCGGTTCACCTCGCTCGCGTTCCACTGCTGCTGGTTGAGCAACCATTTCTGCACGAACTCAGCCACGGCTTTCCGGGCAGGGTCGCGGACTTTATCCAGCCGCCCGGGCGAGTCGCCGCGCTTTTCCAGCGTTGGGGTCACAGACTTTTCTAGCTGAGCGAGATTCTCGGCGGCATTGAAGCGCAGCCAACCGCTCTCACTCTTCTTTTCCATCTTGTCGGTGCGGATCGCGGGCGGCTGGCTGGCGTGCAGGCGAGGGGCGACGACGACGCAGTCATGGTTGCGGCGCGTGACTTTCCATTCCTCATTCAGCCGGATGTGGTAGCGATACACCGCTGGCACACGGATTTCAGAGACCGTGGTGCCCAGGTAAAGCCAGTTGCCCGCTAGGGTTTTCATGTCGTAGCGGGTGATCGTCTCATCCATTTCCAGCGTTGCGAGTTCCAGGATGTCGCCATGCGTGGGGATCACGCGGATCAAGCTCTCGCGAAAGGACTCCGTCAGCACTTGCTCGCCCTTGAAGAAGCCCATCACCTTGTCGAAGGCCGCGCCGGGCATATTGGCAAAGGCTTGGATGGCCTTCCAGCCGACAATGCCACCGATAGCCATCGCCACGATGAGGGTGATGCACAGCCACTTCAGGCAACCTGTGCCTGGGGAAGCGCGACGTGCGACGGGACGGGTTTGGGGAATGAGGGAGTCCATAGGCGAAATCGCCCTGATGCTAGAGATGACTGGCAGAGATCACCATCCTTTTGTTGGCCCTTCGGCAGGGCAAAAATTCACCACAGCAAGGGAATGTGTGGATTGCTCCCTACGCAGAATGTTATTTTGTCTGTACTAACAATAATTTCTGTTTACATCAGGAGGCGGATTTTTTATTGTATCAATAATGAAAATGTTATCACGCCTGCTTCTCGCATTTACTCTCAGTATTGTATTTTCCAGCTGTTCAGCACTGGAACGCTGGGGTGTGACTCGCCCAACCTTCAAAGTGGTGGATCAGCACTATGTGTCATTCGGTCATCGCGAGTTTGTGGTGCGGCGGCTGTTGGTCACATCCAACCCATCCGAGACGATCCTGGAAACTCTTGAGGTGCAGAAGCAGCTCAAAACAATGGCCTACACGCCTTGAGCAGAGAGGCTCACGGCTTAAACGCCGCGCTCCATTTTCTAGTCGCGGCTCGCGGCTTATATCCAACCGTTGCGCTCCTTCCAGTTATTTAGCGGATAGGCTCTGAGCCGAAGTCGCCCGTATCGCAAGAACGACAACGCGCACATCGAGCAGAAGAACTACACGCATGTGCGGCTCATTTTGGGCGATGATCGCTTCGA
>JANOAR010000280.1:0-1960 GCA_031411235.1 Verrucomicrobiota bacterium | reverse complement strand
TTAGAGCTTCGGCATTGGTCATCCCACCTCGTCTCACACGTCCACGATCTTGCCGGCGGGTGGGGCGGTGGGCTTGGGGCTGCCGTCTTGTTTGGCCTTCCACACGAGGTAGCGATTGATCTCGGTGTTGATCATCTTCATCGCGATGGCGAGCACGGCGAGGTCGTCGAGCTGGCCGACCCCGAGGGCGATGTCGGGGATGAAGTCGATGGGCGAGATGATGTAGCCGACGGCGAGGACGACGAGGCTGACGGTGAGCTTGGGCACTTCGCGGTAGTCGCCCTTCCAGTAGTCGCGGATGAGCGAGAAGAGGGTCATCGCGTGGCTGAGCAAGGTCTTGGTTGCCTGTTCTTTGCTGGCGGGGGCTGGTGAGGTATCGCTCATAAAAATAAGGGGGTGGTGAGGCGGTAGAAATACCAAGCCTGGGGCCTCAGCACAATGGCGGATACGCTAATCGGTGTTTTCAAAATTCAGGCGTGATAGCCAAGCGAGCGAGGAAGGGATAAGGGGCAAGGTTGAAGGGATAAGGGGAGTGCCTTCGGGTGTGCTCTTCGTACATGGGCTGTGGTTTTAATTTCAAGAGCGAAGCCACTCCCCTTATCCCTCCGACGGCTCATTGCGAAGACACGCGTAAGCTCTGCCAAGACAGCGCTCGGGACAATCGGTGGCTCGAATGAGGTTTCCTTCAATTTCGGCGCTTTCGCGACGTAGTGCTCCCCCCTCTATCCACAGGTTATGAATCCCTTTCCCATCAATCGTCGTGAAGCCCTCGCCCGCATGGGCGGTGGGCTGGGCTCGCTTGGCCTTGCGACGGCGCTGGATGCGGCCTCGCCCCTCGTTCACTTTGCGCCGAAGGCGAAGCGCGTGATCCATTTGTTCATGAATGGTGGCCCCTTCGGCCCGGACTTCTTTGATCCCAAGCCTGCGCTGATCCAATACGCGGGCCAGCGTCCGACCGGAGCCGACCTGCGCACCGAGCGGCCCACGGGTGGACTGCTCGCCACTCCCGCCACCTTCACGCCACGCGGTCAAAGCGGCTTGCCCATCAGCTCGCTGCTGCCGAAGCTGGGCGAGTATGCGGATGACTTGTGTGTCTTCAAATCCTGCTACACCGACAACCCCAACCACGGCCCGGCGCTGCTGTTGATGAACAATGGCACGATGACCGAGCGCGTGCCGAGCATGGGCTCGTGGCTCTCGTACGGCCTGGGCACAGAGAACCAAAACTTGCCCGCGTATGTGGTGCTGTGCCCTGGGCGGCCCGTGCGATTCAGCATCCTGTGGACGAGCGCTTTCTTGCCTGCGCAGCATCAGGGTGTGTACATCAATCACAGCAATCTCGACCCGAAGCAGATGATCCCGTGGCTGCACAACCCGAGGCTGCAAGACAAGGATCAGCGCCGTCTGCTGGACTTGATGGACAACCTGAATAAGGAGCATCTCGCCGCGCGTGGTGGCCTGGACAATGCGCTGCAAGGCCGCATCGAAGCGATGGAGACCGCCTACCGGATGCAGACCAGCGCGACGGACGCCTTCGACTTGAACCAAGAGCCGCAAGCGATGCGCGAGATGTATGGCAAGAGCCCCTTTTCCAATGGCTGCCTGATGGCGCGGCGGCTCTGCGAGCGCGGCGTGCGCTTCGTGCAGCTCTACTATGGCAACGGCCAGCCCTGGGACACACACAGCAATCACGACAAGACCACGGCCACGCTCGCGGCAGACATCGACAAGCCCATCGCTGCGCTGATCAGCGACTTGAAGCAGCGCGGCTTGCTCGATGAAACCCTGATCGTCTGGGGTGGCGAGTTTGGCCGTACGCCGGTGAGCGAGAACGGCAGCGGTCGCGACCACAACCCGCACGGCTTCTGCATGTTCATGGCGGGCGGCGGCGTGAAGGGCGGCACCAGTTATGGCGAGAGCGATGAGTGGGGCTTCAAGGCGGCTGTGGACAAGATGCACG
>JANOAR010000279.1:0-7378 GCA_031411235.1 Verrucomicrobiota bacterium | reverse complement strand
TGCGCGAGGGGAAGCCCAGCTTTGTCATCGTCAACGATCGAGTGCGCACCGTCATCACCGCGCCCATCGGCCTCGACAACGACTGGCACCACATCGCAGGCGTGCTGGAGGCGGATAAAACCATGAAGCTCTACGTCGATGGCACCCTCGCCGTCAGCGGCATCGCGCCCACCATGTTGACCAAGAGCCCCAACACTGGGCTTGTCGTCGGTGCCGATAACAACAACGGCGTCACGGGCGGTCTCCCTAGCTTCACAGGCTGGATCGACAGTATCCGCATCAGCCATACCGCCGCTGGCCCCGAGGACGTGAAGAGCATGGCCGAAAACCCCAGCGCCGAGTCGCCGCCAAGTGCCAAGACCGTGCTCGCCATCACCTTCGATAAATCCAATACCAAGGACAGCAGTGGTGCCAATAATCATGGCGATGGCAATCAGAGCCTGCTGTTTGAAAAAGGCGGCAGTGGACTCGCTCTGCACCTCGCCAGCGAAGCACCCAAACAAGGCCCAGAAGCCGTCGCCGCGCAGGCTCCGATGCCTGCCAATAGCTACTTCGTGCAACCACACTGGACTAAGGATGTGCCCATCATCGCGCGTGGCATGGCCTTGGCGAATAAGACGCTGTTCATCGCTGGCCCTGCCGACGTGGTGGATGAAGAGGACGCTATGGCCCGCCTGAGTAAGGGCGATGACAGCGTGGTGCCTGCCCTAGTGCAGCAGGATGAAAACCTGGATGGCAAACACGGTGCGGTGATCCTCGCTGTCGATGGGCCGACGGGCAATGTTTTGACGACCACCCAGCTCAGCAGCCCGCCGATCTGGGATGGCATGGCCGCCGCACATGGCTGTATATTCATCAGCACGCTGGATGGTCGCGTGGTCTGCCTGAGCGGGAAATGAGGCTTGAGCCACAGAGCCAATAACTACCTCAACAAGGTTGATTCTTCAGGCATCCAAGGTTGTTTTTATGAATTACCAAAACGACTCGATTTAGTGGTAAATATTCTTCCTCTGCCGAGCCACGGCGAACTTTCACACTAGCCACAAGATGGCTAGCCTCGGCGTCTATGGCTTTAATTCCCCTCCTCGGTTCATTTCGGCGGTTACGGTTCTTTGCGTTGGCTGCATTGGCAGCGGTGGCGTTGCCCAGTTGCCAGTTGCCACCGCAGGCCCAGCAGTGGGCTCATCGCGCCTCAACGAGGCTAGGAAGTATAGGTTCTGCCGCTAATCCAACGATTCGGCGAGCCGAGTCCGTGGATGCGCGGCGCGAGCTATTCCCCACGCCGCTGGCTTTCAATGTGCCTCGGCAGGCTTCGTCTCTGAACGATACGGCGCGCTTCCTCGCAGGACTACCCGCCTCGGGCGGCGATACCTTGGCAAACCTGCGCAGCAGTGGCAACTGGGCCAACCACCAAGCGAAGCTCGACAGCCTGTGGGCCACTTTTGACTCGCGGCACGAGGCTCCCATCCGCAACTGGGCGGCGAGTCAGATCGGGGATTTGCAGCAGGCGAATGCGCTGTTTTATCCGTTCAGCGGGCCAGATTTTTTGTTCGCCAATGCCTTCTTTCCACGCACCGATACCTTTGTGCTGTGCGGGCTGGAGCCCTGCGAACCACTGCCGCCGCTGAGCCAGATGAGCGAGGGCGAAGTGGCCTCGGGGTTGGCGGGTTTGCAGACGTCGATCAGCACGGTCATGCAGTTCAGTTTCTTCATCACCAAGGACATGCGCCGCGACCTTGTGAACACGCGCTTCCGTGGCGTGCTGCCAGTCATTCTCACCTTCATGGCACGCACGGGGCATCGCATCGATTCCATCGACCTCGTGCGGTTAGATGGCACAGGCAACCCGGTGCTGGTGGCAGCGAATAGCAGCAGCGCCCCCGGTCTCTTAATTCGCGGGCGTGCGCCGAATGGAGCGTCGCGTCGCGTCTTCTATTTTAAACAAGACTTGTCCGATGGCGGCATGAGCCCAGGGGGGCCGTTCGCACGGTTTGTCTCGGCGCTAGGCCGACCACCTGCGTTCGTGAAGAGTGCCTCGTATTTGATGCACGAGAGCGGCTTCGGTGCGGTGCGGAATTTCCTGCTTAATAACTGCCGTGGCATCGTCCAGGATCCCTCGGGTGTGCCTTATCAATCACTGCTGTCGGCGGGCTGGGGCGTGCGACTGTATGGCAACTACCACGGCACGTTGGACATGTTCAACTCCCACCAACAGCCCGACCTTATTGATGCCTACCGTGCGGGTCGCGGCCAAGCCATCGACTTCGGCGTGGGTTATATGTACAACCCCAACGACACATGCCTGATGGTCGCGCATCCAGGTGCGCGTCAGTAGAGCAAAAAAGCCTCGCGACGTTTGGCGAACGCAGCGCTCGCTGCCTCCCAGCGCTGCGCGGTTTCTTGCCAGGGTTGGCTGGCTTTCATCGCCGCGATGCTGGCGCTGTGTTGCAGCAGGCGGTTGTATTTCACCATGTCGAAGTCTTTGGCATAGCTGTGGTGTAGCGTGTCGCCCAGCGCTAGGCCCACGGTCACGGGGCGCAGCGCATTGCGGTCGGTGACGATGAGGCGCAGCCCACCGCAGTCTTGGTCTTTGAAGACGCTGGTCGTTGGCTTGAAGCGCTCGGGGATAAACCGGATGCCGGGCAGCCCGAGGGCGTTCATGTCATGCGCGAGTTGGCGGTCATTGATGAACGGAGCGCCGATGACTTCAAACGGCGTGTCGGTACCGCGCCCAACGCTGATGGCAAATTCCAAGATCCCGATGCCAGCATAGAGCGTGGCGGCGGTCTGCGAGCGCATGTTGGGCGAGGGATTCTGCCAGGGCAGTGCGGTGGCGTCGAACCACATCGTGCGCTGCCAGCCGCGCACGCGGATGATGGTGAGGTCGGCATTGATGCCTGCCTCGGCGTTGAACATTTGCGCGAGTTCCCCCGCCGTCATGCCGTGGCGCAGCGGGATGTCGTGGCAGGCGACGTTGTCTTGTTTATCGACGAGCACGGGGCCTTCCATGCGGTCGCCGCCGATGGGATTGACGCGGTCGAGGAGAATGAATTTTTTGCCCGCTTGGCTGGCGGCTTGGAGGCAACTTTTCAGCGTCGCGATGTAGGTGTAGAAGCGGCAGCCGATGTCTTGAATATCGAAGACAAGGGCGTCGAGCTTGGCGAGTTGTTCGGCAGTGGGAGCGGTGCGTTGGCCGTAGAGCGAGTAGATGGGCAGGCCCGTGGCGATGTCCTTGCTATCGCCGATTTTTTCTTGATCCAGCGCACCACGGATGCCGTGCTCGGGGCTGAAGAGGGCAACGAGCTTCACGCCCTTGGCTCGGTGCAGCAGGTCGATGGTGCTGTGTCGCTCGTTGTCGATGCCTGTTTGGTTGGTGATGAGGCCGAGACGCAAACCTTTGAGCGGCGTGTAGTCGAGGCGCTTCAGCACGTCGATGCCATTGAGCACGGTGGGGATTTCGTTGGCGGTGCGGGGAAAAATGTCCCCGTCCGCACGGACAAGGCTAGGCATACCGCCAAGGCTACGTGCAGCGAGGGTGCCGACGCTGTGGTATAGGTCGCGCACATTGCCTTTGCCATCGGGATGCAGGCGCGTGGTGAGCAGCACAAAAAACGAGCGACTGGCAGGATCAATCCACAGTGCCGTACCCGTCCAGCCTGTGTGGCCGTAGGAGCCGAGAGGGAAGAGGTCGCCGCGTGGCTTGCTGTATTTGCAGTCGATGTCCCAGCCCAGCCCACGCCGTTCGGTGAGGGTGATGGGCGTCTGCGCGCTCGTCATCAAGCGCACGGTCTGGGGTTTGAACAAACGAGTGCCGTCCAGCGAGCCTTCATTCAGCATCATGCGGCAATAACGAGCGAGATCGCCCGCGCTGGTGAACAGACCTGCGTGGCCAGCGACGCCGCCCATGCGCCGCGACGTGGGATCATGCACCACGCCGCGCAGCATCGTGCCCGACTCATCGCGCTCGGTCGGGGCGATGCGCGGCAGCAGCGCAGGCGCGGGTTTGTAGCCGGTATCTTGCATCTTCAGCGGGGCGAAAACATGATGCTGGGCGAAGGCATCGAGTGACTCGCCACTGACCCGCCGCACGATCTCGCCGAGCAGGATGAAGTTGGCATCACTGTATCGGAATACATGGCCCGGAGGTGGCGAAGGCACCAATGCACAGGCTCGCTGGATCGCCGCATCGTAGCCGCTCCACGCCGGTTCTTTCGGGATGCCGGGGGGTAATCCCGAGGTGTGGGTAAGCAGGTGCTGCACGGTGATGAGTTCACGGCCATCGCCCGTAAATTCAGCGATGTAACGCTGCACAGGCGCAGCGAGATCGACCCTGCCTTGCTCGATAAGCAACATGATGCTGGGTGTCGTGGCGATGACTTTGGTGAGCGAGGCTGCGTCGAAGATAGTGTCTTCGCTCATGGCTTCCTTGGCAGGAAATTTCGAGCGCTGACCCAAGGCTTCGTGAAGACGGGTGGTTGCGTTTTCGATCCAAAACACCGCGCCTGGTGTCTGCCCCTGGGCGATGGATTGGCGCAGCGTCGCTCGGAGTTGATCCAGCGCTGGATTTTCGGCGGCGAAGAGCGGACAAGCGATGAGACAGAGCAGGAGGAGTCGCATGGGGAAGAGGAAGACAATGAGACAATCGGACAAGGAGACAATCAGACAATGAGAAGGGAAGAGGCAACGTGCCTTGCGTCTTGGCCACGGTCTAGTATCCAAACGCCTTCGAGAACGTTCCACTTCTAATGCCGATCTTGGATAGTCGAGTCTTGTCTGATTGTCTCCCTCTCTGATAGTCTCCCTGTCTTCCCCTTCCCCACCTCCCCCATGCGCCTTCTATCTCTCTTCCTCACCACCGCTTTGCTTGTCGGCTGTCATCGTGAAATGCTGCCTCTACCCAAGCAGGAGCTACCTGCCGCTCAGCGCATTTTATTCCTCGGCGATAGCATCACGCATGGGGGTGGTTATGTGGCTTACATTGATACCGCGTTGACGATTTCGCGGCCCGATTTGCACAAGGAAATCCTCAGTTGCGGACTCTCCAGCGAGACGGTCTCTGGCTTATCCGAGCCAGGACACGCGGGCGGTCAGTTCCCCCGGCCTAGCGTGCATGAGCGCCTGGATCGTGTGCTCGCTCAGATGAAGCCCGACCTCGTCGTGGCCTGCTACGGCATGAACGATGGCATCTACATGCCGCTCAGCGAGGATCGCTTTGCCGCCTTTCGCCAGGGCATGACGCTCCTGCATGACAAGGTGATCGCCTCGGGCGCAAAGATCGTCCACATGACGCCGCCCGTCTTTGACAACGTGCCCATCCAAGCCCGCACCGACCCCACGGGCAAGGACGCTACCAAGCAATACGCGGGCTATGACGAGGTGCTCGCCAAGTATGCTGCCTGGCTGGTGGAGAAGCGCGACTACGATGGCTGGGCGGTCATCGACCTCCATTACGTGATGGATCAAGTCATCAAAGGCGTACGCCCCAGCGATCCCGCATTCACTTTTAGCAACGACGGCGTCCACCCCAACGATGCTGGCCATCGGCTCATGGCACAAAACGTCCTCGATGCCTGGGCGATGCACACCATCGCAGGCAAAGAGGACATCCATCCGAAGGCCGTAGAAATCCATAAACTCATCGCCGCCAAACAAGCGCTGCTGCGCGATGCTTGGCTGACCACCACAGGCCACAAACGCCCTGGTGTGAAGGACGGTCTGCCGCTCCCAGAAGCTCAAGCAAAGGCCGCTGAGCTGGATGCCCAGGCGCGGGCGTTGGTCAAAATACCCTGATCTCCTATGCAACACCTCACCCTCGCTTTCATCGCCCTCGCGCTCTCGTGTTGTTATTCGCAGCCCACGGCAGAGGAGGCGGTGGTGAAGACATTCCTGGAGCGTTACTTTTCCACCTGGTCGGCCCAGGACATGGAAGGCTACGCGGGCTGTTTCCACGAGCAGGCGCGGATCACTTTCGTCACGAAGCAAGGCCAGGTGGAGAGCAATGGCCTCACCGACTTCATTCACGGGCAAAAGATGGCGCATCAGACCGCTGCCAACCCGATGAAAGAGGTGCCGCTGTCGATCAAGATCGAGCTGCACCCGCCCGTGGCCCAGGCTGCCGTGACATGGCGACTGAGCAAACCGGGCGCTGCCGATGAGACTGGGATGGATTTTTTCACCCTGGCCAAGACATCGGATGGCTGGCGGATTATGAGCTTGGTCTTCTACAACGACTAAGCCGCAACTTACCGCTGAGGCCAGAATTCGCTGCCGTAGGAATGAATCACCGCCCCGGCATCGTTCCCCTCAGCCATGCATCGACTCCTCACTCTCGCTTTCCTCGCCCTCTCCATCAGCGCTCGCGCCCAGGACACCTCCCTTCATGATTGGCTCATCGAAGGCGAAGGCTGGAAGCCCGCCATCACTGGCTTTACCTTTGCCGATGGCATCTGCACCGATGCCGCAGGCGACGTTTATTTCAGCGATGTGAAGGCTGGCAAAGGCATCTACAAGCACGATGTCGCCACGGGCAAAACCGCGCTGCTGCATGACAATCTGCCCGGCATCAGCGGTATGCAATTCGGCCCCGATGGGCGGCTTTATGCCACGCACAACAAAGGGGCGCGCATCATCGCCATCGACGCCAAAGGCACCGTCGAAGTGCTGCTCACCGACGTGAAGTGCAACGACTTGGTCGTCACCCGCACGGGCTTCTTGTATTTCACCGAGACACCGACCAAACGCATCCACCTCATCCGCATTGCCGACAAGAGCCACGTCATCGCCGATGAAGGCCATGTGACGAAGCCCAACGGCATCACCGTCTCCACCGATGAGCAGACGCTCGCCGTCTCGGATTACGGCGGCAAAAACGTGTGGACTTGGGTCATCGCCAAGGATGGCACCCTCAGCGCAGCCGAGCCCTACATGACCATGGATACCGAGATACTCTCCGACCAGAGTGGCGGGGCCAAAGGCGGAGCCCGGCCCGAGGTCACGCTGCCACTGCACAAAGCCGAAGCCATGGGCGATGGCATGACGACCGAGAGCACAGGCCGCTACTTCGTGACGACTGCTGTGGGGGTGCAGGTCTTCGACTCCATGGGCCGCCACTCGGGAACCTTAGCCTTGCCCACACCGCAGTCGAAGATCGTCAGCTGTGAGTTCGCAGGCAAAGACCACGACACGCTCTACCTCGCCGCCGGCGACACCATTTACAGCCGCAAGCTGAAGGTGAAGGGCTACTTCGGGAAGTAGGCAAACCCACCGCCAACAGTAACGATTCAGGTGCGCATCATACTGCCGCGCATCACAAACTTTTATCCCGAACGCTGCGTTTCAGCGGTGGTTAGCTTCGGCAAAGCTCAAGTCTCAGGCGGTT
>JANOAR010000278.1:0-2878 GCA_031411235.1 Verrucomicrobiota bacterium | reverse complement strand
GGGATACTCGGGCGTCTCGACCACCCACAGGCGGCCTTTTTCATCCCAATCCACGTTCATGACTTTGTTGATGAGCGGCTCGGCGGCGACGAGCGAGATATTGAAGTCGGGATGCACTTCGAGCGTCGCAGCGGCTTTCTCCGGGCGAACGGGGCCGCCTTCGACGTAGCGCAAGTTGTCGCCGAGTTCCTCGGGTTTGCAGAGTTCGTCAGCGTTGTCGCGCTTGCCCGCCCAGGCGATGCCGCGCAGCAGGAGGGCGCGGAAGTTGGGGCGGCTGAAGTTCTCGTAGTAGTGGCCGGGGATGGAGACGAAGGAGCGGTAGGTCGGTAGGATGGGCGTCCCGCCCGTCCCAGGTGCAGCGGGCATTTTGCCCGATCTGGCGTTCTCGGGCGAGACGCCCGAGGCACCAGTGACAGGCGGGACGCCTATCCCACTCTCATACGTCCACACCTGCGGCTGGATATCATAGATGCTCACCTGCTTGCCGCCCTTCGTGCTTTCCTCGGCCTTCTTCGCCGCCTTCTCGTTGCGTAGGCCCGCTGGCTTTGGCGTGTAGGCTCCGGCGAGGATGCGGCACTCGGGCAGGAGATCCATGTCGTAGTAGATCTCGTCATCCATGGCGAAGTTCGACATGTCCTTGGTGATCGGGTTTTCCTTGTCGGTAAAGTAGAGGTGCATCGGCCCTTCGAGCCACTTGGTCTGGCCGTGATGCCAGGAGCCGCCGATGATGGTCTTGAACCAGTCGTGATCCTTCGACACGGATGCCGCGTGGATGGTGACGATGCCGCCGCCGCGCTTGAGGAACTCCAGCAGGTTCTTGCGTTCCTCACCGATCTTGATGTCGCCGCCGTTGTCGGTGTGCAGGACGAGCACGTCGGTCTTCGACAGTTGCTCGGCGGTGGGAAATTCGTTGCCTCCTTCGCATTTCGCACCGCGCTCGTTCAGCAGTGGCACCCAGTCTTTGAGAAATGACGGATGGTCATGCGCCCCAGGCCCGTGGGACTTGGGGCCTGAGCGGATGAAGACGCGCAGTGGCTCTGCGGCGAATGACGAATGACCAAGGACGAGTGACGAAAGGCAGAGCAGGGCGAGAAGGCGTTTCATAGGGTTGGGAAGCTGCATGGTATCGAGTTGAACGCAGGGCGTGAAGCCTGAA
This sequence comes from Verrucomicrobiota bacterium, assembly GCA_031411235.1. Lineage (GTDB taxonomy): Bacteria > Verrucomicrobiota > Verrucomicrobiia > Verrucomicrobiales > Verrucomicrobiaceae > JANOAR01. The sequence continues at coordinate 1,722 of JANOAR010000278.1, read as the reverse complement.
TTCGCACCGGTGGCTATTTGAAATGCACATTGGCTGAGGCAGCCGCATTCTGATATATCCCACAACTCCATGCGCCCACTCCTTGCCTCCACCCTCTTCCTCGCCACACCGCTGCTCGCGGCTGATTTGCCAACTCAGCGCTTCACTGTCGAGCACATGGATCGCACCGTCTCGCCGGGCGATGACTTCTTTGCCTACGCCTGTGGCACCTGGGCGAAGTCGGCGCTGATCCCCGCAGATCGCTCGTCCTGGGGGCCGACGGATGCGCTGCAGGAGCGCAATGCTATGCTGCTGCGCGGACTCTGCGACGAGGCCGCGACGAAGCCGGGCACGGAACGCGTGGCACAGTTGGTGGGCGATTATTTTGCCGCTGCCAACGACGAGGAACTCATGGAGAAACGCGGCTGGGAGCCTGTGCAGGCAGACTTGCATGCGCTGGCTGCGGTGGCCTCCAAGGCCGAGCTGGCCACCTTCATCGGCACATTGCATGGGCGTGGCGGGTCGCCGTTGTTCGGCTGGTATGTGGATGCGGATGAGCGGCACAGCGACCGCTACGCGCTCCATTTGGTGCAGGGTGGACTGTCACTGCCGGAGCGTGGCTACTACCTTGATGAGAGCTTCGCCGAGGTGCGCAAAAAATATGTCGCGCACTTGCAGACGATGTTCGTTCTCGCAGGCGATGAGGCGGCGAAAGCCAAGGAGCAGGCCGCAATAGTGCTGCGTGTAGAAACAGCACTGGCACAGGCCAGCAAGCCTGCCGAAGACCTCAATGACACGGAGGAAAACTACCATGCCATGCCGCGTGCTCAGCTCGCAGAGCTGGCTCCGGGTTTCGACTGGAGCGGCTACTGGCAGGCACTCGGCACGCAGCCCGAGGGCATCATCGTCGGCCAGCCGGAGTTCCTCACGGCCGCAGCAAAGCTGGTGGCTGCCGAGCCGCTCGACGACCTAAAAACCTATATCCGCTGGGGCATCCTCACAGGATCCGCAGACCAGTTGCATCGTGCGGTGGATGCGGAAAACTTTGCCTTCTTCGGCACCGTGCTCGGTGGGCAGAAGGCCCAGCGCCAGCGCTGGAAGCGAGCAGTGGCCAGCGTCGATAGTGCCCTGGGCGACGCGCTCGGCCAGCTCTACGTGCAGCAGTATTTCCCACCCGCAGCCAGGATTAAAATGGAGGCGATGGTCGCGGAGTTGAAGACCGTTTTCCGCGAGCACATCGAGCATGTGCCGTGGATGAGCGAGGCGACTCGCGCCAAGGCGCTGGGCAAGCTGGAGCGCTTCAAGGCCAAGCTCGGCTACCCAACAAAATGGAAAGACTACGCAGGGCTAGAGCTGCGCCGCGACGACTACGCAGGCAATGTCCAGCGTGCCACGGCCTGGGAGATTCATCGCCAGTTAGGCCGCATCAGCCAATCTGTGGATCGCACAGAATGGGGCATGACCGCTCCCACGGTGAACGCGTACTTCGACTCCACGAAAAACGAAATCGTCTTCCCCGCAGGCATTTTACAGCCGCCGTTTTTCGATCTCGAAATGGACGACGCAGTGAACTACGGTAGCACCGCTGCAATCATCGGCCATGAGATGACGCATGGCTTCGATAGCGATGGCCGGAAATTTGATGCCGAGGGCAACCTCGCCGATTGGTGGACGGAGGCCGATGCGCAAGAATATGAGCGCCGCGCCGACATCCTCGTGCGCCAGTACAACGCCCTCCACGCC
>JANOAR010000277.1:0-11803 GCA_031411235.1 Verrucomicrobiota bacterium | reverse complement strand
ATTCCACCCAGCATAGGCGTCAATCTTGGCGTGCAGGTAGGGCGGATCAAGGAACCAGAAGGTGCCTGGTGCGTCGTAGTTCTTGAACAGCCGCTCGTATGGCAACTCCTCGACAGACACCTTGTCCAAACGGGCAGAGACACCCTTCAAAAGCTCCAGAGTGCCCGCACGGCTCACTGTAGCACCGCCACCGCTGACCTTCTGCACGGCGTAGGACGCCATGTTGCCGCCAAAGCAGACTTTGTTACGGCACAGGAACCTGGCAGCTCGTTGCAGCTCAGTGAGGCCTGGCTGGGCAAGGAAATCGGCCTGATTGGCACGGGAGTTCAGCGTCCACTCAATCTCAGTGCAGAGCGCGTCGAGGTGGAACTGGGCGCAACGATACAAGCTCACCAGGTCACGGTTGATGTCGTTCACTACCTCGATCTTGGAGCGCTCCTTTGCCAGGAGCACCGCCAGCCCTCCGCCGAATGCCTCGACATAGCAGGTGTGGGGGCGGATTAGTGGGAGGATTTCCTTCAAAAGGCGGCGTTTGCCACCCGGCCAGCGGAGCAGAGGTTTAATTAACACAGGTTTAGAATGAAGACCAAAACAAGCCCAGCAAGCGAACTCTGCGCAGCGTGCCATCTACTAGCGCCGAGAAGCTCCCAAACCGACCCATTTCAACCTGTTTGGAGTGGCTAAGACCATTTCAAACCTTCATCCCTGGTTATCAAGGCAGTTTTTTAATCGCCGCAGCGCCTCGGCCTCATCGCGTTTTGCCTGCTTTTTCGTAGCCGCCACAGCTCCATGCGAAGCCATGAAAGTGCGCAGACGAAGGGCATTGGTGACCTCAAGATTGTGATAGGGCGTATAGACCAAGCAAGGACGCCCCATTTTTCGATGGGCAGAATTCGTGGCCTCGTTGTCGGCATCCCGGACAAGCAGGCGAACCAGAAAACTCGTGTCAGCATAGGCTTTCATCGGCTGCTACCCCGTGCAAGGGCCATCACCTCGGCCATTGATGGCATGGATGCTGCGGGTTTGGGCGTAGAAGCGAGGTCTGCATAATGTTCATCCCACAATTTATGTCGATGTGCATCAGCATCAGCGCCTACCGAGTCGCCGTCAGCCATTGAAGGACTAATATCCCACAATGGTTTGCCGCCATCGGTGATGCGAACTTTGAAACCGGATAGCGTGAGTTTTTTGACCGCCTTGGGGTCGCGCAGCAATTGTCGAAGAGGCAACGTTTTCATGCGTCTGACACTGGCGTCTGACGAGCTGCCAGTCAAGGGCGCGAGATCAAGTTGTTGTTGTGGCTGATCGCCCCGCGCAGAGTGGCAGCTACGCCTCTCCCAAGTTCTGAATCGAGGCCACGTAAAGCGGATGCAACTCGCCCCACACCAGTGGTTCCACAGGCCCAGCGCATCACCGCCCGCCACAACAGCCAGTGTTTGCCGTGCTCTTGACGTGCTCCACGTCGCCGCCGCCATCCTGCTAAGGCAATCTGTCTTCCTCAGCTTCGACCATCACCAGCGCGAGCTTGCCTGCTTGGTTTGCACTCGTGCGCAATGGTGAAACCCACACCTCACATTCCTGAGTGTGTCCCAATAACTTGCTAGCGCTCAACAGTTCTCTCGTGTCTCATCGCCGCCCATGACGCCAACGGCATTCAAGAACAAGTGGGCCAAGTTCACCGGAAAGGAGAGCGCAGCCTACCAAGAACACTTCAACGACCTTTGTCGTATGCTTGGCGTGATGACGCCCGTGGAGGCAGACCCCACGGGCAACAAGACGTTTTGTTTTCAGAAGCGAGTCGCCAAGGATGCTGAGCTTTTCGACTTCGATGCGGCAGGCAACGCCCTTCCTGCCTCCCAAGAGCAGCGAGGCTTTGCCGACGTGTGGAAGGCGGACTGTTTCGGTTGGGAATACAAGGGGCCGCGTGAAGACCTTGAGAAGGCTTACAAGCAACTGCTTCGCTATCGCGAGTCCCTGCTCAATCCGCCCCTGCTCATCGTCTGCGACTTTCACCGCTACATCGTCCGCACGAACTTCAACGGCGCGGTGCAAGAGACGCATGAGTTCACCAATGAAACGGTGGACACGCCGGAAGCGCTCCGAGTGCTGCGCGCCGCCTTCACCAACCCGGAAGAGCTGCGACCGCGCGAGACCACCGCAGACGTGACCGAGCGCTTGGCACGGCAGATTGCCGACATCGCTCTGTCTCTTCAGGAGCGCGAGGCTGTCGAGTTGGAGAGCGCCAAGACAAGGCGACAGCACTATGTCGCGCAAAAAAAGAACCTGCGCATTGCCCGCTTCCTCAATCGCCTCGTGTTCTGCTTCTTTGCGGAGGATACCGAGTTGCTGCCCAAGGGCATCTTTGCGGAGGTGTGCGAGATCGGAAAACAAGACCCGCAGCACTTCGCGGAGAGTCTGGAAGACTTGTTCAAGTGCATGGCCAAGGGCGGGCGTTTCGGCACGCACAAGATACGCCACATCAACGGCCATCTGTTTGAAGATGCCACCGTGTTTGAACTCACGCCCGATGAGATCGAAAGCCTGTCTGCCGCCGCTGCCGCAAGCTGGCAGAACATCCGCCCCGCCATCATGGGCACGCTATTTGAGCGGGCGCTGGATGATAGCCAGCGCAGCCAGCTGGGCGCGCATTACACCAGCGAGGAAGACATCACCACCCTTGTTGAGCCCGTGCTCATGGCACCCCTACGTCGCGAGTGGACGGCGCTACGGCGCGAGCTGGCTAAGGCCATCGTGAAGGGCAAAGGCAGCACCGCAGACCGCAACAAGCTCGCCGCCTTTCAGGCCAAAATTGCCGCCATCATTGTCTTGGACCCCGCTTGTGGGAGCGGCAATTTTCTCTATGTGGCGCTGCAACTCCTGCTTGCCCTGGAAAAGGACGTGATCGCCATTGCCTCACAGCTTGGGTGGACGTTCGCGCCGCAAGTGACCGTGCAACAACTGCGTGCCATTGAATTGAACGCCTATGCTTATGAGCTGGCACAAGTCGCTGTGCAAATCGGCTTTCTGCAATGGAGGAGGGACAACGGCTTTGACAACGACCGCTCACCCGTCTTGCAAAACCTTGATGGGTTTGAGAACAAGGATGCACTCTTGAACGAGACCTTCCGCAAGAAGCCCAAGAACTTGAAGGCCGCACAGGCGGAAGAGCACGGGATGCAAGACGAGCTGTTCAAGGTCTATACCGAACGCGCATGGCCTGCCTGCGACGTGATCGTTGGCAACCCGCCGTTTCTAGGCGGCAAGTTTCTTCGTCGAGAGTTGGGCGATGAGTATGTGAAAGCCCTGTTTCAAAATCTCGGCAATTGCGTGCCTTCGGAGGCGGATTTGTGCTGCTACTGGTTTGAGAAGGCACGTCACCAAATCGAAGATCGAAAGTGCAAGCGCGCTGGACTGCTGGCGACGCAAGGTATTCGAGGCGGAGCAAATCGTGAAGTGCTCAAAGGCATCAAGAAAACGGGGGACATCTTCTTTGCGGTCAGCGATCGCGAGTGGGTTCTATCCGGTGCGAGTGTGCATATCAGCATGGTGGGATTTGATGATGGCGTGGAGACGAACCGGCTGTTGGATGGGCACGCAGTAAACACGATTCACGCAAATCTCTCTTCAGTCACGGCAGACATCACGAAGGCCGCGACACTTGCGGCGAATCTTGATATTGCCTATATGGGCGACACCAAAGGCGGTGCGTTTGATATTGCGGAAGCCCGAGCCATCGAAATGCTTCACGCACCAAACCCACATGGGCGGCCAAGCTCGGATGTTATCTTACCGTGGGTGAATGGCCTCGACGTGACGCGACGTCCACGCCAGATGTTCATCATAGATTTTGGTCTCTCTTGCATAGAGAACGAGTGTTCAAAATACGATGCGCCGTTTGATTTTGTTAATAAGCAGGTGCGACCGGAGCGCATCGGAAACAATCGCGCGCTTTATGCGCGCTATTGGTGGCGGCACGTTGAACCGCGCCCCGGAATGCTGGCAGCGCTGGCACCACTGCCGCGTTTCCTCGTCACCACTACGGTTTCCAAGCATCGCGTGTTTGCATGGGAGTCTTCGCCCACCCTGCCAGACCACCAACTTGTCGCGTTTGGTAGAGATGATGACTATTTCTTTGGAGTGCTGCATTCCCGACTTCATGAAGTCTGGGCACTCAAACAAGGGACTCGTCTTGAAACCCGCCCGCGCTACACGCCCACCACTTGCTTTGAAACCTTCCCGCTCCCCTTCAAAGATGACACCGACAACGACGTTGCATCTCGCATCGTCGCACGGCTCCGGGCCGCCCATTATCATTTGGAGCATGACAACGTTTTGCGGGAAGAACCACCACCATGCGAACCTGACCAACACCGTGTTGTCATCGCCGCTGCCGCCAAAGAGCTAAACGACCTGCGCGAGCGCTGGCTCAATCCGCCCGAATGGACAGAGACACGCACGCTAGATTTTCCGGGCTCTCTGGATGGGCCGTGGGCGCGCTATGTGGACAAGGCCACCGTGATCCCTAGAACCCGCGTGGGCACCGTGCGCTATCCTCGCCTTGAACCGCGAGACGCTGAGTGCGCCGCCAAGCTGGCACCGCGAACGCTCACCAAGCTGTACAACGAGCGCCCCGCCTGGCTCGCCTATGCCCACGCCAAGCTTGATGCTGCCGTGTCCGCCGCCTACGGCTGGCCTGCTGATTTGAGCGATGACCAAATCCTTGAGCGCTTGCTCGCGCTCAACTTGGCACGCGCTGCCGATGAAGCCAAGGCCGCGACAAAGCGGGCTAAGACCAAGGCACAACGCTCCAAGGAACAAGACGAACTGCTATGAGCTTAGCCGTGACCATGCAGTGGGCTTCTTGACTTCCCTCATTAGAAGGTGACGCTTCCTCACCGGGCAGACCATCGGAAAGGCCTGCCGAGTCGCCTTTGGCGATAGTGAGGACTTGGCCGCCCACCTGCCCGGCCTTTCTTGCAAGCTGACAAAGGTTCGCAGGCCGTATTTCAGGCAGTGCAACCCTGCTGATGCAGTTCCAGCCTATCGCAAAATTACTTCTCCAACTTGGCTAGCCGTGTTGACAATCGCGTTGCCACAAACCTGCCCCGCAGGGCTGCATCCCTCACTCTTCCAAGTGGTTGCCTCGCAAGGATTCGAACCTTGAATGAGAGAATCAAAATCTCCTGTGTTACCATTACACCACGAGGCAGCAGTGACTCCGCAGTGCGGAGTGGATGGCGAGAATAGCGCGGGTCATTTGAAGCGCAAGCTTGGGCGAGGGAAAATTCTGTTTTCAAGCGTGGCTCGCTGCGGCAGACTCCGCGCCCTCTATTTTCGTCCCGCGTGTTGGCTACTTCCGGCAGTGCGGGCTAAAGCCCACGACTCCTCTCCCCATGCTCCCAGCCTCCGAACAACTCGACATCCTCAAGCGCGGCACTGTAACTATTCACAGCGAGAAGGAGCTGTCGGAAAAGCTCGCACGTGGCAAGCCCTTGCGCATCAAGTTGGGCGTGGATCCGACCTCGCCGGACATCCATCTGGGCCATGCGGTGGCGCTGCGGAAGCTGCGCCAATTCCAGGAGCTGGGGCATCACATCGTGCTGATCATCGGCGACTTCACGGCGATGATCGGCGACCCGACCGGGCGCACGACGACGCGCCCGCCGTTGACCCATGAGGAGATCGCGCACAACGCCAAGACTTACACCGAGCAGGCGTTCCTGGTGCTGGATCGCGACAAGACCGAGGTGGTTTTCAATGGCTCGTGGTTCAAGACGATGAGCTTCACCGATGTGATCAAGCTCAACGCCCGCGTGACACTCCAGCAGATGCTCCAGCGCGAGGACTTCAAAACGCGCGTGGCCAATGGCACCGAGGTGCGCCTGCACGAGTTGCAGTACCCCATCATGCAAGGCTGGGACAGCGTCGTGGTGCGGGCCGATGTGGAGATCGGTGGCAGCGATCAGCTCTTCAACATCCTCGTCGGTCGCGATCTGCAAAAGGAGGAAGGCATGGAGGCGCAGGTGTGCATGACGTTGCCGCTGCTGGAAGGTCTGGATGGGGTGAAAAAGATGAGCAAGTCGCTGGGCAACTACGTGGGCCTCACCGACGAGCCGAAGAACATGTTCGGCAAGCTGATGAGCATCGCCGACGAGATCATGCCGAAGTACTACCTGCTGGTGCTCGGCGAGACGCTCGACGCTTCCCTGCACCCGATGGAGGCGAAGAAGGCGCTCGCGGCGAAGTGCGTCGCTATCTACCACGGTGCCGCTGCGGCGCAGGAATGCCGCGATGACTGGGACACGCGCTTCAGCAAAAAAGACCTCGCGAGCGCTGACTTGCCCGAAGTAGTGCTTGCCGATAGTGAGCGCAAAGACGTGCTCGGCATTGTGCTCCATGCCTTCACCACGCTGGGTGCCACGATGAGCGGTGGCGAAGCCAAGCGCCTTATTTTACAAGGCAGCGTGCAGCTCAATGGCGAGAAATTAATCGACCCCAAAGCCGAGCCTGCCTGGCAGTCCGGCGACGCGCTGAAGCTGGATAAGAAGCGCAGCGTGCGGTTGAAATGAGTTATAGTCAGGCCATGCCTCAACCCAATTCTAATACTATGAAGTCCACCCTGCGCTGCATATTCCTGCTACTCGTTGCTACCTTCGTCATCTCCTGCGGCGAGGCGGCCAAGAGCAAGCCTTACCCCTTGACCACTTGCATCGTTTCAGGCGAAAAACTGGGCAGCATGGGCGAGCCTATCGTCTTTGTTCACGAGGGCCAGGAAGTGCAGTTCTGCTGCAAGGCTTGCAAACCAAAGTTCGAGAAGGAGCCGGCAAAATACTTGGCGCAGCTCAAGGACGCCGTGAAGTAAGGCCGCGCCTGTGAGGCTGGCCATCAGTTTGTCGATGTGGGCTGCAAGGGCGGGCTCTCTGGATGCGCTTTGTCTCTGCTCTGGCAACGCTCCCGCATTGCGATCACTCGCCCTTTGATAACCACGCTATGAATCAATCCACGCTCAAGCTCAGGCTCTCGATCTTCATGTTTTTGCAGTACTTCATCTGGGGTGCTTGGTATGCGAGCATGGGCGCGTATCTCGCCACCACGCTGGAGTTTGGCGGTGAGCAGATCGGTGCGGCGTATGGAGCCTTTGCCATCGGGTCGATGATTTCGCCGTTCATTGTGGGGCTGATTGCGGATCGTTTTTTTCCCTCGGAAAAGCTGCTCGCGTGCCTGGGCATCGTGGGTGGGGCGGTGTTGTGTTTGCTGCCTGGCTTGACGGTATTCAGCAGCTTCTATCCTGTGCTGATCCTCTACTGCGCCTTGTTCACGCCCACGCTTGCCCTGGGCAATTCGCTCTCGCTCACGCACTTGGAAGACGCCAAAACGGGCTTCCCGCGTGTGAAGCTTTTCTCAGCCGTGGGTTGGATCGCAGGCGGAGTGACGCTGAGTTTGATGAAGGGCGAAACCTCGGCCATGCAGTTTTATCTCGCGGGCGCTGTGTCGATCGTCTTCGGCATTTTCAGCCTTTGGTTGCCGCACACGCCGCCGAAAAAGGTGGGGCAAAATATCGGCCTTGGCGAGTTGCTGGGGCTGGACGCTCTCGCGCTGTTGAAGAAGCCATCGTTTGCGATCTTCATTGTGTGCATGTTTTTGATCTGCATCCCGCTCTACTTCTACTTCGTCATGCTGGGTGTCTATCTCTCCGAACTGAAGTGGGAAGGCATGACGGCGAAGATGTCGCTGGCGCAAGTTTCAGACGTGATCTGCATGTTCATGCTTCCCGTGTTTCTGAAGAAGTGGGGCTACAAAAAGACCATCTTCCTGGGCATCTCCTGCTGGGTCATTCGCTACTTCCTACTGAGTGCTAGCGTGGGCAATGCAGGCATGGGCACAGCTCTCATTGTTGCCGCCATCTTGCTGCATGGCGTGTGTTACGACTTCCTATTCATCGCGGGCCAGCTCTATGTGGATGACGAGTCGAACGAACGCATTCGCGGAGCGGCGCAGGGTTTCATCGCCTTCATTTTATGGGGCGTGGGAGCTTTTGTCGGCACGTTGCTTGCGGGCAAAGTGATGGCGGCTCACACCTTGGCCACGCCTGTGAATGGCCTCGCCCATGACTGGCAGGCCATCTGGAATATTCCTGCCTGGGGCGCGGTGGTCGTGGTTATTATTTTTGTGCTGGCGTTTCGAGATCCGATCAAGAGCAAGGCTTAAGCGGTGTCTTCGCGATTAGCTGTGGGAGGTATAAGGGGCAAGGGGCAAGGGATAAGGGAAGTGGCTTCGCGCTTAAATTCCAAACCACAGCCTAGCTACGAAGAGCACACCCGAAGGCACTCCCCTTATCCCTTGAACCTTGCCCCTTATACCTCTGTGCTCGCTTTGCTATCACGCTAGCCCCAGCGCTGCCACATCCTCTTCATCCAAGCCCAAGTAGTGGCCTAGCTCGTGCAGCAGGGTTGTGCGCACTTCATCGCGATACACCGCTGGATGGCGCTCGGCGTAGTCCCAGAGGTTGTCGAGAAACAGGCGAATGCGGGGGAGTTGTTCCGGTGTCTCGGCCTGCGCATCGAGTCGGCTGTTGCCTTCAAAAAGACCGAGCAAGTCTGGCTCCAAATCGTGCTCATGGGGCAGGCACGAGGTTATATCCAACAGCTCGATGGGGCACTCCGCAGCAGCCTCGCGCAGCGTGTGTGGCAGCGAAGCCAGAGTGCGACTGACGGTTTGCTGGGCGAGCAACAAACGTTGTGAGGGGCGTGAAGGCGAGCGTGGGCGAAGCATGAGCCTGGAATTTGTGGCGACTCGTTGTTACCGCGCCCGCTTCGCTGCCAAATGAGCAAAACGTTCGCCCCAATCGGCGGGCAATCGCTGTGGCTTGCCTTGCGGCATTTGCACGAGCGCCAACGACTGACGGCAGGTCACGAGCAGCGCATCGTCAGCGCCACGGTACAGCTCAAAGGCGCACCAGAAGCGCACCTTCTCGACACTCTCTAGCTTTCCCTTGATGATGATTTCATCGCCCAGGGCCGCAGGTTTGCGATAGTCGATCTCGGTGCGCACCACCACGGGGTAGAGCTGCGTCTGCGCCATGTCTCGGAGCTTCATGCCCAGTTGTGCGGCCAGCCGCGTGCGTGCTGTCTCGATCATGCGCAAGTAGGCAATGTTGTGGACGACGCCACCACAGTCGGTGTCGAAGAACATGACCTCTTCGCGGGTTTCAATCGTTGGAGTTGTAGGCATGGGGATGGGAAATGATGAATTATGAGTGATGAATGCGGAAGGGGGAGGTATGGCGTGATTCATCATTCATAATTCATCACTCATCATTTCCTATCTCATGCCACCCGCACTTCAGGAACTCATCCTCTTCTTTGAGAAACTCAGCGAGGTCGAACGTCGCGGTGCGCTCATGGACATGGCGGATGAGGTGCGCCAGTACGCGCCGCAGCCGGGCGAGCGCTACGACATCGAAGACGTGCGCAAGGACACCGAGTGCAGCGACACGGTAGGCATTCACGTTCGCCATCTGGAGGGCGACCGTGTGGCCTTTGCGATCTCGTTGGGCTGCCAAGTTCAGACGCTCACTCGTGCTCTTTCGACGTTGCTTTGTCGTGGTCTCAGTGGTGCTACGCGCACTGAAATTTTGGCTCTCTCGCAGGACTTTATCCCTCGCATCGTCGGGGCAGAGCTGGTGCAACTGCGCAGCCGCACAATCTACTATGTGCTGGGCCGATTAAAGGTAGCGGTGGCGGCGCTGGAGTAGCCGAGGCGCGACTTTGGCGATTATGGGTTCGCCTTCACCGCGACGGCTTCGATTTCAAAACGCAGCGATGGTGGTAGGCAGTGGGTGATGGTGGTGCGGGCCGGGAAGGGCGCAGAAAAATACTCGCGGTAGAGTTCATTGAAGCGCGGCACATCATCGGCATCGCGGACGTAGTTGCGCGTTTGCACGACATGCGCGAGGTCGCTACCAGCGGCATGAAGCACAGCCCGCACGTTTTCCAAGGAACGGCGGAACTCGCCTTCAAAGGTGTCGCTGACGATCTTGCCCGAGGCATCCACCGAGGCTTGGCCAGAGACGAAAATGAGGTCGCCGACAACGACCGCCGGGCTGAAGGGCAGGTGCGAGGTGGGCGTGTCGGGGTTCTGTGGGTAGGAGACGCGGGGATGGGTCATGGCTTATACTCGCGTGCATGGCGTGCGAAGGCGATCTCGGCCTTGCTCAATGCCTCAGTTATATCCGCCTCGCGATGCGCCAAGCTGATGAACCACAAGCCGCGCTCAATGGCTCGCACGCCTTCCTCCAGCAGGCAGCGGCGCAGGTGCGCCCAGCGTGGGGCATCCTGTCGTTGCGCGTAGTCGCGGTAGCTGAGGATGGGGCCAGTGGCGGCACCGGGCTTTAGCATGGCGGTGTGGAAGGCGAGGCCAGGGCCTTGCGGTTGCAGGGGGATGTTGTGGTGCTTTGCCATCGCGGAAAGCCCGGCCATGAGTCGCTGACCAAGCGCGATGATCGACGCGGGATGCGTATCGCCGAGCGCGATGACTTCATCCAGGCACCACTTCGCGGCAGCGAGGCAGAGCGGGTTGGCGTTGAGTGTGCCAGCGTGGACGACTTCACCGCTGAGGATTTTTGCAAACGAAGCCGCCTTGCCCACGAGTGCGGCGAAAGGCAGACCACCACCGATGGCCTTGCCGAGGATGGTGAGGTCGGGCACGAAGCCGTAGTGCTTTTGCGCACAGCCTGCGCCGAAGCGAAAGCCCGTGATGGTTTCATCGGCGATCATCATCATGCCGTCGCGGTCGCAGAGTTCGCGGATCGTGGCGTGCATACCAGCCACGGGCTCCATGCAGCCGGTGTTGCACAGCACGGGCTCGAAGATGATCGCGGCGATCTGCCCACGATACTGCTCGACGCGACGGCGCAGATGCTCGGGATCATTCCAGCGTGCGACGACGAACTGATCGAGCACCTCGGGGATGACGCCCTTGCTCGGGTGCAGGCGTGTGGGCTCGTCTTCGCTGCCCCATTGGTCGGGCGGCGGAGCGTAGCCCACGAGGCCTTCGTCGGCCCAGCCGTGGTAGTGGCCTTCAAACTTCAGCACCAGTCGCCGCCCGGTGTGGGCTCGTGCGAGGCGCAGCGCAGAGAGCACCACTTCGGTGGCGCTGTTGTTGAAGCGCACGCGCTCGGCCCCTGGGATCATGCTTTGCAGGCGCTCGGCAACGTCGATTTCCAGCTCACTCTGCGCGGCCCAGTGGGTGCCAAGTTTCGCCTGGGCAGCGATGGCAGCAGCTTGGCCGGCAGGCGCATGGCCGTATAGGATTGCTCCCTGGCCGATCTGGAAGTCGATGTATTCATTGCCGTCCACATCGAACAATCGACAGCCCTGGCCGTGGGAGAAGTAGAGCGGGACGGGTAGCTCCATCTTGCGGATGCCGCTGTTCACGCCGCCAGCGATGCTGAGTTGAGCACGTTCAAAAAGACGACGGGAGTTGGCGAAGCGGTCGGTCATGGGTGGGTAGGGAAGTGGGTGAGCATCACTTTGCCAAAGCGTCACCGCCAAGCGCAAGCTTTTGGTTATGTTACGGAACCAAGGGTGATACCGAAGTCGGTTTCGACGAGCAAGCCGTGCTGCAGGGCCTACGCATGAAACGGCGTTATAAACCTGGCTATTTAAATTCTGGTTTTCAGCAAAGGTTCCAGTTGTACAATTACCATAATTAGCAAATAGAGTATGGGTGAAGCAACACCCGCCTCTTTGCTCCCCATCATCGACACTGCGCAAGCCCTCGAAAACCTCCGCCGTCACTTCGC
>JANOAR010000276.1:0-12203 GCA_031411235.1 Verrucomicrobiota bacterium | reverse complement strand
TGCTTGTCGCTCCAGTCGCTGACATACAGTGCGCCATCGGGGCCGACCTTCTGCGTGACGGGGATGAAGTGCATGTCGTTGGCTCGCATGAAGTCGCTGCCGTGTTTGCCGACGAAGGTGCTGCCTTGTGGGTCGGTGTAGTTCGTCACGAGGCGATGGCCGTGCAGGTTGCCGAAGATGAGTGCGTTGCGATAGGTCGCGGGGAAGAGATTGCTCTGGTAGATGGCGAGGCCGCAGTGGGCGTGGCCTCCGCCGAGGGCGTTGGTCGTGTCATTGGAAATGCCGCTGCCCGTGGTCGCATCGTGAACATCGGGCCGCAGGCTGCCGGCGTAGTGCAGGTGGTCGGCGATGGTTGTTATGTCTTCGTACGTGTAGGGGTTGAAGTGCTGGCCGCCTTGCCGCTGATAACGTGCCCCAGGGACGATGTGGTAGAGGTGCGGGATGACGCAGGCGGTGACGAAGAACTCGCCGTTCTGGTCGTAGTCGAGCCCCCAGGGATTGCTGGTGCCGTGGGCGAAGACTTCAAAAACATGGCGCACGGGATGATAGCGCCAGACGCCCGCGTTGATGGGTTCGCGGTCTTTCTCCGCTGCACCGGGCTTGCCGACGAGGCTGTGGGTGAAGACGCCGTGGCAGCCGTAGAGCCAGCCATCGGGGCCCCAGATAAAGGAGTTCAGCGTCTCGTGTGTATCCTGCGAGCCCCAGCCATCGAGCAGCATCTCGGCCTGGAAACTCAAGCCGGGGACGGGATGGGCGACAGGTGTGGCATCGGGTTTGTCGTCGTGATCCTTGTCCGCGATGAACATCAAATACGGTGCCGCGCCGACCCACACACCGCCAAAGCCGATCTCGATGCCGCTGGCGAGGCTGATGCCTTCACAAAAGATTTTGATCGTTTCGTAGCGACCATCGCCATCTTTGTCTTCGAGGATCTTGATGCGGTCCTTGCCTTGTCCCACCTCGCGTGGCTGCGGGTAGCTGAGGCCCTCGACGACCCAGATGCGACCGCGCTCATCGAAGGCGAAGGCGATGGGTTGCACGAGGTCGGGCTCGGCGGCGATGAGGTCGGCGTGGAAGCCGCCGGGGAGTTGCAGGTTCTTCAACGCCTCGGCTGCGGACTGGCCCTGGGCGTAGTCTTTCTGTGCCTTCAGCGCGGGGCCATACATCTTGCGCGGCTGCATGGCTTCAATGGCAGCAGCGGTGCTGTCTTTGCGCTGCTGGAGCAGCACATACACACCCGCTTTGTTGCCCACCACGATGTCGAGGAGCTTGTCGCCATTCACGTCGATGGCTTGCACATCCACGCCCACACCGCTCTCGGCGTCGATGAGATGCGGCAGAAAATCGACGCCGCCTTTGCCATTGCGCTTGGTTTCATACCAATAGACGACACGGGCACCGCGCTCGTCGGGATCGTGGCCGTTGTGCGCCCAGTAGCGCTTGCCGGTGACGATGTCCTGGATGCCATCGCCATTGATGTCGGCCAAGGCTGCGGCGTGCGGCTGGGAGAAGACGATGCCGTAGTCGTTGTCCTGCGGCTGCTCGCTGGCGAGCATGACGCGCTGCCAGGCTGGGCCAGTAAAATCAACGGCTGACCCAGGAATCTCTTTTCCATCGGATCCCAGCTTGAATTCTCGCTTTACCGCCGCCACGCCATTGGACGTTTTGACGCTGGGCGCTGGTTTGTTCTGCAAATACACCGCCACGCCATAGCGATGCGCCGCGAGACTGGTGAAGACATCGTTGGTGCCGTTGCCATCGAAGTCATAGGCGAACATCTGCGCCCCACCGCCGACGCCTGCGGCGAAGTTGTGCTGGATGAAGAGGGGCGTTTCCGGTTTTCCGTTTTCCGTTTTCGGTGGGGCACTGGCGGTGGTGTTTTCCCACCAGCGGCGGGCTTCGAGCAGATCCATCTTGCCATCGCCATTCACATCGCCGACGCCGAGGCCGTGGGTGAATTTGGCGACCTTCATGTCGTCGCTGACGGCGATGAAGGGCCATTTCTCCGTGGGCTTATCCCAACTTGGTGCGAAGTAGCCAAACTTGCCGCCCGTGCTGCACACGATCTCTGGTTTGCCGTCGCCTGTGAGGTCGGTGAAGACGGGCGACTCGTTATCCACCACATCGGCGACGATGCTCATCGCCCAGGCTTTGTCTTCCCCGCCGAACTTCCCAGGGCTCATGTAGAGTCGTGCTTCCTTGCCAGGAAAACCGAGCACGAGGATGTCGAGGTAGCCGTCGGCATTGAAGTCGTGGGCGTAGGCAAAAAAATTGTCGGAGTAGCCGTTGATGCTGAAGGGCTTGGGCTCGTAGAAGGCGTGTTTCGTTTTCCAATCGGGGCCTGCATACCAGTAGGGGCCGCTGATGATGTCTGTGTGGCCATCCTTGTCGAGATCGGCAGCAGTCGCGCCTTCGGCATAGAATTCCTGGGCGAGCTGTACTCGCTGCCAAGTGATGAGTGACTCGGCGTGTAGGGACGAACCGAGAATGGCAGCGAGAAAAAGGAGACGGTGCATGGTGTGGTAGAGAGGGGATCGCACGCGGAGGATGCAATCTTACTGCGAGGCTTGCCGACAGGCAGGCATCCGTGCCACTGAACCACGGGGCGGGAAGAGTTACCGCACTTTCCAATGATCCAAGTCGCGCTTCATCGACACCGCTTCATCGCTGACGGCATCGCTGGCAGCAGCGACAGTGCCGATGGTGCCGTGGTAGGCCCTGGCTCCGGTGTTCCAAACGCTTTTCCCAGCGTCGGACCAGCCGACATTGGGCGAGGCGATGATGAGGAATCCGGCAACGAGAGCGAGGTTCACTAGGAAGATGAGTTGCATGGAGAAGAACTCGCCGTTACGCAGCAGATCGGTCTGCTGCACGCGCAAAGTGCGCAGGGTATAGCTGAGGTGGAAGCACCAGGTGAGGCCCACGAAAAAATACAGACCCTTCATCAATGTGAAGCTCTCGAACAACCGCAGCGTGCCGATGGGCATCGGTGCATCCAGATTCACGAAGATGCCGACAGCGGCAAACCCGAGCACAGCAAAGAAGGTGTAGAAGGGGATAAGGTAGGGAGAGAGAGAGATGAAGGTGTTCGATTTATTGGTGTCCACCCAGCCGCCATCCCTGCCGACATGGTAGTCGTAGATGACGCCGCCGCAGAGCCGCGCGGCGAAGATGTGCGTCCACTCATGGCCGAAGACATAAAGAATGGAAAAAAGCCGTGGTAAGGGGAAGAAAAACAACAGCCAAAGCATCACGCCTCCTACAAACCACTGGAACTCTGCCGAGGTCCACAAGGTGTCCTGAACTTGGCGATGGAAAAACAAATCCACGCAGACAACCGTCGTGAAAAGGGATAGCGGTACAAGGACGATGAAGGCGAGGAGACGCTTCCAAAGCAACATGCGATCCGTGCGGGCAATATCGGGACGCACCTTTACGGGAAGCTTGCGGCGCTCGATTTTCACCTCCTTCACGTCGGGGCGAAGGGTGTTGGGGGATTTGCGGGCAAGCCAGTGGATGGTCATTCGATTGTTGTTAATGTTTATTAACAAATATCGGGGCAGCCGCCAAGGGTATTTTTCAAGCGAGGTACATGATGATCTCCGCCTGAAGTATCAACTCCAACGGTGCCCAGGTCAATGTCGTCTCAACCCATGCAGGACAAGCCTTTCGGCTTGCATGGTTGCTGAACTGTCCCAAAGTCGCCGCCCTCCGCGCTGGGCGCAAAAAAATGGTATGAAGAAAAAGACTGCAGTAGTCACAGGTGCCGCTGGTTTCCTCGGCTCACATCTCACAGACAGACTCCTCGCTGAGGGGTATCGAGTCGTGGGTATCGACAACCTCCTCACGGGGAATGAGCGCAACATCGCGCACCTCGCGGGGAACCCAGATTTTCACTTCGTCCACCATGACGTGACCAACTACATCTACCTCACAGGCGAAGTCAGTCTGGTGTATCACATGGCCTCTCCCGCGAGCCCTATCGACTACCTGCAACTGCCGATACAGACCATGAAAGTCGGCTCGCTCGGAACGCATAATGCGCTGGGGCTTGCCAAGGCCAAAGGTGCCACCTTCCTCATCGCATCCACCAGCGAGTGCTATGGCGATCCGCTCGTGCATCCGCAGCGCGAGGACTACTGGGGCAATGTGAACCCCATCGGCCCACGCGGCGTGTACGATGAAGCCAAGCGCTTCGCGGAAGCCCTGACGATGGCCTATCACCGTGCGCATAACATGGACACAAAGATCGTCCGCATCTTCAACACCTACGGCCCCAGAATGCGCCTCGAAGATGGCCGAGTCGTTCCCGCTTTCATCGGCCAAGCACTGCGCGGCACACCACTGACGGTCTTTGGCGATGGCTCGCAGACGCGCAGCTTCTGCTACGTATCGGACTTGGTGGATGGTATTTTCAAGCTCTCACAGGGCGACTACCATGAGCCCGTCAACATCGGTAATCCTCGCGAAATGACCGTGCTGCACTTTGCCGAAACGATCCTGAAGCTCACGGGCAGCAAGGCCACTATCGACTTCCGCCCCTTGCCAGAAGATGATCCGAAGGTACGCCAACCCGATATTACACTGGCAAGAAAACTTCTGGGCTGGGAGCCCAAGGTGGCACTGGAAGATGGGATTCAGACAACAGTTGCCTATTTTCGTGACTTTCTTGCAATCCCTTCTTGATGCAGCCTATCCTTCCCTGATAAAATAAACAAATAATCGAAAGTTGCTTCGAGATATCCCCGCTCACGGACATGAACACCAAACTTCTGACACTTTTAGCCGTCTCAGCCTTCGCTGCGGTATCCGCCAATGGCCAAGAGACACCTGCGGCAAAAATCGAAATCAAGGATTTGAAGCTTGAAGCGCAGCAGACACCGCAGATTCAAGCAGCGAACATCGTGGACAAAAAATGGAAGCCCAAAACATGGCTTGAGGTCAGCATGGAACTAGAGGTCAAGCTGCCGCGTGATTCAGGTGGCAGAGACGGTAGCCTCGCAGCCATGGAGGTGAAGTATTATCTCGCGCTCAACCAAACGACCAAAGAGGGCAAGGCTATTGTGCTCACAGGTTCGGTCAGCTACCAAAACATCCCCTCGGGCGAGAGCCATACTCTCGCTTTCGTGGCTCCATCCGTGCTCAAGCGCCTATTGCAAAAGGATAATGGCGGCAAAACGGATGTGAAGGGATTTGGCGTGGAAGTACTCGTGGGTGGCGCATTGCTTGCAGGCAAATCAAGCACAGGCTCGCAGTGGTGGCTCGACCCCAAAACCAAGGCACCTTCTGAAATGTTCGCTTATGAAGACGGTGGAGTGGTTTCAAAAGCCAAGACTCCCTTCGCGCCATTCTGGGGTGACTACGATGTGCCCGCCTCAGACAAATAGTCGCGCCCCACGACAACTTGAATTGACTCAAAAACTCACCGAACGCTCGCATGGCTGATAGCAAAAATTTAGCAGTATTGAACCTTGGCTCCCAACGATTGGGAGGCGCGGTTTTTAGCAAGACGTCGGGAGGTGAACTCACCCTCAAAAAATATCAGTTCGTGGAGATGATGGGCGACCCAACGGTGGATGCCACAAGGCTGCCGCAGTTGAGAGTCGGTGTCGCCGAACTCGCCGATGGTTTGAAGCTCAAAGGTCTGAGCGCTTGGAGTGCCGTCGGTGGACATGCGGTATTCACCCGCTTCGTCAAGCTCCCACCTGTGCAAGGTGATAAGGTTGAGCAAATTGTCGAGTTCGAGGCTCGGCAAAATGTCCCGTTCCCAATCAATGAAGTGGCCTGGGACTACGAGTTCGTGGGCCCGGAAGATATTGGCGAACGCGAAGTCGTGCTGGTAGCGATGAAGTCCGATGCACTCAACGAGATCAACGACCAGATCAGCGCTGCGAGCATCAAGACGGCGGGGGTCGATCTCGCGCCAATGGCGATCTACAACGCCTTTCGTTATAGCTACCCCGAAGTCGATGAATCCGTGGTGATCATTGATCTTGGGGCTCGCTCCACCAACATGATTTTCGCGGAAGCAGGTCGCATGTTCACCCGCAACATTCTGGTTGGCGGTGCCTCCATCACGAGCGCCATCTCGAAGGAATTTGGCCTTGGGTTTGGCGATGCTGAACAACAAAAATGCTCCCAGGGATTTGTTGCCCTAGGTGGTGGTGTGGAAGACCACGCTGACCCAGCGATAGCCGCTCTTTCTAAAGTGATTCGCAACAGCATGACACGTCTTCATGGCGAAGTGTTGCGCACCATCAACTACTATCGCGCCCAGCAAGGCGGTGGTGCCCCCGTCCGCGCTTTCGTCTGTGGTGGTGGATCCCACTTGGCCTACGCTGCCGAGTTCTTCCAGGAAAAACTCAAGCTGCCTGTCGAGATATTGAACCCTCTGCGCGGCGTGCAGCTCGGCTCAGGCGTCAACAAAGATGCTGCCCAAGGCGACGCCCACTGCATGGCCGAGATGGTGGGACTTGCCCTGCGTGGCGCTGGTGAATCCCCCATTGAGGTGGAACTCGTGCCCGATGCCGTCTCATCTGCTCGGGATGCCGCCAAACGAGCCCCTTTGTTGATCGTAGCCACTCTCTGCCTCTGGGGACTCCTCGCCGCAGGTGTTGTGTATTTCAAACAAGCTGAGAAAACCACGAAGGATAGCAGTGAAGCCATTCGCACAAAATTTGATACGCTGGATGGCTACGCCACTGAAATCAAAGAGTGGGACAGGACGCTGGATGAATTAAAGGGACAAAGCACGCAAACAGAAGAAGTGGTCAATGATCGCTCCTATTGGGTGCGAATGCTTGCCGATCTAAACAACAGTTTTGAGAGCGATCTCATCTGGCTAACAGTGATCGAGCCGCTCAAAGATGGAGCTTCAATTACGCCCATCTTAGGAGGTGCATCTGCCACTGCCGCCACAGCGGCGATCATTCCAGGAGCCAGTGGTGGAGCATCGTCTTTGTTTGCCCCTCCAGTGGCTCTTGGGTCAACTCAGTCAGGTGCCCCCGTGGTTGCTTCCACCAGCACACCCGGTGCTGAGCCCGCCCTGGTGCTGAGGCTCCAAGGCTTGTACCGGAAAAATGATGCAGGTGTCGAAGTGGTTTACCAATTCGCTCGCAAACTCGCTAGCTCGCAGTTCTTTGCAGTCGAGAACATCGCCGATCACCTCAATGATTATTGCAAAGCGGAAACAGGCGTAGAGGGAGATCGGCACGCCTATAAATTCGAAATCCGTCTGCCGCTCAAGCAAACCATCAAATTTAAAAAGTAATGGACTGGATTCGTGAAAATAAAACAGCGGCTACCATCATCGGGGTAGCTTTTGGCGGAGGCCTAGCCCTCTCGGGGCTGCTCTACGTTGCCTACACTGATTACGATAAGTCGCTCACTGGCTTCAACAAGTTGGCTGGAGACATTGCCATCATGGAAAAGGCCAGCCTTTATCCGAGTGAGGCCAATGTGAAAATCAAAGCGGACGGCGTTGCTGCCTACCAAGTTGAAGTGGGCGAACTCGGGCAAAAGCTTCTCGATTTACAAAATTTAAACAAAGACCCCAGTGCCAAGGAAGTTACGGACACGGATTTCCAAGCCAAGCTAAAGCAAAGGATCCTTGATACCAAAGCTAAAGCCCAGGCGACAACGGCTCTCCCCAAGGATTTTGCGCTCGGTTTTGACACTTACATGGGAGCACTCCCGAAGTCAGCGCAGGCGGCCAAAGAACTGAATGATTATTTGGATGGCGTCGATGCCGTCATTACCGCAGCGATAGACTCGGGCGCGAAATCCATCGAGTCCCTTTCACGCAGTGAGCTAGAAGTTGAAAAAGGACTTCCTCCCCCGCCACGCACGCCGCCACCGCCCAAAAAAGCACCCAAGAAAACTAAAGGCAAAGCAGTTGCTCGTGCGGAGGTGAAGCCTGCTGTCGAGGTAGCGGAAGTCGTCGAGAAACGCCAGATCATCCTTCGATTGAAGTTGGATCAAGGCCCCCTGCAGCGATTCATCAACACTCTGGCTAGTCCTGGCAAGATGCCGCATTTCACGGTCATTCGGGTGCTTCGGGTTGAGAATGAAAAACAAGAAGGACCATTGATTGGTGCGCTGGAAGAGAAAAAAGAAAAAGAAGCAACGAGTCACCCTGTCGCTGGCGAACCAACCGTGGCAGTAGTGCCAGTAGGAGGCCCAACAACGGCGCCCAAAGCTGAAGTGATTCGTCCCGCAACACCAGAGGCCTACGATGCCTTTGCGGTACTGGGGCAGGAAAGCCTCACTGCTTATTTCGAGATTGATCTGGTGCGATTTGTAGAGCCATCCGTAGTCGAGGCTTCGACCAACTAAATTTCATCCTCTGGTATCATGCCAAAAAAAGACTCCAACTTCGACAAAATCATCCTGGGGATATCCGCTTTGGCGGCTCTAGGTGGCTGTGGCTATCTCTACACCCTCAGCCAGACATTCAGCGAAAACCTGAAGCTCCCCAAAATCACCCCCAGAAATGAAGTGGCGGTGGTGCCTATCGAGTCTGTCAGACTGGCATTGGGCAACCTCAACAAAGAATTCGACTGGCAACCCCCTGAGCGTGCAGGCAAGGCTGTGCCACTGTTTAAATCTATCACCATTGTCCAAAAAAATGGCGAACAGTTTGACCTCTACACGGAGAACCCCCAACTCCGTGAACCCATGTCAAATGCCTTCTTGCTGAAGAATGGCTTGGATTTCCTCGCTCCAAATGTTGGAGCGCTTGATCCTGATGAAGACGGCTTCACCAATCTTGAGGAATTTAATGGCAAGACCGACCCCAAGGATGCAAAAAGCCACCCTCCTTTTACCAACCATCTGTATTTGGTGGAGCGTGTTCAGGATGATTATATTTTGGCCCTCTCAGGCAACAGCACACCCTACACCGTGAAGCGCATCACCCCACCGGGAGCCAGGGCTCAATTCATCAATGCCTTCCCTCAGGATTTTGGCTTTGAAGCCGTTCCGGGCGGTACGCCACGGTTCACCGCTAAAAAATACGAGGTGAAATCTGTGCCAGATCCCAAGACCCAGTTGCCCTCCGATGCTTCTGAAATGACCATCTTGGACAAGTCCACCAACGAGGAATTCGTGCTGGTAAATAAAAAAGAAAAAAACCTTGCGGCTTTCCAAGCCAAGCTGGAATACCGCCAGGGAACGGTTCAAATCATCACTGTAAAGAAGGGTGAAAAGTTTCGCATCCCAGGTTTGGGCTCCACTTTCAAACTTGTTGATGTTCTTCCTGACAGCGCCGTCATCTCAGAGTCTGTGGCAGACGGCACGCCAGAAAAAAGCTTAACCATACCAAAGCGACCATAAAAAAAGTGCATGAACTATCATTTTCGTCTCGCCACAGCGCTAAAATTTCGACACTGTAACACACCCTCAGCCAAAGTAATCACTCCCGTAGCCCACCTTATGTCCCGACTACCAAGTCAAGTGTCTCGCACACACCTTGTCCTCCTTGCCGCTCTTACTTCTGCCCTGTCGCCACTGGCTATACAGGCTGGAGACTCTCCCGGAGGACTTTCTGGAATCGCCGAGCGCGAAATTGCGCGTCGTATGGCACGAATGGAGGATGCTCGTCAAGCCATCGAGCGTGGTGACAAAGCCTATGCCGAAGGTGACTATGAAACGGCTCTAGGCCAGTACAAGGCCGCCCTTGAAGCGCTTCCAGATGCGCCAACCACTCAGGAGTGGCGCGCTGTCGCCAAGGCAAAGTTTGCTGATGCCTCCGTCGCATTGGCCAAGGAGCGCGCTAAGAGTGGTCGCTATGCAGAGGCCTACACCTTGGTGGATGGCGCACTCGCGATCAATCCCGACCACAAAGCAGCTAAGCTTCTCAAAAAGCAGCTTGGTGACTCAGATCGTTACCCGCCAGCACTCACGCCTGAGCACGTCGCCAAGGTGGAGCGAGTAGAGCGCAGCCTTCAGATGGCCAACAGTGAGCAAGATCTGGGCAACTTTGATAGCGCGAACAAAGAATTTCAAAAGGCCATCATTGATGACCCCTATAACGTTGCGGCCCGCCGTGGCATGGAAAAAGATGAGCATCGCAAAGGTGAATACTTTGAAGCCGCTCGTGACCATCAGCGCTCGCGTATGCTTAATTTGGTGAGTGAAGCCTGGGAAGACAAAGTCGCTATCGCAGCCACCAATGTTGATCCCAACTACGGCACCGTGACTGCCTCTGCAGGGAAATACCTCTCGACGAAAATGAAGGACATTGTGTTCCCTCAAGTGAGCTTCGCTGGAGCTACTATTGATGAGGCTGTCGAGTATCTGCGTGTGAAGAGTCGCGACCTTGATGTCAATGAACAAGATCCTACTCGCAAGGGTGTGAACATCATTCTAAAGGCTGGCGAAACCGTCAATGCTGCTTCTATTACTCTTGATTTGAAGGACGTGCCGATGGAAGAGGCGCTTCGTTACATCACTGAATTGGCTGGCATGAAGTACAAAGTCGAGCCTTATGCAGTGCTGGTTGTGCCCATCTCTGAATCCACCACCGAGCAGTTCACGCGTGTTTATAAAGTGCCGCCTGACTTCCCAACGATTGGTGGTTCTGATGATGCAGGTGGCGGTGGCGCAGCGCCTGATCCATTTGCCGCAGGTGCTGGTGCCGCAGCCGCAGCACCCAAAATTGCCCCCAGAAAGGGAGCCAAGGAAATCCTTGTATCTCAAGGTATTCCTTTCCCCGAAGGCAGTTCGGCTGTGTTCAACCCCGTCAATTCGACCCTGATTGTGAAGAATACTCAGCCCAATTTAGACATGGTTGAGACCCTTGTAGAATCGCTCAAGGAAAAGGCACCCAAGCAGATTTACATCACGACCAAATTCGTCGAAGTGAGTCAGAAAAACACCGATGAATTGGGCTTTGATTGGCTGTTAGGACCTTTCAGTGTCCCAGGCAGTGATCGAGTCTTTGGCACGGGCGGCACTCTGGGGAATTCCCCCAATGGTAGCCTCCAAAATCAAAGTGGTGCTACGATTGACTTCCCCTTCCTGCAAGGATCGGGCTCACCAGTCGGTGGCAACCCCATTTCCCGTGGTCTTCGGTTTGGTTCTGCCGCCGTTGAGCCAGACTCTATTGATGGCCTGATCTCCGCAAGTGCAGCTGTTTCGAGCGTCAGCCCTGGTATCTTCGCCCTCTCGGGTGTCCTTACCGACCCTCAGTTCCAAGTTGTCGTTCGCGCCTTGAATCAAAAGAAGGGTGTTGACCTTATGAGTGCTCCAAGCATCACAACCAAAGGCGGTCAAAGAGCTACTATTGAAGTGATTCGTGAGTTCATTTATCCTACCGAGTTCGATCCACCAGAAATTCCTCAGCAGTTTGGTGGCACAGCAGGTGGCTCAACCAACCTTCTTACAGGTGCCTCAAGCCAAGGTAGCTTCCCCGTGACTCCAACGACCCCTACGGCCTTCGAAATGAAGCCTATTGGTGTGCGCATGGAAGTTGATCCCGTGGTCGGCCCCGATGGATACACTATCGACCTTACCCTCGCTCCCGAAGTGACCGAGTTCGAAGGTTTCATTAACTATGGTAGCCCGATCCAAACAGGTTCAACCGATGCCTTGGGCAATCCAACCACCATCACACTTACCGAAAACCGTATCCCACAGCCTATTTTCTCAACCCGTAAACTGCAAACTTCGGTATCAGTCTGGGATGGGCAAACCGTAGCCATGGGTGGTCTGATTCGCGAAGACGTTCAAGACGTCGAGGATAAAGTTCCTTTCCTTGGCGATCTGCCTATCATTGGTCGCCTTTTCCAAACCAAGGCTGAAGATCACTTCAAAAGGAATCTGATGATCTTCGTCACGGCTAAGCTCATTGACCCTTCCGGCCAACCCATTAAGGGGCCTTCGATCTCCGTGGGGCCAACTGAGGCTGCTGCTGGTGCAGGGGCACCTGATGCGGGTCTCTTGGGCCCTCCTAGATAACTCTGACCATCAGCAAATTTGCTGGATTAACCCACGCTTGAGACTTGTAATCTTTCGCGTGGGTTTTTTGTGGCTTGTAGGGTTGCTCGGAAAACTCTCCGAATTGGGTTCTACGCGGGTTTTAATGGGCGATTGAGGGTTTGAGATCGAGTTTGCCGCAGTGGAAGAGGATACGCACTCGATAGTTGGCGAAGGAGCGGAAGCCTCTTGCTGCGCTCTTGATGGCTTGGATGCGGCTGTTGAGT
>JANOAR010000275.1:0-30246 GCA_031411235.1 Verrucomicrobiota bacterium | reverse complement strand
TACCGTGGCCCGGAGTCCGCACGGGCCTGCCTCGATGGCATTCGCTACATCCTCAAAGCAGGCTGCCAAGGGTCGCTGTTGCCAAAGACCTTCCCGCCCAAGAGCACGGTGCATGATGCCTTTGCCCAGTGGTCGAGCCAGTGCATCCTACCGCGCATCAACGAGGTCTTGCGCGACCAAGTGCGCAAGGATTTAAAAAAACGCTGCGCCCAGCGCTGGATCTCAGGTAGCGCA
The DNA here is from genome assembly GCA_031411235.1 of Verrucomicrobiota bacterium. Classification (GTDB taxonomy): domain Bacteria; phylum Verrucomicrobiota; class Verrucomicrobiia; order Verrucomicrobiales; family Verrucomicrobiaceae; genus JANOAR01. Next base: position 30,012 of record JANOAR010000275.1, on the reverse strand, counting down.
GCTCGGCTTGTTCGGTGTCGATCAGCTCAGTGAATTCCACATGCTCTGCGCCACCGCCGCGCTTCAGGCGGTGGGCCTTCTGCCACTGCTGCGTGCAGTAGTTATCAAAGGCCGTGAGCAGGAGTTGGCGCAGCTTGCCCGCAGATTCGTCCACCGTGGAAAAGGTCTCGCGCCTGAGCACACTTTCAAAAAAACCCTGCACCGCATCCTGCGCGTCATGCTCCGCGAGCTGTTTCTGCCGTGCGACGCAGTACAACGGATACCAGTAGGTGCGGCAGAGCGTCTCCAGCGCCGCCCGAGCCTCCGCCGCCGAGCCCGCCCGCACGTGCTGCAACAGAGTCCAGCGAGTGGACGGGAAGAGGTTAGGTGAAGCTGCGGCTGACATTATGACTAATGTAGCATTCTGTGTTTCCATCTGATGCTGGATTTGTCGCCGGAAGTTTTACTTTTTAGCCAGCGCCACGGGCAAAACCCATTGCCTTTAGGGGAGGCATGAAAGCGGTTCGCACGAAACCACGAAGGACGAGGTGCCTGAAGGTTTTGTAATACTGAAAATAGTTTCTGGGTCGGCGTAACGGCTGCTTAGAAATGGGATAGTGGATGGTGACGCCATCTCTTCCGCTTCATTTTCTACCTTCGCATTCACTCAGCTGAGTTCGGGCGGTAGAACTGCACGGGAGGCTTGGCCTCAGCAGTTTCACCTTCACCCCCATGCGCCTTATGCCCTCGCCCTTAGCCCCGCATACCTCGCCGTATCTCGCGTCGTTGCTGTGCAGCGTGGCCAGCGCGGAGCCCTTCGCTAGCCCGCCTGACGCCATAGCCCGTACGGGCAATAGCGAGATTCCCATCCGTCGGCATAAGGCGGCAGTGCTTTCCGCTCTAGAATCTTCCTCCTCCCCCGTTAAAGCCGCCGCCGCCCTTCTGGAGCAGCGGTTGGGCCTCACGCCGAGGCAGGCCGAGGTGCTGCACTGGGTGGCTGAGGGCAAAACCAACAGCGAAATCAGCATTATCCTGGCGTGCAGCTTCTTCACGGTGAAGGCCCACCTCAAGGAGATCTTCCAGCGCCTCAGCGTGCATAGCCGCATGGCTGCCGCCGCTTGCGCTTACCGCGCCCACATCGCCGAGGCGGATGCGATCCGCGCCTCGCTGAAACAGGCTATACCGCAACCTAAGCCTTCCAGACGGCTGCGGGCATAACACCTCCCCGGTCTGCAACACTTCCCCCTCCTCCGCCTCCCCGCCCGTTTATGAAAACACTCAGCCTGACTTCCTTGGTTTTCCTCCTCGCCGTTTCATGGCTTCAGGCCTTTCCGCCTGCGCCATACTACACGCTCTACGGCACCGTGCGGGATCAGGTGGGCCAGACGCTGGATGTGGAGGGTGCCACGCTGGTGCTTCTCAAGGGCGGCGTCGAAATTGAGCGCACCCCGATCACCACCGGCCTCCAGCTCGATCAAAACTACGAGCTGAGCATCCGCATCGACCAGAACCGCAGCGGCACCACTTTCTACACCGAGAAGGCCGTCGCGGCGCAGGGCTTGTACAGCCTAGTGGTCGAGATGAATGGCGCGCTGTTTTATCCCATCGAGGTCAGCGGCAACCTCACCGCTGGCAAAGGCGGCGAGCGCGTGCGGCTGGATTTGAACCTCGGCGAAGACCTCGATCACGATGGCCTACCGGACATTTGGGAGCAGTGGCAGCTCTACCAAGCGGGCTACTCTCCCGATGAAAACGGCAACTGGCCGATCAACCTCATCGACAAGAATGGCGACTTCGACCACGACGGCTTGACCAACTGGCAGGAGTACGTGGCCGGTACGTTTGCAGGCGATGCCACCGAGAGATTTGGCCTCACCATCAAGGAAAAGAACGCGACCGGCGTGCGTCTCGAATTCTATGCCATCACCGGCAAGACCTACACCATCGAGCGCAGCACCGACGTGAAGACCTGGTCGGCGGTGCCCTTCGCCATCGGCGAGCCTGCCGTCGGGGCGAGCATCTATCGCGCCGTCGATGTCGGTATTCTCTCAGCCTTCACAACGCCTACAGCGGGCGGCACCAAGGAGTTCTACCGGCTCACGGTGAGGTAGGGGCAGAAATCCAAATTCCCTAATTCCCGAAATCCGAATGACGAACCCTGAAAGCCTCTCGCCCATGCAAACCTATCCTCCCCTTCAATCTCCCGACAAGGTATCAAACCCTTGTCCGCCTCCGCTCAGATTCCATCATTCGACATTCGACATTCGTCATTTCCTTTTCCTCGCCCTCTGCCTCGTTCCCACAGCTCTCCACGCCCAGTGGCAGAGCGTGAACTACAGCCTTAAGGCCGGATGGAACGCCATCTACCTGCACGGCGATGCCACCCAGGCCAACATGGCGGACACCTTCGCCGCCTACCCGGACGTGCAGGAAGTGTGGCGCTGGGTGCCCAATCCGAATCAAGTGCAATTCACCGCCACGCCGTTGCTGCCGACTCCCGGCACGCCTGAGTGGAACGTCTGGGTGCGCGGCGGCTCGGCCAATACCTTGTCTGGCATGGCGGGGCAGTCGGCGTATTTGGTCAAATGCAGTCCTACCACGGCAGCTAATTTCAAGGTCGCCCTCGTGCAGCGACCCATGCCGCCCACCGGCACCTGGGTGCGCAACGGAGCCAATTTGATGGGCTTTCCCACCAAGCTGAACGGCAGCAGTTACCCGTTGTTCAGCACCTACTTCACCACCTTTCCGGCGGCCATCGCCACCAACGCCAAGATCTTCAAATACAACGGCGGCGACCTCGGATCCACCAACCCCGTGCAGGTGTTCTCGCCCAGCCTGGAGCGCCTGGACCGCAACCAGGCCTACTGGTTTGACACCGAGGTCGTCGGCACCTTCTACGCCCCGCTGCAAGTCACCCTCTCGCAGGCGGCGGGCATGGATTTTGGCCGCACCGGCAGCATCGTCACCGCGCGGGTGCTCAATCGCACCACCTCGACGATGACGCTTACCATCGCTCCCGTCGCATCGGCTTCCGCTCCGCTGGGCCTGGAGAGCATCAGCGGTCAGGTGCCGGTGACTCGCCGCACCTTCGATGCCGCCACCGCCACTTGGATCGAGACGCCCATCAGCGCCTCCTACACCGAAGTGCTCGCGCCCAATGCCAGCAAGGAGCTGAGCTTTGGCATCAAGCGCAGTTCCATGACCGGAGCCAACGATGCCTTCTACGCCTCGCTGCTGCGCTTCACCGACAACGCCAACCTGTTCGAAATCAACCTCCCCGTCCGCGCCCGCAAGACCTCGCTCGCCGGGCTGTGGATTGGCGATGCACAGGTGAAGAAAGTCGAGAGCAAGCCCGAAGCCAACGCCCTCACCGCCACCGGGCGCTCCTACCCGCTGCGCTACATCCTGCATGTCGCCGATAATGGCACCACCCGGCTGCTGTCCCAGGTCTTCCTCGGCCAACTGGCCGCGCTACCCAATGACATCGGTTTATGCACCAAAGAAAGCGGGCTCAAGACCGATGCCAAAGCCACCGCCAGCCGCATCGTCGCCGTCCATATGCCGCTCGACCGCGTGCTCGATGACCAGGAGCCCGTGGGCAGTGGCAACGTCAGCGATGGCAGCTTTACCCGCACCATCGTCGTGCCGTTCAATGACCCCACCAATCCCTTCGTGCATCAGTATCACCCTGATCACGACAACAAGGACGCCCAGGGCAACAGCATCACCGAGGCAAAGATCGAGAGCTACACCATTGAGCGCCAGGTCACCTTCACCTTCACCGCTAGCCCGCCCGCAGGCAGCAGCGTCACCACCGGCTGGGGCAGCAGCGTCATCGGCGGCACCTACGCCGAGATCGTGAAGGGCATGCACAAGGACGACCTCCACGTCACTGGCACCTTCGAGCTTCGCCGCGCCGCCGAGATCGGCAGCCTCACCCTCACGCCATGAAACTTCATCACCCTTTCTCAACAGCCACCCGCCATCTCAACCCTCCCGCCATCCATCACGCCATGAAAACCAACACCGCCCCCCGCCTCCCATCGCCCCTCGGCAGACAGCGACCTCTGCACGCGCTGCTGCTCTCCCTGCTCGCCGTTCCCGCCCTGCTGCACAGCAGCGCCCAGGCGCAGTCCGTGGTGAATGGCATCCCCAGCTACATCAACTACCGTGGCCGGGTGCTCAACTCCGCAGGCGTGGTGGTGGGCGAGACCACACCCGTGAACCGCAAGGTCACCTTCAAACTTTGGGGGCACGCCACCAGCATCGCCGCTGGCGACCTCATCTATGCCGAGGAGCAGACCGTCGCCATCCTGCATGGCGACTTCAGCGCGCTGGTCGGCCAGGGCACCCGCGTGGGCGGCAGCGAGACCATCCTCGCCACCGCCTTTAACGCCAGCGAGCGCTACCTCGGCGTCACCGTGGATGACGGCACCCCCACCGTGGACACCGAGATCACCCCGCGCCAGCAGATCGCCTCCTCGGCCTTCGCCTTCCGCTCGAAGTTCAGCGAAACCGCGAACAATGTCGTCCAGACGACTGGCACATCCACCTTCACCAATGCCACCATCAGTGCGGGCAACTTCACGGGCAACGGCGCTGGTTTGATTAGCCTCAATGCGGCCAACATCACCTCTGGAACGCTGGCCACAGCCCGGCTTCCCATCCTTGGTGACTCCCAAATCTCTGGCTTGAGCGTCAGCAAGCTCATTGGACAGGTCAGTGACGCACAAATTAGCAGCATCAGCGCTGCCAAGATAGGGAGCCTAATCGCCAACAGCCAGATTCAGAGCCTGGATGCGGCCAAGCTCACCAACACGGCAGCCCTGCCGCAGCCGAGCAGTCTTTCTGCTTTGGAGATAAGAAGCGGTTCACCTTACATTGATTTTACCAGTGACGGCACGTCGGCGGATTACAATTGCCGACTAATCGCAAGTGCTGGAGCTCGGTTGGATTATCAAGCGGGTTCGCATGTGTTTTACGGCAACGTGGAGTTGGTCAACGCTCTCCATAGTTACAATGGGATCTCCATCGATGGTCAAATCAGTGCCGGTCAACAAATCACTGCCAATGGCGGCTTGGTCGTTAACAATGGCGGCATCACTGCCAATGGCGGCATCAGCACCACTAACATTACGACCTCTGGAACAATCTCATCCGCTAATCATGTGTCTTCCAATGGGGGCATGAGCACCAATGCCTTCACTCAATACTCCGCTGACTATGATTTCAGTATCAATTCAGCTAGTGTCGCTGGCGGGCGAATGATCGTGAAAACAGACGGTAAAGTCGGCATCGGCACCAATAACCCTGACGCTGGTCTTCATGTAACAAAGAAAGTCAGCCAAACTTTTTATTCATATGTTGAAATGAACGATGATCCGCCGTGGCAACCTGACCGCAACTTGACCCAAGATATCGCCATCCATACTAATGGAGGCATTCGGGTGGATGGGAATGTCCACACTAATTCCGACTCTCGTATCAAAGTTGTGAAAGGTATTTCTAATGGGGCTGAAGATATGAACCGTCTGCTTAGCATTGAGGTCACCGATTATCGTTATAAGGATCACAGCGCCTCTCAGGCCCCCCAGAAGAAGGTCATCGCCCAGCAAGTTGAGAAAGTATTTCCGCAGGCCGTCAGCAAGTCCACTGGTGTCGTCCCAGACATCTTCAAAAGCGCAACCATCGCAGACGGCTGGGTGCATTTGGCAACCGACTTGAAGAAAGGCGAGAGAGTTCGGCTGATCGGTGACGAAACCCAGGAAGTGTATGAGGTGCTGGAGATCGACGAGAAGGAGCACAAGAAATTCCGCACCGCCTTCAAGCCCGCTGGCGAAAAGGTGTTTGTCTATGGCCGCGAAGTGAACGACTTCCGCGTGGTGGACTACGATGCGATCTCCATGCTGAACGTCTCCGCCACCCAGCAGATCAAGAAGGAGAAGGACGCCGAAGTGAAGGCCTTGCAGGACGAAAACACCGCCCTGCGCGAGCGCGTCGCCGCCCTCGAAGCTGCGGACAAGACTCGCGATGCCAAGCTGGCCGCCATCGAGAAGCTGCTCAGTGGGGACAAGTCCATCATCCGCACCGCCTCGCTGAAGGCCGAGTAACGCTGCTGACTCAGCCGCTATGAAGACGCGAATGACATCGAAGGGTGGCGCAGCCCGTGGAGTGCGGCAGCCTGCTGCTGGCAGGATGTGTTACGCCTTTGGCGTTGGGGCTCCTAATGCCACGAAGATTGGGCTGGAGCCCTGTCTTGGCTTTAACACCGAAGGTGTTGTGGAATTAAGCCCAGGGTTGCCCAAGCGAGCCAAAGCGAGTCTGGGCTACCCTGGGTTACCGCGTAGCGGCAAGATGCGCGAACCCTGGACAATGCCAGCACCCGAGGCATCCAGAAGCGCCCTTCCCCAGCATCGCGGGCCGCTGGCACTGCTGGGGAGGGGCGCTTCTAGTGAGCGTGATCCTCAGCCATGTCACGAGTTCGCGCGGCCTCGCGGCGCTCGCAAACCCAGGGTAGGCCTCGCTTCACTCGGCCAACCCTGGGCTCAATTCCACAACACCTTCGGTGTTAAGCATCAACTGACACCTGCACTCGCTGGCCAACCCTGGGCGGGCCGCAACGCCTTTGGCGTTGGGGATGAATCAACGCCTCCAGTCCAAGCTCAGCCCCCAGCTTCACGCTTCCGCGCCCAGCAACGCCCTACAGCGCGCCTGAACGCCCCGTCATTCGCCCACCGCTGCCACCTCGCCCGGTAACCCCCTTCCGACATTCGCCCTTCGTCATTCCTTCCCCCGCCTCCCGCTATGATCTGCATGCGCCACCTCCTCTTTGCCTTCTGCTCCCTGCTCCTTGCCCACACGGCGCAGGCGCAGTTCGAGATTCAACTCGACCCCACCAACGTGCTCGATCCACGCTGTGCGGGGGCCGCCGTCACGGGCATTACCTCGGGCAAGGTGGACGCGACCAAGATCACCATCACTAGCCCTGGCGGTAGCTACTCGGCCCCACCATTGGTCGTCATCGGCCCGCCTGCTTCGGGCTCCACGGCCAGGGTCACTGCTACCATCTCGGGGGGGATAGTGACTGGCTTCACCATCGTCGATGGTGGTAGTGGCTACACGGCTGGCAGTCTGCCCACCATCCGCATTGCGCCACCGACCATCCTGGTTCTCGGCACCACCACGGGCACGCCCAATTCCGGCTGGTCCAGCACTTCGGGGAGCTCGGCGGCCTATCGCGCCGCTGCCGTGGACAACGTGCAGCCTGAGCTAGCGAGTTACTTGCCGAACAACCTCGTGAAAACAGGCACCTGGCCTCCGACATTGCTAGTCACCGCCACCATCATCCTGGAGGCTTCCAGCTTCGGCGACAGCTTCGGCTCCACGCCCACGCTGTACTTCCTCGGTGATGTGATACCACCACCCACCCTGGACTGGAATGACGTGCCGCTGGATGTAACGGCGACCAACTACTGGCGCACCAATCCCGTGGAGCCCGGCGAGACCTTCTCGGCTGTCGCTGCTGGCACAGTCTTGCCAGATGTGGGCAACGTGACAATCACTCAAAGCTCGACCACCAGCAGCAAAGTCACAGTCGTCTCTACACCCGACAACCTTGTCACTGGGGCCACGCTACTGGGCCAGCGAGTGAACTTCATCAGCGGCACCAGCGTCACGCTCGCAGGCAATGCCAACCGCACCATCGCCAGCGCCACCGCCATTACCTTTGCGCCCTACCAGCCCTATTATTACAGCCCTCACGCCAACCGTGTGTTTGCCACCCAGGCCGGGCGCGTCGTCATCACCTGGGTCACCACCGCACCGGATACCAGCGAGGCGGGCGAGCAAGTGCCCACCTACAAGTTCCGGCAGGAGAGCTTCGTTGTTTCCTCGGCTTCGCGAAACCCGCAGGATGCGCGCAGCATTTTCTGGACAGAGAAGGGCTTCCGAAGCCCGCTGGTGATGGTGCCGGAAGGTAAGATCGTGCGGGCCAACCCGGTGTACAACACCTTCGTCCCCGGCATGACGACCGAGTACGTGCCCGTGGGCAGCAATCCCAACGGGGATACCTCCAATGGTGAACAGCGCACGCTCTGGTATGACAAGGAGAACGGCCCGGCTTCTCTTCATGCCTACAACGTCGAAGGCCGCATCTTCATCGAGTACCTGGGCAAAGAAAAAGTGGGCAGCACTGGAATCCATGAGTTCCTTGGGGCCGACTTGCTGGACATCCACCGCGTGGCCGAGGTGGCCACCGTGCCCACCTATCTGGGCGAGAGGCTGAAGCCGCGCACGGGCTTCCCCGAGGAAGGCGACGACCAGCTCATCCCCGCCGTGCAGTTCAACACCGCGCAGGTGGGCAAGGCCCTGTATGGCGACTACCTCCGCCCCGACGGCATCAGCGACTACTACGCTGAACGCGAGAACCTTGATCCCGATCTGGTGACCATTTACTGGCTGGAGAAAAAGGACGCCGCCATCCATTTCCTGGCCGCTCCCTCCGCGCCAGGACTGTCGATCAACTGGCCCAAGTTGAAGCGCAACTACACGCAGACCTGGCCGCCCACGCTGGCGTCGTATGAACCCGTCAACGTGGAAGACACCGGTAACTCGGTGGCCACCGCGCTGCAATTCGCCGCCACCAGCCTGCCGGAGGTGATCTTCCAAGACGATCCCACCGAGCAGGAAACCTCGGTGAACGCCGAGACGCAGCGGCTGCTGGTGGACTTCGCCGCCAGTGCCGACAAGACCAACCGCTCGATGCTGAAGTTCAGCTCCTCGGCTGGGCCTTGGTATGTGCGGCTGTTCATTCAGTCGCAAACCTTGCTGGGCAGCCCGGCGGTGATCGACACCGACGGCGCTGGCCCGATCATTGCCATGCCGGCCGTCTCTACGCTCAATGACAGCAACGCCGATGGCATCGCCGACAACGACCTCGCCGCCAACGTCGGCGACCGCCTCGAACCACCTTCCAACGGGTATGAGCTGGGCGGCTACATCACCAGCGGTCTCTGCTACTCCGAGGCGGCCTACATCAACCCCTTCGTCAGCGGTGTGGCGGCTGCTTCTGCTGGGGCTATCATCCCGGTCAATGCCCTGAGCGCTGACCGCAATTTGGGCGTCTGGTGGTTCAAGCAGGTGCGCGCGCCGAGCAGCAAGTTCGAGTCCTTCTATGTGCCTGCGGTGAAGGCCAACTACCTCATCAGCTACCCAGACGCGAGTTACACCGTGACCACGCGGACGGCCCAGAGCTACACCGTTGGCACGGTGTTGACTCTGCCCAACACGTTGCTGTTTGCGACTGCCAGAGCACCCAGTGGCAGCTACGTGGTGACGAGTGTCACCAATAGCACGACCTTCGTGATGCAGCGGCAGCAGCAGCCGCAGGAACTCGTCATCGCCTCAACGCTCGGACTGGAAAACCCCAGCCTCACCTCCGTGCAAGCGGCTGGTAACATCTACGTCCAGAACGACGCCACCAAGATCGGCTACAACCCCAATGAGGAACATGCGCTGCTGCTCGACGGCAACGCCTATGCGCTGCGCAGCGACCTCAATACCAGCACCAGCTCGGAGCCTTATGTGCTCATTCAATACAACGAGGCCGCGAGCAGTCGCCCTGCGATGCGCATTGCCAAGGTCTTCAAAGAAACCGTTACCTATCCGTTGGTTTATGACAAGATCGCAGGCACTCCTGCCCAGCCGCCCATGCCGCTGACGGGGCTGCCCATCCCCCTGCAAAAGGACGGTCATACGGTGCGCAACAAGGAGGTGAGACTCGCTCCCGACACCGCTGCCGGAGCGGGTGCCCCGACGGACTACAACAGCTTTACCTTCGTGGATCGCAAGGGCGTGCATTGGATCTACCGTGGGCCGCACAACGGTGGCGCGCCGACCTTCGGCATGAAGTTCTACTACTACTTGCAGGCGGGCTTCTACTTTCCTGGCATGACCAAGCAGCCAGCCGTCGGCAGCGTGCAGCCCTTTGTCGCCGCAGACATTGGGAAACCGCTCGATTCGGGTGATGCCGTCACACTGACCTACAAACCCAAGTGGCCCGACGATCCCTCGCTGCCTGCCGCCACGCGGGCCAACATCAAAGTCGGCACGCTGTTCACTGGCCAGACGCTGACCTTGGCCGCAGGCGAAGGCTTGCCCCAGGTGCGCGGCCAGGCCAGCGCGCAGGTGCTCTACCAGCAATCCATCGCCAATCGCGGCAGCAGCAATGACTCGGTATTCCTGCAAGACCCGACGCGCCAGAAGACCATCAACCTGGATGATGCCAGGGTGGGGCTGACGGCTCTGCCCAAGGCTCTGCTGACCAGCCTCTACGCAGGCAAGACCTACTTCCAACAACTGCCACCGCACCTGCAGAACCGCTTCTATTTCGACCCCACCAAAGGCACCAAGGGCGCGCTGGTGCTCACGGGCGAGTTCATCGACGTGACCGTGGGCGTGGATTACCTCAACCTCAATGCATTGAGCTTCGCCGATGTCACGGCACTGAAGAATCTCTGCTCCGGCGCGTCGCCTGCGGAAATCACCAAGTGGAACGCCGCCATCGACGGGCTGTCCACCACACTGGAAACCTTCAAGCTCAATGAACCCGCGACGGCGGAAGCCTCGCTAACAGGCGGTAAGGTCGCGAGCGCTCAGGTGCTCTATCCCGGCTGGGGCTACAGCTTTGCTCCGACTGTCACCTTCTCGGCTCCGCCTCAGGGTGGCGTGTTAGCCACAGGCACCGCCACGATGGTGGCTGGCAAGGTAACTGCGGTCACCGTGACCAAACAAGGATCCGGCTATGTCGATCCCCCGACCCTCATTTTCTCCGCGCCGCCCGCAGGCAAGTCGGTGGATGTGGCGCTCGATCATCGAACTCTCTTAACGCAGCAGTTGCCCGACATCCGGCATCCCGACACGGCGGTGGACAGCTATGCGCTGAGCACCACGGGCAAGGACAGCGGCTACGTCACGCTGGTGTTTGGCAACGGCAAGTGCTTCACCGATGCAGGCGATCCCGTGGTGATGCAGATCATCAAGGTCGATCCCACCATCTATCCTGGCGATTTGAAGGTGCTGCTGGCCAGCAACCCGCTCGATGAGCAGGTCGTGCTGCGCCACAGCGGCGACTACAGCGCGCGGCCCGAGAACTTTGTCTTCCAATGGCGCTATGGCTTTCCGACCAGCGGCCTGCCACCCACGGGCGACAAGACCAGCGGCCCCAACTGGATTGATCCACTCATCCCCAATCTTGGCAGCAGCGTGCTCGTCGGCGGCTCGCCTGCGGCAGTGCTCAGCACGCCAGCCGTGCTGATGGCGGACACCTACTTCACCATGCGCTACAAGAAGGTTGGTGCCCCCGACAGCGACTACTCGACCTGGGACTCGCCAGTGCTCGTCGAAGGCTGGATCAAGCGTGTGCTGGCGAAGATCAACCCCTTCAACCAGCGCATGGACAACCTCTACAACAGCTCGGTGAACACCGACGTCAGCCTGCTCACCCAGGCTGGCAAACGCTGGGAAGGCGACATCGCGCTCAACCTCGAAAACATCAACGATGCTGGCCTGATCGAGATCTACGAGACCGTGCTCAACCGTGGCAAATCCTTCACCATCGGCTCTGGCATTGACTTCAACTCCGCCAACAACGCCCTCATTCTCGCCGCAGGCTATCTCAATGATCTCTACACCATTCTGGGCAATGAAGCCTACGCCGACGCCGCCAACCCCACCATCTCCATCGACGACCAAACCAGCGTCACCGAGGTCAACACCAGCCGCTTCTCCTTTGAAGGCCAGGTCAGCAGCTCGCTCGATGAAGAGCTGTCTCTGCTGCGCGGGCGCGATGACTTCGGATCGCCTGCCGTGTCGCTTACGCCCGCCTACAACCGCCTGTTCTGGAATTACACCCGTGGCATCAACAGCGGTGAAGTGCTGTATGCGGTGAACTACAACATCAAAGAAAAATCCGGGAGCAGCACTGCCGATGGCAAGCTCGATGCCGCTGACGCTCAGCGCATGTTCCCGCAAGGCCACGGCGATGCCTATGGCCACTACCTCACCGCTATCAAAGGCTACTACAAGCTGCTCAACCATCCCTATTTCACCTGGACGCCCCAGGCTGAAGCCGTGACCGTGCTCGGCCAGGCCGTGCTGGTGGACTACAAGGACGAACGCAAGTTCGCCGCCGCCGCAGGCAACATCAGCCGCACCGCCGCGCAGATCGTTTCCCTGGTGCATCGCCAAAGTTACCAAGATGATCCCGCCTCTGGCTGGAGTCAGTTCCGCGATGGCAAGCCCAATCCAATCACTGGCACTGAGCGCCACCAAGGCCTTGATGAATGGGAAAGCCGCGCCGCCCAGGGTAGCTACCTCAACTGGATTGTCGGCAACGCCATGCTGCCTTCCGTCGATACCAATCCTGCACACACCGGCGTGCAGATCATCGACCGCACCACCGTGCCAGAACTCAACGAACTCGTTGCCAGCGCCGACACCTTCCAGTCCGGCATGGATCTCGCCAACGCCCATCTCAATCCCCTCGGCCTCAGCCCCGGTGCCATCGCCTTCGACATCTCGCCCACCGAACTCCGTGCGGGCAGCTCGCACTATGATCAAGTCAACGCCCGCGCCCTGCGTGCCGTGCTCAATGCCAAGGGCTCATTCGACCAAGCCGCCAAGATGACCCGCCTGCTGCGCAATCAGGAGAATCAAATCGGCAGCGAGCAAGAGGCCATCGAAGACCAAGAAAAGGCCTATGTGAAGCAGCTCAAAGAAATCTATGGCAGCCCGTATGGAGGCGACATCGGCGCAGGTAAAGCCTATGCGCAGGGCTACGCCGGTCCCGACACCGAACGGTGGTTTATCATCGACCGGCCCACCGATTTGGTGAACACCACAGTGCCAGTTACTGTGAACATTCGTGTCCCGACTCAGGTGAGGGGCTTCACAGGCAATGCCATCACGGACATCGTCAACAGCTACAACACCATCAACACGGTCGCCAAGTCCGTCACCATCGCGCCCAATCAGTTTGCGCAGTTCGCCACAGTGCTCGAACCCAGTGGTTCATTGGGAAGCCGACCACAAACAGGCTCGTTGCAGAAAGCTTTGATGGAGTCGTACCTCGCGCAGGTGGCATTGCTTGAGGCCAACCAAGACCTGCAAGTGTTGCAGAAACGCTTCCAGCGAGGGGGTGAAGTTTTCCAGGGACTGGTGCAAAGCCATGTTGATCAGATCACAGAAAAGAAGGAGGCCGGCAGCAAGATTGCTGTCCTGAACGCAGCCGCTGGCGTCCTTTCGGCTATCGGTGAGAAGATTGGTGTGGCGAATGAAGTAACCATCCAAACGGCGGCCGCTGTAGCCGAAACGTTGCCGACAGCGGCAGGCACGTCGATTGACGCCACTGCGCCTGCTCGGGGTGCCATCAAGGCCGCTGTGACTGGAATTAGTTTGTCCACAAAACTTGCCAAAGTCGCCCTGCAAGCGGCCGCCATGGTACTTAGGGCTAAAGCAGGATCCCTGGCCTCTGAACTGGAGAGAACGCTACTGGAAATAGGCTTCAATCAGCAGGAACTCCAGGCGGCATCTGATTTTGAGCGGGTCTATTACGAACTGGCAAACCAGCAGTATCACCTCGCCACGCTGATGGCCGAATTGCAGAACGCTAATCAGAATGTCACCAACCTTTCCACCTCTGGTCAACGTGTGCTCGTCGAACGCGAAACCTTCCGCAATCGTGCCGCCGCCGTTATCACCGGCTATCGCACCAAAGACCTGACCTTCCGCACCTTCCGCAATGAAGCGCTAGAGCAGTACCGCACGCTGTTTGATCTCGCGGGCCGGTACTCCTACCTCGCGGCCAAGAGCTACGACTATGAGACCGGTCTGCTCGGCACGCCCGAGGGCAAAGCCGTCATCAACAAGATCGTGTCCTCGCGTGCGCTCGGCGATCTCACGGGCGGCGTGCCGCAGGCCACGGTCAGCACACTCGGGGACTCTGGTTTGGCCGGCACGATGGCACAACTGAACGCTGACTTCTCCGTCGCCAAAGGCCGCCTGGGCATCAACAACCCCGATCAGTATGGCACGCTGTTCTCGATGCGGCATGAACTCTACCGCCTGCTCGATGACCCCGCCAAGACCGATGACGATGTCGCCTGGCAGCAAACGCTTGAGCAAGCCATCGTGCCCAACTTGATGGCTGATCCCGATGTGGTGAAGCAGTGCAACAACATCCGAAAGCCCGACGGCTCAGCGGTGCCCGGATTGCTGATTTCCTTCAGCACCAGCATTGAGCATGGCAAAAACTTCTTCGGGCTCAGCACTGCGGCAGGCGATCACAACTACAGCCCCAGCAGCTACGCCACCAAGATCAGCAGCGTCGGCCTCGTCTTCCCCGGTTACGTCGGCATGGATCCGTATGCCTTTGGCAACCCCACTGCCGGCGGTCCCAACTCCTCCGATCCGAACTCGCTGAATGCCACGCCCTACGCGTATCTGATCCCTTGCGGCACGGATTACATGCTGGCTCCGCCGCTCGGCGACACCAACACCCTCCGCAGTTGGGACGTGCATGATCAAGCCCTGCCGCTGCCCTACAACCTCGGTGCCAGCGCCTTCAACACCACGCAGTTCTTCACCGCCGACGGCACCCTCAGCGAGCAGCCCTGGCTACTGCGCAAGCACCAGGCCTTCCGCCCGGTCAGCACGCAGGCGTTCTTCTACAGCAGCATCCCCGCCGAGTTCACCAACTCGCGGCTCGTCGCCCGCAGCGTGTGGAACAGCGAGTGGAAGATCGTCATCCCCGCCTACACCCTGCTGAACAACGAGACCGATGGCCTCAACCGCTTCGTGCGCAGCGTGAAGGACATCCAGCTCTTCCTGCGCACCTACTCGCACTCGGGGAACTAGGGCACGGAGTGATGAACGATGAGCGTCGCATGATGAGTGCAATCCACTGAACTCACCCTCCGGCCTCCCCATTTTTCATTCTCCAATTTCCAATCATCCATTTTCAATCCAATGCCCGCTCAAAGTCACATACGCCTGATCCTTGCTGCCCCTGCTGCCGTAGCCGTTGGTAGCCCGGGTTGTGAGCTTTGTGCTTCGCTGACGGCAACCCCAACGGGGTTACAGACAATAGCCCAGGGTTGGCTAAAGCCTTGCCTTGGCTTTAATCCGAAGGCCGCGTTTAAAAAAGGGAGCGCGGGGCTCCGACCCCGCAGCGCTTGTATGCATGCACAAAGCTATCGCACATTTGGGGGCTTTCTAGCTTCACGGCAAGGGCATAGCGCTGCGGGGTCGGAGCCCCGCGCTCCCCTCGCTATCGCGGCGTTCGGCTTTAACACCGAAGGTGTTGTGGAATTAAGCCCAGGGTTGCCCAAGCGAGCCAAAGCGAGTCTGGGCTACCCTGGGTTGCCGCGCAGCGGCAAGGTGCGCGAACCCTGGACAATGCCAGCACCTGTGGCAGCCAGAAGCGCCCTTCCCCAGCATCGCTGGCCGCTAGCTGTGCTCGGGAGGGGCGCTTCTGGTGAGCGTGATACCCAGCCATGTCACGGATTCGCGCGGCCTCGCGGCGCTCGCAAACCCAGGGTAGGCCTCGCTTCACTCGGCCAACCCTGGGCTCAATTCCACAACACCTTCGGTGTTAAGAATCAACTGACCCATGCACTCGCTGACCAACGCTTAGTGGCATCGGGCGAGGCGCTTGCACGCCCCTCCGGCAACCCTGGGTTATTTTCCACAACCCCGTTGGGGTTGCCGCGTGCCTTGTCGGTGACGGGCGATCAAACTCCCATCCGCAGTTCCGGCCTATGAAACCCATCGTTATCATCGCCGCTGTTTTGGTCGTCCTCGTGGCTGCGCTCGGCTGGCATTTGTCAGCGCCTGCCGCCCGAGATCTGTCGGATCGGTCGGATCTCAAGGGGCGCTCCGCGCCGAGCGTCCTCACCAATCCCACCGTCGTCTTCGAGCGTGCCTTCTGGAAACATCCCAGCGCCGACGACCACATCCTCCATGCCGAGCGGCGCGAGTGGTCTGGTGGCGATGGCGTGAAGAAGTGGCAGTGGTTCATCGCCGTTCAGCCCTCGCCTCAGTTGGTGAAGTACCTGCGCGACGACAACGCCTTCAACCTCGCGCCTGCCAAGGCTTCATCCGCTGGCAAAGACGCACCCGAGTGGTTCCGCTTCGCGTCAGGCGAAGTCGAAGCCTTCACCGACACCGCTGGCAGCATGGCACTCGCCTTCAGCAAGGCGGGCAACGTCCTCTACGCCACTGACAGCGGCGCTGGCTTCCGCCCTGGTACCGCCGAGCCACCACCCGCTCCCATCGTGCAGTCCGCGCCCTCGGGCCGCCTGCCCAAGACTTCTCCTCCCAAGCCCTGATCTTTGTTTTTGCCCTCCCGATCTATGAAAAAATTCCTCACACTTTGTCTCCTCGCTCTCGCCACAGCGGCACAGGCTGGCACTTGGTCCACCGCTTCGTGGACGGGCGACGCCACCACCACTATCGCTTCGCCGCAGACGCAATGGGCCTATCACTTCGGCGCGGCCACGGCGGCCACGGTCAACAGTGTCAGCGTCCCCGGCATCGCCACGGCCACGGTCTCGAACACCAACCTGAGCGCCACCTTTGGCAGCGTCGTTGCGACGGCCAATAACAACATCTCGACGCTCGGTGGCACAGGCAGCGGCGTGCTCGGCAGCAGCTTCGTTTATCAGGGCAGTCCGGGCTCCGTCACGGTCAACGGCCTTGTCGTCGGTCTTGCTTACAAGGTGTCCTTCTTTGGGGTCGGCTACGACAATGTAGGCGTGACCTTGGTCACCTTCGCCTCCAGTGGCGACAATCTGCTCGTCGATGAGAGCGCCTTCGGGCTCGGCAACGGCGTTCGGGTTGATTACAGCTTCACCGCTAATGCCACGACTCGCGCCTTTACGTTGACCAACAGCAACTCGGCCAGCACTTGGCATCAACACGCCATTGCGCTGCGCTTGCTCACCTCTGCGCCAACGGTTACCACGCCCACCAGCACCAGCGTCGCGGGCACCACCGCAACGCTGGGCGGCAATGTCACCGACGATGGCTTGGCCACCATCACCGAGCGCGGCGTGGTGCTTTCGCAAACCAGCCTGAATGGCAATCCACTGATCAACGGCAGCAATGTGACCAAGCTCAGCACCACTGGCCAGACGGGCGTCTTCACGGTTAGCGCGACGGCTCTGGCACCAGGCATAGCTTATACCTTCAAGGCCTTCGCCACCAACGCGCAGGGCACCAGCTACAGCAGCGCAAGCAGCTTCACGACGCTGAGCAACAATGCGGCCTTGAGTGCGCTCAGCCTCACGGAAGGCACGCTGGCCCCCGTTTTTGCTGGCGGCACTTTGAGTTATACGACCAGCGTCGCGGCCACCTCCACCACAATTCAGGCGACGCCAACCGTGGCACAGGCCGGCGCGACGGTGACGGTCAATGGCGCGAGCGTCAGCTCTAGCAGCGATAGCAACCCCATCGCGCTCACCGTTGGCACCAATCCCATCTCGGTCATCGTCACCGCACCCGATGGCACAACCACCCGGACCTATTCCATCGTGGTCACCCGCACCGCCTTGCCCACAGTCACCACACCGACGAGCGCCAGCGTTACTGGCAACAGCGCGACCCTGGGCGGCACCGTCACCGATGATGGCTTCGCGCCCATCACCGAGCGCGGCATCGTCTATGCGCTTTCCGCCACTACCAGCGACCCACAAATCGGCAACGGTGGTGTGACGAAGCTGCCCGCCAGCAGCGGCACGCTGGGCGGCTTCACGCTGAGCGCAAGCAGCCTCACCCCCGGCCAGAGCTACTCTTACAAGGCCTATGCCACCAACTCCGAAGGCACAGGCTACAGCGCGGCGGGCACCTTTGTGACCCTGAGCAACAACGCGGCCCTCAGCGGCCTGGTGCTCAGTGTCGGCACCTTGTCGCCAAGCTTTAACGGCAGCACCCTCAGCTACACCGCCAGCGTCTCAAACACCACGACCTCGACCACCGTGAAGCCCACACTGGCCCAGGCCAATGCCACGCAGACGGCCAATGGTCAGACGCTGGCTTCGGCCACCTTCAGTGCATCACTCAGTCTCAATGTTGGCAGTAATCCTGTCAGCATCGTCGTCACCGCCCAGGATGGCATCACAACTCGGACCTACTCCTTGGCGGTCACCCGCCTGCCTGCGCCGGAGATCAATGTCACTGGCAATGGTATTAGCATCAGCAGCGGCGACTTCCTCCCCAGCAGTGCCGACCACACCGACTTCGGCGCGATCAAAGCAGCGCCAGGCAACAGCGTGACGCGCACCTTTACCCTTCAAAATCTCGGCACCGCCGATCTCCTGCTCAACCGCACGCCCAAGGTCGCCATCACCGGGCCTGATGCTGGCGACTTCGTGGTGGTTGCCCAGCCACCAAGTCCCGTCACGGTTGCCATGGGCAGCACCACCTTTGACGTCACCTTTACCCCAAGCACCGGCGGCGCTCGCACGGCGAGCCTCACCATCGGCAGCAATGATGCCGATGAAGGCACTTACAGCTTTGGCATCAAAGGCGTGGGCAAATGGAGTGGCGATGACTTCGCCGACGCGCAGCCTCTTTCTGGAACACTCGCCTCGGCCACCGCCACGAACATGGATGCCACCAGCGAGCCCGGCGAGCCCGGCCATGGTGCCGATGTCAGCGGCAGCGCCTACAGCTCCATGTGGTGGGTGTGGACGGCTCCTGCCAGCGGCTCGGCTACGGTGTCACTGCTGGCCAGCGACTACGACACCGTGCTGTCGATTTACAAGGGCAGCAGTCTCGGCAGCCTGACCCGAGTGGCGGCCAACGATGACTTCGGCCTGGCCAGCCAGAGCCAGGTGATCTTCACGACAGTCGCTGGCACCACCTACCATATCGCCATCGATGGCTACAACGGCCAGACCGGCAGCATCGACCTTCAGCTTGAATTGCTGCTGGTGCCCAACGTCAGCGTCTCGGCTTCTCCCGGCAGCATGGCCGAAGGGGCAGCCGGCACGCTGGCCTACACCTTCACCCGCGACGGCGACGCCACCTCCGCCTTCACCGCCAACTTCAGCGTTGGCGGCACCGCCACCTTCGCCACCGACTACACGCAGAGCGGTGCGGCGAGCTTCAACGCCACCACCGGCACGGTGGCCTTTGCGGCCAATCAAGTGACGGCCACGGTGCTCATCGACCCCATCGCCGACAGCGCCATCGAGGCCAATGAAACGGTCGAACTCACCCTCACCAGCGGCACCGGTTATGTTGTCGGCTCCACGCCCATCGCCACCGCCACCATCAACGATGATGACAGCGGCACCGTTCTCAGCAGCAGCATCAATCCCAGTGTCCTTGGCCAGAGCATCACCCTCTCGGCGGCGGTCACCGCGCTCAGCGGCACCCGCACGGGTTTGGTCACTTTTAAAGAAGGTGCCACAACCTTGGGCACAGCGACACCCGTCGATGGCATTGCCATTCTCAGCCTCAGCTCGCTGAGCGTGGCGACGCACAGCCTCACCGCAGAATATGCAGGCGACGCCACCGCCAACGCCTCGGTCAGCAATGTCATCAATCAGGTCGTTAACAAAGCCGCCACCAGCACTCAACTTTTCAGCAGCCGCAATCCCAGCACCCTCGCTGCCAGCGTCACCTTCACCGCCGTCGTCACGACCAACCTGCCTGGCTCAGGCACACCCAGCGGCAGTGTTACCTTCAAAGACGGCGGCACCGTTCTCGGCATCGGCACGCTGGATGGCAGCGGCGTTGCAACCCTGAGCACGGCTGGCCTCAGCACTGGCTCGCACAGCATCACGGCTGAGTACGGCGGCAGCGGCAGCCAGGTCGCCAGCACCAGTGCCGCAATCTCGCAGTTGGTCAATCCAACCCTCACGCTCGCGCCTTCCACCCTGCCTGCGGGCACCGTTACCGTGCCCTACAATCAGGTGCTCACTGCCAGCAATGGCACGGGGCTGCGCAGCTTAAGTGTGACCGGCTTCAGCGCAGGCGGCACGGGCCTCAGCGCTCCGGTTGCAGGCTTCAACACCCTCACCCTCGCGGGCACCGCCACGGCGGCAGGCACCGTCAGCTTCACCGCCCAAGTGACCGATGAAGGTGGTGGCACGCTCTCGGTGCCCTACAGCATTCAAATTGAAAATGTGCCCCCTACCCTGAGCATTACCAACGCCACGACCAACGAAGACACCCCGACCGCCAGCGGGCTCGTGGTGACTCACAACATCGCCGATGGCAGCATGGTCACGCATGTCAAAATCACCGCCATCACCAACGGCACGCTGTTTCAAAATGACGGCAGCACCGCCATCGCCAGCAACAGCTTCATCACGTTTGCGCAAGCCAGCGCAGGCATGAAGTTCAGCCCGGCGGCGAACTTTTTTGGCACGGCCAGCATCAGCATTCAAGCCTCGACCAGCGCCAGTGATGCAGGCCTCGGCGGCAGCGTGGTCACCGCCAGCATCACGGTCAATCCAGTTGCCGACACGCCAGCCCTCAGCGCTGCCACGACCAACGAAGACACGCAATCCACCACTGGCCTCGTGGTCACTCGCAACGCTGCCGACAGCGCCGAGGTGACGCACTTCAAACTCACCGCCATCACCAACGGCAGCCTGTTTCAAAACGACGGCAGTACGGCCATCGCCAGCAACGCCTTCATCACCTTCGTGCAAGCCAGTGCAGGCTTGAAATTCAGCCCTGCGGCCAACTTCAATGGCAACGGCAGCGTCACCTTGCAAGCCAGCACCAGCGCCTTTGATGCGGGCATCGGTGGCAGCAGCGTAACAGCGACCATCATCGTCAACGCAGTCAATGATGCGCCCAGCTTCACCAAGGGCGCGGATCAAATCCGACCCTTTGCCAACACCAGCGCACAGACCGTCACAGGCTGGGCCACCGCCCTCAGCAAAGGACCGGCTGACGAGGCATTGCAAAGTCTCACCTTCAACATCACCAACAACAGCAACCCTGCGCTCTTCACCGTCGCTCCGAGCATCGCCAGCGACGGCACGCTGAGCTACACGCCCGCTGGCATCGTTGGCAGCGCGACGCTCACGGTTACGCTCAGCGACAACGGCGGCGGTACCAATACCAGCCCATCGCAGAGCTTCGTCATCTCCGTAGAGCCGTTGCCGGATTACACCGTTGATGTCTCCGCAACCAGCATTGTCGTCACCGACATCGGCGGCCATGCCGACACGCTCATCATCAGCGAGCCCATCGCTGGCAACATCAAGTTCGCCGCCGCTGGCCGCACCCTCAGGATCAACGACGGTGCCTTGCTCAGCGGCGACACAGGCAGCATCGCGCTCGCAGGCATCACGGCCATCATCGTCCATGGTGGCGATGGCAACGACCTCATCAACGTAGGCGGTTTCACCGCATCAATGCCGTCGCTGACGATCAACGGCGATGGCGGCGATGATGCCGTCAATCTGCAAGGCAACCTCAGCTTCCTTGCCAACGCCAGCCTGGATCTTGTTCTGAGCAATGACCCCGGCACAGCCGGTATCGACACCGTTCGCGTTGCCGCCAGCGCGAGCATCATCACTTCCGGCACAGGCAGCATAACGATGAAGGTCAGCGGCGACATTGGGCTCGCCACGGGCTCGACTTTGCAAACCGCCAACGGCGGCATCACCCTGCACGCCGCTCGTGCCACTGGCAGCGCTGCGGGCATCGACATCAACGGTGCCCAAGTGCACAGCACTGGCGCAGGCGTGGTCGAACTCATCGGCAGCGGCATCCTCGGCAGCGGTTCCATGGTCGGTGTGGCCGTGCGCAATGCAGGCAGCATCAGCGGTGGCACCAGCGGCATCACCAGCATCTCGGGAACAGGCGGCACTGGTGTTGGCAGTAACGTCGGCGTGCTGGTCACTGGCATAGGCTCATCCATTGCGACCGCAGGCAGCCACCTCGCCATCACCGGCACCACGACCGCCACAGGTGCCACGAATGACAACAACGGCATCTCCATCAAAGCCAGTGCCAGCGTGTCGGCCACAGGCGCAGGCAAGATCACCCTCATCGGCACCGGCGCACAGGCCACCGGCACTCGCAACTACGGCGTGCATCTCGACACCGCGTCCAAGGTAACGTCGGAGAATGGCGACATCAGCATCTCAGGCACCGCTCGCAGCACAGCGGGCGATTTCCCCATCGGTATCATCGCGCTGAACAACGCCGAGATCGCCAGCACGGGCAGCGGTGGCATCGCACTCGTCGGCATCGGAGCCGGAACGACCTCCAGCAACTCAGCCGATGGCATCCTGCTGATCACCACCAATGGCACCGTTGGCCCACGCATCTCAACCAACGGTGGACTCATCCGCGTGGAGGGCAGAGCTGGCACCTCGGCGACCGGTTATGGATTAGAAGCAGGCGCAGGTGCAACCCTCGTCGGCGGGCCGATCCAGGTCTTTGCCAATCAGTTTGTCATCGACACCGGAGCCAACCCCAGCACGCTCAATGCAGGCGGTGAAAGCGTCAGCCTTGCCCCAACCAGCAGCGGCGTTGCGGTCGTGCTTGGCGGCAGCGACAGCACCACCCAGCTCGGTCTCACCGACGCCGAACTGGATCGCATCAGTTGCGGCACCCTGGTCATCAGCACCAGCACGACCCCAGGCGACACCCTCACCGTCAGCGCTCCGATCAGTCGCTCCGTCGCGGCGAACTCCAATGAACTGGCCACCACCAACCTGCAGCTCAACTCCTCGGGCGACCTCACCCTGGATCAGCCCATCAACCTCGGTGGCGGCAGCTTGCAGCTTTCCAGTGGCTCGCCGCTGGGCCTCATCAAGCCCCATGTCACCAGCACGGACTTCATCGCCGGCACCACCACCCTCGCTGCTGGCAATCTGGGTCTGACCATCAACGGCACCGTGGTGAACACGCTCTACGATCAGCTCAATATCATTGGCTCGCTCGATGTGACGGGCTGCCGACTCGCACTCAACGGCAGCCTGATACCTGCTGCCGGCAGCAGTTACACCCTGATCAACAACGACGGCGGCGATGCCATCATCGGCACCTTCGTGGGTCTGCCCCAAGGAACGATCTTCTCCTTCAACGGCATCGCCATGCGCATCAGCTACACTGGCGGCAGCGGCAATGATGTCACCATTGAGCCCTCCAACACCGCACCAACCATCAGCGATGTGGCCAGCAGCAGCACCCTTGAAGACACCGCCACGGGAGCCATCGCCATCACCATCGGCGATGGTGAATCCGTCGCCTCATTGCTGACCCTGAGCGCCATCTCCAGCAATCCAACCCTGGTGCCCAATCTGCCAGCCAGCTTCACCTTCAGTGGCACGGGTGCCAGCCGCACCATCATCATTTCGCCAGCCGCAAATCAGTTCGGCACCGCCACGATCACACTAACGGTCAACGACGGCAACCTCACCGCGTCCGACACCTTCGAGCTTACCGTCAACGCCGTAGCCGACACACCTGCGATCACCAACACCACGACCAATGAGGATACGCAGAGCACCAGCGGTCTCGTCGTCACGCGCAACGTCGCTGACAGCACAGAGGTGACACATTTCAAAATCACCAGCATCACCAATGGCACGTTGTTCCAGGCGAATGGCTCCACTGCCATCGCGAGCAATGACTTCATCACCTTCGCCCAGTCCAACGCTGGATTGAAGTTCAGCCCAGCCGCCAACTCCATCAGCAGCGGCAGTTTCACCATCCAAGCCTCAACGAGTAACTCCGATGCTGGGCTCGGCGGCAGCACGGTCATCGCAACCATCACCGTCAACGCTATTGCCGACACACCTTCGATCACCAGCGCGACGACCAATGAAGACACGCAGACAATAAACGGCCTCATCGTCAGTCGCAGCGTCGCGGACGGCACCGAAGTGACACACTTCAAAGTCACCGCCATCACCAATGGCACGCTGTTCCAAGCCAACGGGAGCACGGCCATCGCCAACGGCGACTTCATCACCTTCGCGCAGGCCAATGCGGGCTTGAAGTTCAGCCCGACGGCCAACTTCTTTGGCAACGGCAGCATCACGATCCTAGCCTCCACCAGTGCCGTCGATGCAGGTCTCGGCGGTGGCACGGTGACGGCGAATATCGCGGTCAACGCCATTGCCGACACGCCAGCCATCACGAGCACCACGACCAACGAAGACACGCAAACAACAAGTGGTCTCGTCGTCACACGCAACATCGCGGACAGCAGCGAAGTCACCCATTTCAAAGTCACCGCGATCACCAACGGCTCGCTCTTCCAAGCCAACGGCACCACGGCTATCGCGGCGAATGAGTTCATCACCTTCGCCCAGGCCAACGCAGGCTTAAAGTTCACGCCGAGCGCCAACTCGATCAGCAACGGCAGCATCACCATTCAAGCCTCAACGAGTGCCTTCGACGCGGGTCTCGGCGGCAGCGCGGTGACGGCCACCATCACCGTCAACGCCATTGCTGACACACCTTCGATTACCAGCGCCACAACCAACGAAGACACGCAGACAACAACGGGCCTCGTCGTCTCCCGCAGTGTCGCGGACAGTACCGAGGTGACACACTTCAAAGTCACCGCGATCACCAACGGCACGCTGTTCCAAAACGACGGCAGCACCGCTATCGCCGCGAATGATTTCATCACCTTCGCGCAGGCCAATGCAGGCCTGAAGTTCAGTCCGATGGCCAACTTCTTTGGCAACGGCAGCATCACCATCCAAGCCTCGACCAGTGCCATTGATGCAGGTCTCGGCGGCAGCACAGTGACGGCGAATATCACGATCAACCCCATTGCGGACACGCCAGCCATCACCAGCGCCACGACCGATGAAGACATCCAGACAAGCAGCGGCCTCGTCGTCACACGCAACGTCGCTGACGATGCCGAAGTCACCCACTTCAAGATTACCGCCATCACCAACGGCACTTTGTTCCAAAACAATGGCAGCACCGCCATCGCCAACAACGCCTTCATCACCTTCACCCAAGCCAATGCGGGCTTGAAGTTCAGCCCAAGCCCCAACGCCATCGGCAGTGGTAGCTTCATCATCCAAGCCTCGACCAGTGCTCTCGATACAGGTCTTGGCGGCAGTACGGTGGTAGCGACCATCAGCCTCAATTCCATCGCCGACACACCTTCGATCACCAACGCGACGACCAACGAGGACACGCAGTCAACGACTGGCTTGATCGTCTCGCGCAACATCGCTGATGGTCCTGAGGTGACTCACTTCAAGATCACCGCTATCACCAATGGCAGCCTGTTCCAGAATGACGGCATCACCGCCATCGGGAACAATGCATACATCACCTTTGCTCAAGCCAATGTAGGCTTGAAGTTCACGCCGAATGCAGACTTCCATGGCAGTGGCAGCGTCACCATCCAAGCCAGCACCAGTGGCCTCGAGACAGGCCTCGGTGGCAGCACGGTTACAGCGCTCATCACGGTCAACAGCGTCAATGATGTGCCCAGCTTTACCAAAGGTGCAAACCTCGTTCGCCCCTTCGCTAACACCACGGCGCAGAGTGTTACAGGTTGGGCCACAGCTCTCCGCAAAGGCCCGACGGATGAGTCAGCGCAGAGCCTCAGCTTCAGCATCACCACCAACAGCAATGCGGCCCTCTTCACCGTCGCGCCGAGCATCAGCAGTGACGGCACGCTGACCTACACCCCTGCTGGCACAGTTGGCACGGCCACGCTCACGGTCACCCTTAGCGACGACGGCGGCACAGCCTTCGGCGGTGTGGATACCAGCGCCGCGCAGAGCTTCACCATCACTGTATCGGATTCGCCAGACTATGTGATCACGACTGCGGGCAGCAGTCTCACCATCACCGATACCAGCGGCAACAGCGATAGCCTCGTCCTCAGCGAACCCGTTGCAGGTAGCCTCTTGGTCAGCGTATCAGGTCGCAGCTTTAGCGTTAACCAAGACTACAGTTCCGTTGATGACTCAGGAGCCATCAGCCTCAGCGGGATCACCCGCATCACCATCAATGCGGCGGCTGGCAGTGACACCATCCAAGTCAATTCCTTCACCAGCCCTCTGCCCGGCCTCATCATTAACGGCGGCACTGGCGATGACACCGTCCTCTTCGCGGGTGACATTGCCATCGCCACGGATGCAAGTTTTGGCCTTGATTTGCAAAAAGATGACGCAGCTCCTGGATCAAACTACATCCGCATTCTCGCCGATGCTGATCTCGCTTTCAGCGGCAGCGGTGGCCTCCTCGCCAAGAGCAACAGCTTCACCATGCTGGCTGGTGCCACCATCACCACCGCCGCAGGCGACATCCTCATCACTGGCAGCGCAGGTGCTGCCTTGCCAGGCGTTCTGCTCGGCGACGCATCGAGCCTCACTTCCACAACGGGCAGCATCGTTCTCACAGGAACGAGTGACGATAGCACGGGCAACGAAGCCATCGTGCTCCATGGCACGGCGAGCCTCATTAGCCCCAGCATCACGCTCATCGGCGACAGCATCGCTCTCGATCCCACCAGCGCTCAGCTCGATTCAGGCAGCGCTGGCAGTGTGACCTTGCGGCAACAGACAGCAGCCACGCCGATCAATCTGGGTGTCGCAGATACCGCGAGCGCGCTGGGCTTCACCGATGCCGAACTCGACTGCATCACTGCGGCCACGCTCACCATCGGCAACACCGATAGCGGACTCATCACTATCAGCACCGTCATCAGCCCTGCCAGCTACAAGACCCTCGCGCTGGGTCATGACGTGGTCTTCACCGCTACCAGCGGCCTTGATTCCGACGTTGGTCCTACCGTTGATGTTTATGAAAAAATCACCATCATCGGCACTGCCACGATCGCCCCTGGAGCCACGCTTCAGCTCACCTCGGTAGGAGGTTACACCGCTGCACGCGCCGCTACCTTTACCTTCCTTGAGAACGACGGTAGCGACCCCATCATGGGCAGCTTCACCGGACCTTCGCTCACCGATTTCCTCGGCAGCGCACTTATCGCTGCTCGCACTTACGTCGGAGGTGATGGCAATGACTTGGTCATCACCAATGCTCTGCCCGCGCCCGCGCCACTGCTCAGCACTTCGTTGGGCGCAGGTGTGGTCAATCCATCCACCGGACTCATCGAGCAGACCGTGCGTGTCACCAACGCCTCAGCCGTCAGCATCGACGGCGTACGCCTCACGCTCACCAATCTGGTCGCTCCCTATACGTTGCAAAATCGAACCCATCCCAGCCTGCCCTTCATCGAAGTCTGCACGCCTTTAGCCGCCGGAGAGTCCATGGATATTTACGTCGCCATCTATACCGCCAACCGCATCCTACCCAACTGGGTGCCGAACTATCAAGCCACGCCCTTGGTTGCCCTTGCGCTCAGTCCTACCACCCTGAATCTGCCATCCGCAGCCACGAGTTATGCCATCACCGTCACGACCGCTGGCAGTTGGTCTGTCGTTGAGTCGCTGCCCTGGGTTAGCGTCTCCACTCTTGATGGCAGAAGCAACGGCTACTTGATCGTTACCGTCCAAGCCAACACCTCACTCTTACCTCGCAGCGGTGTCATCAAGATAGGTTGCCGGGAGCACCAGCTCACTCAAGCAGGTGTCCTGCCGCCCCACATCGACACGATGCCGGGTAACTACGACACCATCGTTGGCGATAACTTCCGTCTCGTTTTGCCTGTCCTGAACCTGCCAGCGACCTTCAAAACTCTTGGTATGCCACCAGGTCTCAAGCTTGACCAAACGACCGGCGTTATTTTTGGCCAACCCACCACGGCCGGTTTCTATGCCTTGAGTATCTTTGGCCGCAATGCCTCTGGAGTCACCAATACGGTTAACTTTTCGATCACTGTCGCCCCCTTAAAGTCGGGAATCGTCGGCACATTCCAAGGACTCATCCAACGCAGTGCCAGCGTCTATGTGGGGCCATTGCCAGGCATGGGTGCCCGCATCCAATTGACCGTCGCAAGCACTGGAGCCATCACAGGAAAAATTACCGATGGAGGCACGAGCAAAGCCATCACCGGGCAACTTCATGTTACACTCGCCACCGCCGACAGCCCTACCGCCACCGTTCGCCTGCCCGCCACCACCATCAGCCCAGAGTATATCCTGAACCTCCTTCTGTCTCATTCCGGCAATGACCTCACTGGCACCATCGCCCTCGCCAGCAGCACGGCAGTCCCAGCCGCCATAGAGGCTTGGCGCAATAGCTGGCATGTGAAAGCCCCCGCTCAGTTGGCCACGGCCTACAAAGTGAGGCACAATTTTGCGATCGAGAACCAGGGTGTCGTCGGCCCTCAGGGCTTCGGCTTTGGCAGTTTTAGTGTCACTGAAAGCACAGGCGCGCTGAGCATCGCTGGCAAACTTCCCGATGGTAGCGCCCTCCTGTGCAGCACCTTCATCGGTGCTAGCGGGCAAGTCCTGCTCTACCAGTCACTCTATGGCAACAAAGGCAGTTGCTTGGGCAAGATCATCGTTGACCCCAAGACCACCGCCCTCGCGGATAACACACTCGCTGGGGCGCTCACGTGGATGAAGCCCGCCTCTGCACCCGCCGCCAAAGACACCCTCTATCCCGGAGGCTTCGGCCCTATCGCCCTCAGTGTCGAAGGCGGCAGCTACACCCCGCCTGCGGCCGGGTTCCGCGTGATGAACTTGCCCCTCGTTCCAGCACCAGGACTCAATGCCACGCAAACATTCAGCGACGGGGGCCTGCTGGCCGCCTTTGAGCAGGACTTGCGCATCAGCGCCAACGGCTTGGTCAACACTGCCACCCTACCGCTTTACAATTCCAAATTGGTGCCCAATCCCAATCCTCAGCAAGTCGCCATCACCACCTTCACCGCCGCTACCGGAGGATTCGTGGGTCGCTTCACTTTACTGGGAACGACCGCCGCAGTGAATCGCACAGCTCCCTTCTGCGGTCAGATCGTCACCACCAGCACTGGCCCCATCGGCCTCGGCTACTTCCTGCTGCCCAGCGTTCCGACTGGCACGCAAACCGTGAGTAACTCACCCAAGCTCAGCGGCAGTGTGGAACTGCGGGGCCGATGAGGCCACGGGCCAGCGCAACAAGCAAATGCCCCTCATCATTGATGGCTTGTGGCCATCACATCCCATTCCTTCACGTTTCCCGTCGCCAAAAAAGAAGCAGGGGGCGTCACGGTGGCGCGGACATTAGCGCCTCCAATCTTGTTAGGGCCGCATCCGCGTCTTTGCCCTTTGCCTCAATGAAAGCCATCAGCGCCACAGGCGTGCGCTTGTCCGTTGTGTCGGGGCGGTTCGGATTCACCGCCTTCAGGTCAAAAGCGGCGTTCTCGATGGCGTCGGCTTTGTCGCGAGCCTCGCGTGCTTCGGTGAGAACTGCGCGCCAGTAGTCCTCTAGCGCTTTGAGCTTTGATTCCTTCGCCTTCTTCGCTTCTTTGATCTGGTCTTCCAGGCCCTTCACCGCTGCGAAGGCTGCCTCTGCCTTCGTGCGATGCGGGCGGGCCTCGTCTTGGGAGGTTTGCAGGCGTCCGACAAAATTCATCGTCCAGCTTCGCTCATTGTCCGCGTGAGTCGGGAGCAGTTGCATCAGCTCATCGAAGTGCGTCACCGTCAGCTGCGTCTTCTTGCCCACCTTCACGTCGGAGAGGTCGTAATACCAGATGTGCTCCGTCGGCTCGCCCTTCTTACAGGGCCTACGCATGAAACGGCGTTATAAACCTGGCTATTTAAACCCGAACACCGCGATTGATCGGCGACTATCATCACCCATCCTTGGCCTGATGCGGTTCGGCGACGGCGGGCTCGGTATTTTCCAATACAGCCCCGCCATCGCCAAACCGCCTGAGACTCAAGCCTTGGCAAAGCTAGCCACCGCTGAATCGCGGCGTTCGGGTTAAATTCTGGTTTTCAGCAAAGGTTCCAGTTGTACAATTACCATAATTAGCAAATAGAGTATGGGTGAAGCAACACCCGCCTCTTTGCTCCCCATCATCGACACTGCGCAAGCCCTCGAAAACCTCCGCCGTCACTTCGC
>JANOAR010000274.1:0-11790 GCA_031411235.1 Verrucomicrobiota bacterium | reverse complement strand
AGGCCAGCTCCTCACAAGAACCCGCCCCGACGGCACCACAGCCGTTCACACCTACGACCAGCGCGGCCACCTCCGCACGATCCGTTGGAACGACAACAAAACCGAACCCACCACCTACACCTACGACAAAGCAGGCCACCTCCTCACTGCCCAAAACACCAGCGCCACCATCACCCGCAGCTACACCTCCAGCGGCAAAATCGCCACCGAGGAGCAAAGCATCACAGCTTCGTTTGGAGAAGAGGAAAAAGGAATAAGCAATAAGGAACAAGGGGCCGGAGAGGCAGCAGGCACCCTCCCCGCCACGGAAAACGGGCAACGGAAAACGGGAAACATTTATCTCATTGCCTACACCTACAACCCCGACAACCGCCTCGCCAGCATCACGTATCCCGACCAATCCCTCATCGGCTACCAATACGACACCAACGGCCACCTCGCCAAAGTCACAGAAGCCCTCCCCCCGGACAACGGAGCCGAGCGTAGCGAGACAGACAGCCATAGGCTGCCCACAGGTCGAAGCGAAGCGGAGTCAAAACCGAAAACGGACAACGTCCTGGCTAGCTACACCCGCAACCCCGATGGCCAAGTAGCCCAGCTACACCTAGCCAACGGCCTCACCACCACCAAAAACTACGACGCCGTAGGCCGCTTACAAACCATCGCCCACCTTTCCCCCGACGGCACCGTCTTAGCCAGCGAAACCAGCCGCTACGACCAACGCGACCGTCGCACAGCAAAAGTCGCCGCCGATGGTACCGCCGACCTCTTCGCCTACGACCCCGCAGGCCAGGTCATCGCCGCCGCCTACGCCCAAGCCCAAAGTAGCGCGGGCGT
Organism: Verrucomicrobiota bacterium; assembly: GCA_031411235.1. Taxonomy (GTDB): domain Bacteria; phylum Verrucomicrobiota; class Verrucomicrobiia; order Verrucomicrobiales; family Verrucomicrobiaceae; genus JANOAR01. The sequence continues at coordinate 10,953 of JANOAR010000274.1, read as the reverse complement.
CCCGCCCGTCAGCGCACCGCAAGCTCCCCAGCCCCCAGCCACCCCAGCAACCGAAAACGGCCAACCGAAAACGGAAAACACCCTCTCCTTCACCCCCCAGCAAAGTTTCCAGTACGACCCCGCAGGCAACCGCAAAACTCACAGCGACCCCGACGGCACCAAAACCACCTATCAAACCAACGAAGCCAACCAATACACCGCCATTACCCCAGCCTCCCCCACGGAAAACGGGCAACAGAAAACGGAAAACACCACCCCCGCCTACGACAAGAACGGCAACCTTCTCACCGACCCCAATAACACCTACACTTGGGACGCCGACATCCACCTGCTTTCTGTAACCACAAAGAACACAAACAAGGGTAAAGCCCCTGCATCATCATCCACAACCCAATTCCGCTATGACCCACTCCACCGCCGCGTCGCCCGCCTGGAGTCCAACGGCACCCTCACCCACTTCATCCACGACGGCTGGAACGTCATTGCTGAATACCAGAGTAGTCACGAGCTTCAGCTCGAAAAGACCTCGCCAGCCCCCGACTCATCCAAGCCCAACACCCAGCCAAGAGCAGGCGGACTAAAGTCCGAGACCACATCTCCAGGCACCCAGCCAAACGCGGGCGGGCTAAAGCCCAGCACGACTCTCTCCACCCACCTCGCCTGGGGCGAGGATTTGAGCCGCACACTCCAAGGTGCAGGCGGCATCGCCGGGCTCTTGGTCAGCCACTCAGCTTCAGCCCATCAACCATCAACCACTTCTTATTTCAGCTATGACAGCAACGGCAACGTCATCCTCCTCACCAACTCCGAAACCAAGCCCACCGCCCGCTACGCCTACGACGCCTACGGTAGAACCTCCAAAGCCACTGGCCCCGCCGCACAATCTAACCCCTATCGCTTCAGCACTAAACCCATTGAAATAACTAGCGGCCTTGCGTTCTACGGATTCAGGTATTACTCGCCGGAATTGGGAAGGTGGACGGCGAGGGATCCAATTGGGGAGCGAGGAGGTCTAAATTTGCTCGCCATGTGCTCAAACAGTTCTGTCAATAATTACGATGTTTTGGGGCAATTTAGTGACTGTTTCATGTGTGTGGCTCTAATAGCTGGATTGCATGTAGAATTATCTTTCGCCATGAATGCTGCTGCTCTTTGCTTAGCTGCGCCCGAGTTTATTGCTCCATGCGGCGCGTTAGCGGCTACTGTAATTGCTATAATCAAAACCATAGATGCCGCAGAAGAAAACTGCAAAAAATGTCGGGAACCTGACATAGAGCCAGTTTGTCCTATTCTTCCCCCCATACCCCCTCCAACTATAGATTTACCACCTCTATTTTAGTTTATTAAAAAATGAAAACTTTCCCAAACTGGACATTTGCAGCACTCCTTCTTTTTTTAATTATAATTAGTTTAGATAATAGCCACCGTATAAACCACCTAATTAATAAATTAAACACAATCGAAAGCACATTAAAAGAAATAGGAAATGTGAGGTGGACTCCGGAATTCGCGCCGGGGTTCAGACCGTAGAAAAGGTATAAATTGTCAGGCAACAATTCTTGACCATCCAGATAGCACCTCTTGTCAGAGGCTGTGTAAAGCAGATGCAACATGCAGCTCACAATCAATTCAGAAATAACTCTTCAAAGGGGCTAATCTCTATACTCAACCCTCAATGAATCCTCGAATTTTTATGTTATCCACCCCAAAACTCATTTCCTTTATCGCAATCGTAGCTACGGGCCTGTATGCGATGAACGTCATGACGAATGATCTTGGCTGGCTGCCACTCGGACTACTGGGTTTTCCCATGCTAATGGCTGCCTTTAACGCAGCGGAGAAGATGTCGGTTCAGGATAAAGCTTCGCAGAGGGTGGCGATTAGTGGGGACTGGGGGAAAATGGGGAGGCTGTTGTCGGCGTTGACCCGGCTTTCGGAGCTACGGATTTATGTGATGCTCGCAACGCTGGTTACGTTTGCTCTAGCAGGAGCGGGGTCATGCAATGCCCAGGAAGGCTTGCCGAGTCATGAGTTAGAGCAAACAGCCAAACAAAGTAAAAAGGGCGGCAAGTCTGCGGATAACCTGCAAGGCACCAAGTCCACGACACGGCCAAGCGCCGCCGGGCTAAATCGCAGGATGACACTGACCAAACGCCACGTCTGGGGTGAAGACATGAGCCGCACCCTACAAGGCGCAGGGGGCATCGCCGGACTCTTGGTCAGTCACTCAGACCGTCAACCCCCAAATCCCCAACCCTCAACCACTTCTTACTTTAGCTACGACAGCAACGGTAACGTTATCCTCCTCACCTCCGCCGAAGCGAAGCCCACCGCCCGCTACGCCTACGATGCCTTCGGTAAAACTACCAAAGCCACCGGCCCCACTGCCCAAGCCAACCCTTACCGCTTCAGCACTAAACCCAGTGAAGCAGGAAGTGGCCTCGCGTTTTACGGCTATCGGTATTACTCTCCCGAAATGGGTCGATGGACAGCACGAGACCCTATTGGGGTAACTGGGGGAATTAATTTATACTTATTAGTTCGAAACGGATCAACTTATCGGCAAGATAGATTCGGACTTCACGACACTAAGGCAGAATGCGAAGCAGAATGCGCTGATGGCGCAGTACAGGATGCCGAGAACAATTTATGCCAAAAGGACTTGGATATTTTTAATTGTAATGATTTACTTAAGCAATGCAGATTGAGTGCTTTATTGAATCCCCAACGCGTGCTTGCGTTTTTGAGTGGTCAATATGCAGCATGCCTCACACTAGCAACGGCAAACTATGTAGACCGGGAGGAAATAGCGGGCAGGACTGCCCGAAATTGTTACAGAACATGTGATGCCATTTATGCACAGTAAAAAAACAGGGAATTTTTATGAGAATATATTTTATTTTTCCCATTTGCGTAATCTTCCTCAAATCTTTCGGGAACGATGATTCATTGGCTCATAATTCAGTAGTCGACATCCAGAAATTGGATCCGACCTTAGTTTTAAAGGAAGCCAACCAAGCAATAAAGAATTTGGAATTCGATAAATCAAACGAAAAATTTAAGTGGTATTGGACTAATTCAGCAAAAATAAAACCGTCACTAATTGGGGTTAAGTTAACATTCGCTCTCAGAGATTGGATGTCACTTGCAGCCAAATACCCACCAGCATTATCTGAGATAAAGAAGCTACAGTCTGATTTGTTATTGGTAATGAGTAACAATTATCCTCAATTATTGGAATTCGCAGAGTTCTCTGCTTTGAGCGGCGCATTGGGATTTGATGAAGACGTGTGCCGCATATTTGAATCACTTGTTAATAAGAATGAAATAGGGGCACGTCCTTATTTTCGAATCGCAAGCAAGCACTTGATACTCTGTAAGCGCTATAAAATATGTAACCCATTTATTGGTGTTGATGCATTTCGCCGAATTAAAGCGAATTTTTCTAATTCAAAAATTATAGATGAAGGAACGAACTCACCTCAGAATGAAATCAAATTATATAATTACTTGTCGGAGGTAGCGACAATGGTTGCTCTTTTAATTCATAATGACCGGAAAAATGAATCGAATGAGATTGCTAATGAAACAGCTAGGTTATTTGAAAGCACAAAATTTAGCAAAATATTAGAAGATGCTAAAATTGGCATTTTTCCACCGGAGTAAAAGGCAGGGATAGCAGCAGGGTTAGTCAACAATTCTTGACAGAAATTAATGTCGCGAACATAAAAGCGCGTCGGAGGCTTGATTTTCCAGCAACCTAACCAGTTCAGTCTCGTATCAAACTGACGCTAAATCTCAGAGCCTTCGTCACTCCTAACACCCACCAGCCACTCATACTGCTATGCCATCTGTTTCGACGAAAGCGGGACTTCGTGCCTCTTCCCGCACTCCCAAAATACTGTGCATTGAGCCTGGAGCACACGCGAGAAGTGTGTGCTGCCCGTGGCCTGCGAGGCGCGGGGCTTTGCCGCGACTCATGGCGGCGGTTGCCATGTCATCTCGGTTTCGTTTGACGCTTTCGCTATTCTTTTCCCCTCCCATTTATGCCCACTCCACTTCTGATTAAATTGCTGACTCTCGCTTTGGTGTTTTGGCTGGCCTTGGTCTCGGATCGAGGTGGGGCTGAGGGGCTGGCGGTGGTGGCGGGTCTGCTTGGGTTGCTCGCGCTGCTGGATGTGGAGGAGCAAAAGCGACTGAGCGCTGTGAGTCCGCCCTTTCTGCCCATCGGGGTGTTTTACTTGGTGGCTCTGGTGCTGTGTGGCCTAGGAATGCGGGGGCAGCAAGCTGGTGGGCGAGCAGGCAGCACTGGCTGTGCCACCTGCGCGGCGGCTGCGCTGCTGCCTGCGGGTGAGGTGAGCACAGGTGGCCTGTGCGGTGGGGGCTGTGGCACGGGAAAGGGCTGCGGCACGGGTGGCTGCGGCGCGGCGAGCGGTGGAGCCTGCGGGTGCAGCAGCGGCAAGAAGGCTGCTTCCAAGACAAAAGAACAGGCTGTAAGCGTGTCTCACACGGGTGCCAGCGCCGCTCGCCCCCAAGCCACGCCCGAGGAGATCAAACAACGCAGCGAGGCGCTGCAACGGCGGACGATGGGCACAACCTCTGCTGCGAACCTACCGGGCATCGGCCCCAACGCCAAACCCCTGCCTCTGGGCCTGACGCCGAAACACGAGGTGCCACTACCGAAGGGCATCGTGCCTGCTGCCGCGCCCGTTGCAGCGCCCGTCCCAACAGCCGCCAAATAGGAATGGAACGGCGCGGATGGCTGCGCCAAGGAAATGCGAGTTGGCAGATTCTTCACCGCGTGCCATCCTTGTCTATGCAAGTCACCAGCCCTCCGATCACGAAGAAAGCGAGTTACTCCACCCTGCTTGCAGCAAATGAAACATTGGTGCCCGATGGGATGGACGATATCCTTGTGCTGCAAAAACTCAAAAGTCACGGCGTGCGGATTCCGCCGAAGTATGAGTATTTGAAGAATTTTGCACGGGCCAAAGATGATCCAGATTACGAAGCTGCGGCAAAGGCCGGAGCGGAATGGCGTGGCGAAATCAACCGTAAATCGCTGGAGGAGTTTGACGCACACCGTGCTCTGGATTCTTGACACCAACCACTATCGCGAATTTGAGCGAGGAAGTGTCAAAGGCGAGGTGATCAAACATAAGCTCATCAAGCTTGACGCCTTGGCTGGCATCACCGTGGCCACAGCAGAGGAGGTTGTGCGAGGTCGGCTGGCGCGGATCCAACCTCACCAACAAGTAGATCGTGGAGTCGAGTCCTATGGTCAGTTCAAAGACAGCCTCGAAGGATTTGCTAACATCATGATCTTACCTTGGACGAGTGCTGCCGCAGACATCTTTGACCTTATGGTTTTCCAGCGCCTTCGCATCGGTACAATGGATTTGCGAATTGCCTCAATGGCCTTGGTTTATGATGCCGTCATCCTCACCCGTAACCTCGTTGATTTCGAAAAAGTGCCGGGACTGCAAGTGGAGAATTGGCTGGATTGAAATACCCCAACTGGGGCATCATCCTGATTCTTGAAGAAAGCTGTGCTGCGACTATGGCGGCGCTAAACCGTGAATTTTTAAAATCTCCATATCCCCCATGCCTACCTCCCACCCGCCTGGCCTTCGCACGTTGTTCTTCACTGAGATGTGGGAACGCTTCAGCTACTACGGGATGCGGGGGCTACTGGTGCTGTTCATGGCGAAGGCCGTTGCCGAGGGTGGCATGGGGCTCAGTGATGCGACGGCTACGGCCATCTATGGGCTCTACACGGCGGCGGTTTATCTCGCGGCGCTGCCGGGTGGCTGGTTGGCGGATCGGTTGTTGGGGCCGCAGCGAGCGGTGTGGTATGGCGGCATCGTCATTGCTGCGGGACATTTTACTTTGGGTATCCCGAGGCAGGATACGTTCTTCGTCGGCCTCGTGCTCGTGGCGCTTGGTAGCGGTGTGTTGAAGACCAGCATGAGCACGCTCGTGGGAGGCTTGTATCCCGAAGGTGGCGCGCGGCGCGATGCGGGGTTCAGCCTGTTCTACATGGGTATCAATCTTGGCGCCTTTCTCGGCCCGCTGTGTTGCAGTTTTCTGGGGGAGAAAGTGGGCTGGCACTGGGGCTTCACAGCGGCGGGTGTGGGCATGGTGCTGGGGCTTATCCAGTATCGGCAAACGCAGTACAAGCTGGGGGAAACAGGGCTGCACGCCCCCCATCGGAGCGCTAATGTCCGCAGCGACTGGCGGCTGCTTATCGCGGCGGTCAGTGCGCTTGTTATCTTCATCGCGTTGGTATTTGTCGGCCTCATCACCATTGATCCTCTCTGGCTGGCGCAGTGGACGAAGTGGCTCATCCTCGCCATCGCCGTGGGTTATTTTGCCTGGGCCTTCACGCTCGCAGGACTTACTCTGGAAGAGAAGAAGCGCGTCGCTGTCATTGCGGTTCTGTTCGCCAGCGCCGCATTGTTTTGGTCAGGCTTCGAGCAGGTAGGCTCATCGCTGAGCCTGTTTGCCGATCGCTTCACCAACCGCATGGTGCCCTTCACCACCTTCGAGTTTCCAACGGGCTGGTTCATGCTGGTGAACGCAGGGTTCGTCATCCTATTCGCCCCCGTCATGGCCGCGCTGTGGGTGCGGCTGGGCAACAGCGGGCGCAACCCTTCGCTCATCACCAAGATGGCGTTCGGCCTGCTGCTCCTCGCCGCAGGATTTATAGTCATCGCGCTGGGCGCTCAGGCAGTGCAGGCAGGGGGTAAAGTCAGCGCGATGTGGCTTATCAGCACCTACCTGCTGCACACCGTCGGCGAACTCTGCCTGAGCCCCGTGGGACTCAGTGCCGTGACCAAGCTGGCTCCGCCGCGCCTCGGCGGGCAGATGATGGGCATCTGGTTCCTCGGGGCTGCGCTGGGCAATCTCATCGCCGGGCTCTTCGCAGGCGAAGTCTCGGGCACCGACACCGCTGCGATGAGCGCAGGCTTCATCCAAGTCGTGCTCATCAGTGGCATCGCCGGCCTGCTGCTCTGGCTGCTCAGCAAACCTCTGGGCAAGCTGATGCGCGGCATCGAGTGAGGCAGCGCCGTTCACGGTGTTTCCTGGCGTGCGTATCCCCCGCACTTCTTTTTGCATACCCGCCCAATCGCGTCCCCATTGCGGCCTGCACATTCAACACCCCACCATGAGATTTGAAGACCTTCGCGGCATCCTCCGCTACGTACCCCAATTCCGCGACCGCATCTTCGTGATCGCCCTCGATGGAGCGGTGATGCAAAAGGCCAACTTCGGCAATCTCATCCAAGACATCGCGGTCTTGCAGTCGCTGAACATTGAGGTCGTGCTCGTCTTCGGTGCGCGGGCACAGATCGCCACACTCGCCGAGCAGCGTGGCATCGCCCCGACTTGCATCGACGGCATGGGCCGCACCGATGCGGCGACCATCGAGCTAGCCATCGAAGCCATCACTCGGCAGACCAGTGAACTCGTTGCCGATCTCAGCGCCCTGGAGTTATCCGTCGCTGTGTCGAATGCGCTCGCGGTGCATCCGGCGGGCGTCATTAATGGCGTTGATCAAGAGTTCACCGGACGCATCGAGCGTGTCGATGCCACAGCGCTCGCTGCCATGTTGAAAGCCGACATCATCCCCGTGCTGCCGCCGCTAGGGTACGACGGACGCGGCACCACGCTGCGGCTCAACTCCGACGCCGTGGCCGTGGAAGTGGGCATCGCGCTAAAGGCAGCGAAGGTGATTTTCATCTCGGAACACGGGCTGCAACTCGATGCCAAGCCGCAGCCCTCTGCGCCTCTGCTTGATGAAAACGGACTCCCCTCGCAACGCTCCAGCCAGCTCAGCATCGCCGAGGCCAAGGAACTCTCGCGCCGCAAAGACAGCGGCATGGATGTGAATCTGCTCTCCAAGCTGCGCTACGCCGCGCTCGCCTGCCAGGAGGGCGTGCCGCGCGTGCATCTCGTCGATGGCTCGCAGGACGAGGTGCTGCTCGCGGAACTCTTCAGCAACGAAGGCGTGGGCACCATGATCCATGCCGACGACTACCAGCAGATCCGCAAGGCCCGCCCCAGCGACGTGCCCAGCCTGCTCAGCATGATGCAGCAGAGTGTGGATGAAGCCGCGCTCGTGCCACGCACGCGGGCGCAAATCCTCAGCCGCATCAATGACTTCTTCGTCCTCGAACTCGATGGCAATCCCGTCGGCTCCGTCGCCGTGCATACCTTTGAAAACGAGACAGGCAAACTCGCCGAGCTAGCCTGCCTCTATGTGAAACGCAGCCACAAAAACAAAGGCCACGGTCAGAAACTCGTCGCCTTCGCCGAGGAGACTGCGAGGCAACGCGGTTGCGAGCGCATCTTTGCACTGAGCACCCAGGCCTCGCGTTTCTTCGAGGAAAAGACCGCCTACACCGCCAGCGACCCCAGCATCATGCCCACCCAGCGCCGCGCTGAGTACGACAAGAGCGGGCGCAACAGCAAGGTATTGTCGAAGGCGCTGCGATAGCGACAGGAGCGCGAAACTCGTTACCCCACGAACTTCCCAGGGTTCAGTATCCCGTTCGGGTCTAGGGCAGCCTTGAGCCTAGCGTGCAATTCACGCGCACCCGCAGGCACGGCGACCTTGAACCAGCGGCCTTTGGCAATGCCGATGCCATGCTCGCCAGTGATCGCGCCATCCCAGGCGATGACTTGCTGGAAGAGCCTGTCCAGCGCCACCTCGGCGCGTGCGCGGATTTCGGGATCGTCCATCGTCGGCACCATGATATTGACGTGGATATTGCCATCGCCCGCGTGGCCAAAGCTGGCGATGGGGAAGCCACTCTCGGCCTGGAGCACCTCGGTGAAATCGACGAGGTCAACAAGACGCGAGCGCGGCACCACGATGTCTTCGTTGAGCTTGATGAGCCCAGTGTTGCGCAAGCTGTAGCTGAACTCGCGGCGCAACTTCCAGAAGCGCTCGCAAGCAGTCTCTCCCATGCCAGCGTCGATACTGATCGCTCCGCAGCCCGCCACCAGGGTGCGTAGTTTTTCGATCTCCAGCGCCACACTTTCCTCGTGGCCGTCAATCTCCACCAACAGATGAGCATCGCCCGTGGGCGTCACGGATTCACCGAGATATTCGCGAGCAGCCCGCAAGGTGAATTTATCCGCAATCTCCAGCGCCGAGGGTAGAAAGCCACTGCCAAGGATGCGCTGCACAGCAGCAGCAGCCTCGGCGAAAGTGCTGAAACCAGCACTCAGCATCGCCCGCGTGGGCGGGTGCGGCAGCAGGCGCAGCGTGGCCTCGGTGACGATGCCGAGCAGTCCCTCGCTGCCGACGAAGAGTCCGATCAAATCAAAGCCCGTTTTGTTTTTGTGGCAACGTCCGCCTGCCTTCACCACGGTGCCGTCGGCAAGCACGACTTCCAGACCTAAAACATAGTGCCGGGTGACGCCATACTTCAGGCAGCGTGGGCCGCCAGCATTCGTGGCGATGTTGCCACCAAGGCTGCATTCCTTAAGGCTCGCTGGGTCAGGCGGGTAGAACCAGCCCAGCTCGCGCACGGCACTTTGCAGTTGCCCGGTGATGACGCCGGGCTCCACCACGGCGACCCCATCGGCGATGTTGATTTCCTTGATCCTCGTCATCCGCGCCAATGACAGCGCGATGCCACCGCGCAGCGGCACACAGCCGCCGACATAGCCCACGCCAGCGCCACGCGCCGTGACGGGGATGTGGTGCGCATGGGCATAACGCAGCAGCTTCGACACCTGCTCGGTGTTGTGAGCGAAGACCACGACCTCCGGTGGATTGGAGGCGAACCACTTATCCGTGGCATGGATAGCGAGGTCGGCAGAGGAGGCCGAAACACAGTCGGGGCCGAGGAGTTGGGTGAGAGCTTGGAGCATGTAGTGTAATGAAGGAAAGGGTAGCTGCACGGCAACACAAAAGGCCGACTGCCTGCGTGAGCAGACGGTCGGCCTTCTGATAAGCTGAGTCCAGAACAGCTTAGTTGGCGGTCACGGCAGCATTGCCGCGTTCGCCTGTGCGAATGCGGATGGCTTCGATAACTTCGGAAACGAAAATCTTGCCGTCACCGATTTTGCCAGTGTTGGCGGCCTTGACGATAGCGTCCACGGTTTCATCGCAGCGGTCATCTTCGACGACGACTTCGACTTTGACCTTGGGCAGGAAGTCCACGGTGTACTCGCTGCCGCGATAGATTTCAGTGTGGCCTTTTTGGCGGCCAAATCCCTTCACATCTACGACGGTCATGCCTTCGACGCCGACTCCAGCGAGGGCTTCCTTTACGTCTTCGAGCTTGAAGGGCTTGATGATGGCTTCAATTTTTTTCATGGTGTTAGCGAGTTGTTGGATGTGAGTTGGTAGAGATCACTGGGGTGCCGGATGGCCCGGTGGGGCTACCACAGCACTGATGCAGCGTCTCTTCAATGCGGAGAATTAGCGGAATGCGTGCCAAGGTTGAAATTGATTCTGGGAGGGGGCCTGGGCTGGGGGCCGATATGCGCTATCCACCCGACGCGCATGCACTTTTGCAGCGCACGCGGCTTGTGGCCGATAGCTTGGGGGGGCGGGGAGCGTCATCGTCGGCACATGTTACTGTTACGATTTACCACCCTTGTCTTTGCCATCGCAGTATTTATCCCACTCGGAATTTCAGCGGCTCCGGTGGACTTCATTCGTGAGGTGCAGCCGATCCTTTCCGAGCACTGCCTGCACTGCCACGGCAAGGATGATAAAGATCGCAAGGGTGGGCTACGGCTCGATCTCGCGGACGCGGCGCAGCAGGGTGGCAAGTCCGATGGCTCTGCCATTGTGCCGGGCAAGCCGGAGGCCAGTGCGATGATCGCTCGGCTGACCACGCATGATGTCGATGAAATCATGCCGCCGCCGAAGGCTAAAAACCCTGTCTCCGCCACGCAGCTCGCCACGCTGCGCCAGTGGATCAGCGAGGG
>JANOAR010000273.1:0-32641 GCA_031411235.1 Verrucomicrobiota bacterium | reverse complement strand
CAGCGATGGGCTTGCCCAAGGCAAGAAGGCCGAGGGCCTTCTCCTTGAAGTCGGGGGTGTAACGTTGATAAGTTTTCTGGCTCATGGGTGTCTATGTCTTGTTGGATTGCCCTTGGTCCAGAAATCTAGCGCACCTCATTCCGCTACGGCTTTTAAAAGACCCTGAGGCCTTGGGTGGGTGATAAGATTCATGTCTTGTATTGCCAGAGCTTGATCTATGTTGGTGGGGTGTTCCTCCCGCGCACTTCGAGGAACTGGGGGCTGCGGATGATGAGTTCGATGACGGTGCTGACGCGGTAGTCGTGGGTTTTGAGCTGGGTGAGCAGGGTGTCGATGAGGGGCTTGTCGGAGAGTTGGACGCTGCGCCCGAGGGCGTAGCCGAGGAGTTTGCGGCAGAATTGGCGGAGGAAGTCGTCGCGGCGCGTGGTGAGTAGGTAGGTGCGCAGGCCGTCGAGGCCGGTGAACTGGGTGCCGTCGGCGAGGTGGGTGGTGGTGTCGATGGGCAGGCCTGTGGCATCGTGGCTGCGGGCGTGGCCGATGGCGTCGAAGCCTTCCAACGCGAAGCCGAAGGGGTCGATGCGTTGGTGGCAGCGAGCGCAGGCGGCATCGCTGCTGTGGCGCTCGATAAGTTGGCGCTCGGTGAGGCCTTGCGGGGCTTCTTCTGGGAGGAGGGGCACGTCTTTGGGCGGGCGGGGGAGCTTGTCGCCGAGGACGACTTCGCTAAGCCAGTTGCCGCGTAGGATGGGGCTGGTGCGTGAGGCTCCGCTTTGTTTTGCGAGGGTGCTGGCGAAGCCGAGGATGCCGCCACGGCCTAGCTTGTGCAGACCTTCAACACGCTGCCAGTCGGGGGTTTTCAAGTCGATGCCATAGTGTGCGGCGAGTGGGCCATTGACGAAGGTGTGGTTGGCATTGAGCAGGGAGAGTATGGAGCGGTCGTGCTGAAAGAGGTCGATAAAAAAGCGGGTGGCTTCCTCCTGCATGGCGGCTCGTAGCGAGGTGAAGGTGGCGAAGTGGCGCTCGCTTTTCTCGTCGAGTGTTTCGAGGTCGCGGATGTGGAGCCACTGGCAGCCGAACTCGGTGGCGAGGCGGCGGATTTTGGCGTCTCGCATCAGGCGCTGGGCCTGGGGGACGAGTGCGTCGTGTAGCTTGCCGGTGGCGGCGAGGGTGCGCAGTTCGGCATCGGGTGCGGAGGACCAGAGGAAGTAACTCAAGCGTGTGGCTAGCTCGAAATCGCTGATGGGCGTGGCTTTGCTGCCGGGGCCGGGCTTTTCGCTGCGATACAGAAATGCTGGCGCGACGAGCACGCGTGTGAGCATCATGCGCAGGGCGGCGGCGTGGGGCATGGCTTGGCGGCGCAGTTCTTGGTACAAGCTGCGCAGTTGACTGGACTCGGCAGTGGTGAGGGGGCGTCGCCAAGCGAGTGTGGCGAACTCGAGGATGGCTTGCACTTGCTGGGGCTCGACTTGGATGAGCTGTTGTTTGAACTCGGCTGCGGCTTGTGTGATGGGGGCGCGTAGGGGCTCGAAGGCGCTGGGATCGGCGTCCTGGGTGGCGAACTGGTAGAGCTGCTCGAAGACATCGACTTGTTTCAGCGGTGACTCACTGATGAAGTGCAGCTCATTCCAAAGGCGGTCGATTTCAGCGGTCTGGGCGTCGTCGAGCATCAGTCGTTTGAGTTGATCGTCCTCGCGATAGAAGAGTGTGAGGGTGACGACTTCATCCACGGGGACGAGCTTGGTGTAGCAGAGCGCGGCAGGGAATAGGGCTCGAAATTCGGCCAGTTGCGTGGTGATGCGTGTGCGTGCTTCGCTGTCGTCGCCGACGAGGATGGGAGCGTCGAAGCTGAGGGGTTTTTCGCCATCAGACCAAGTTCCCTTTTTTTGGGGTTTGTTGATAATGACGCTACTGGCGACGAGGGCGAGTGGCTCGGTGGGAGGGGCGGTGAGCACGCGGACTTGCACGCTGCCGCTGGCGATAGAGTCGGGATGTAGGCGGCATTGGATGACGAATTCTGTGTCTTTCTCGATGTCGGTGGGAAGTTGCAGGGGGGAGCTGGAGATGGTGATGGGACGATCCGATTTGCCAGCGGTGACGAGCCTAGCTTTTTCCCAAATGACGTTGCCTGGGCCAGTGCCGAGGTTGTGGGCGACGAGGTGGAGGGTGGTCTCGCGGCTTGTCGGGAGGGCGACGCGTATTTCTTCACTCGCGGTGAGGGGGAGCACGGGCACTTGCCAGGACTTGGGGCCGTTGAGCTTGCCGATGTGGCCGATGGTGGTGAAGCGCCACAGCGCACGCTGCCACGAGGCGATGGTGGTGGCGAGACTGGCGGCGTCGGAGGGTTTCGCGGTGCGCCACTGCTGCCGTAGGATGTCGAGGATGAGCGAGGGCTGGGTGTCGTTGAGCGTGGCCCAGAGTAGGCCGAGATACTTGGTGTTGAGGCCATTTTCCTGCGCTGACTGCGCGAGGGTTTTGGTGCCGTTGGCGATGGCGGGGCCGTCCACGAGTGTGGCGGTGAGGTATTTTTCCAGAGGCAGTGTGCCGCCGCCATTGGTGTCGAACTTGACGCCCTGCAAGTTGACAGCGGTGCCGATGCCGCCTGTTGAGAAGCGTGCATAGAATGCACGTATCCGCGCCAGGGCTTCATCGGTCCAGTCGCGCGATGAGGTGCACGGGGAAAAGCGGATGCCGTCGGGGAGCAGCACCGCATGTTGGGCGATGTACCTGGCGGCATCGAGATACTTGGTGAGCAAGGATGGCGACATGACCAGCGCTGCGCCCGTGTTGGTGAAGCCTTCGCCAGCGGCTCCGTCGATGGGGAACTCCTTCGCGGGGTCGAGGGATGGGACGCCTGTTAAATCGCGGATGGTGTAGGTGTATTCGGCATTCGATAGACGCCGCAGCACGACGGGGCCGGGGTCGCCTGCATGGGCCAGTGCGACTTCATCGAGTGTCGTTTGTAACCAAGTGGTGAGCTGTTGCTTTTGCGCTGTGGACAACGGCGGCTCTTTTTTTGGCGGCATCTCGTTGTTGGCGAGTTGCTCCAGTACGCCTTGCCAGATGGCGGGATGTTTTTTGATCTCGGTGACGGTGGTGAAGCGTTCGAGGTCGAGGTCGCCTTTTTGTTTTTCAGTCGAGTGGCAGGTTGTGCAGTTTTTGGCGAGGATGGGCTGGATGGTTTGCTCGAAGGGCGCAGCGGCGGCGTGGCTGGTGCCCAGGCATGATAGGGCTGCGAGCAGCAGGGGCGCGGCGAGTCGTGGTGTCATGCTAGGCGAGGATCTCCTTCACCACGTTGCCATAGACATCGGTGAGCCGGAAATCGCGGCCTAGGTGGCGGTGCGTGAGGCGCTCGTGGTCGAGGCCGAGCTGGTGCAGGATGGTGGCGTGGAGGTCGTGGAGGTGAACCTTTCCAGCGACGGGGCGGAAGCCGAAGTCGTCGGTCTCGCCGTGGGTGAGGCCGGGTCGGATTCCGCCGCCAGCCATCCAGGTGCAGAAGCTTTCGGGCTGGTGCTCGCGGCCATGTTTGTCGATGGGGGAGGTGCCGCTGAGGTCTTGGCTCCAGGGGGTGCGACCGAACTCGCCCGACCAGATGACGAGGGTGTCATCGAGGAGGCCGCGTGACTTTAAATCTTTGATGAGGGCGGCGCAGGGTTGGTCGGTTTGGGCGCAGCTTTTGGGCAGGGCGTTGCGGATGTCGCCATGGTGATCCCAGCCGCCCATGGTGACTTGCACGAAGCGGACGCCTGCTTCGCTAAGGCGGCGGGCGAGGAGGCAGGCGCGGCCATTTTTATCGGTATCTTTGCCGCCGATGCCGTAGAGCTTTTGGGTTGCTTCGGATTCGCCAGAAAGATCGACGAGTTCGGGGGTGGCGGTCTGCATACGGAAGGCGATCTCCATGCTCTCGATCATGCCTTCCATGCGGGCATCGTTACCCGCTTGATCGAGCAGACGATGGTTCATTCGTTGCACGAAATCGAGGCGCTGGCGCTGGGTTTTCGGATTGGCCGTGGGATCGCGGAGGTAGTCGATGGGGGCGTCTTTGTCGCTCTGCGGAATGATGACTTTGGTGCCTTGATGGGCGGCGGGGAGGAAGGCGGAGCCGTAGAAGCGCACGTCGGCATCGGGATGGATCGTGATGAAACTGGGGAGATTTTGATTCTCCGTGCCGAGGCCGTAGCTGATCCACGAGCCCATGCTGGGGCGCACGTCGGTGAGGGCTCCGGTGTGGAATTGCAGGCTCGCAGGCGCGTGCTGGTTGTTGTCGGCATGGACGGCGCGCAGCAGGCTTATCTCGTCGGCGATGGTGGCGGTGTGTGGCAGTAGATCGGAGATCATCATGCCGGACTGGCCACGCGGGCGCACGGCTCCGTGGGTGGCGAGGGCGAGGAATTTATCTGTGCCGACGCGCAGTTCGTTGGTGTTGATGGGGGCGGAGATGGGCTTGCCATGCATTCGCCGGATGTAGTCCTTGGGGGCGAATAAATCGGGCTGCGAGGGGCCGCCCTGCATGAAGAGAAAGATGACGCGTTTGGCCTTGGCGGGAAGGGCGGGTGCCCTGATGGCAAGGGGGCTCTGTGCCGCGTGGACGATGTCGTGCAGGGCAAGCGCACCGAAGCCGCAAGCCGTGCGGCGCAGCCAGGTGCGGCGGGAGATGGAAGAGGCGGGCATGGGCTAACCTACGCTCGCTGAATGACGATTTAAGCTCGCAAAGCTCTATTCGTTCCCGTGCTGCATGTGAAAAGAACTTATTGAGCCTATCGCCCCGATGCGCCTACTTGCGCCATGACTAAAAACCCACTCATTGCCATGCCGCTCTTGGTGACATCGAAGAAACAACCAAAGGTGCCGCCCCCAGCCAATAAGGACTGGGTGAAGTCGGCTGGTTGGGCGAAGGAAGCTGCGCTCTACGAAGCGGCTGCCCGTCTTGGAACTGAGTATCGCAGCAGCATGACGTGGGAGAAAGAGCATGCTGGTTCTTGATACAAATCACCTGTCCGAGATCGACCGCGACTCAGATGAAGGACGCCGATTGAAGGGGCTTTTGCGCCCGTACCTGGATGATACATACATAACGATTATTTCCACGGAAGAACTGCTGGGGCTGGTTGGCATTGATCCGTAGCACGAAAGTTGAGGCGACTCGCATCTTTGCCTATGGGCAATTTGGCAAGGGGGTTCGTGCCTTGAATGATTGGACGGTTCTACCGTGGGATGAGGATACTGCCGCGATGTTTGCTAGCCTGCGCAAACAGGGAGTCCGCATTGGAACGCTTGACCTACGTATCGCCAGCTTTGCACTTGCTTATGATGCGGTGCTGCTTTCGCGCAACCTGAGAGATTTTCAGCAGGTGCCTGGCCTTCGCGTCGAGAACTGGCTGGACTGAGCTGAATTCATAATCTCAGTAGAAACTCGTTGGATGAAAGCAACGCGTGGCTCAACTCGATCCACGGGGTGAGGTCGGCGTCTTGTTTAGCGGTGGTGCGAAGGGTCGTGAGCAAGGCGATGGCTTCATCGCGCTCGGGGGCGGTGATGGGGCGGTTCAACACGCGTAGCCAGAGGGTTGCGAGGCGTGTGTCGATGGCGGGGGATTGCTGCGTGAGTTGCTGGGCGAGTTCGGTGGCGCGGGTGCGCAGCATGTCGCTGTTGATGAGAAAGAGGGCTTGGGTGGGGACGGCGGTTTCGCTGCGTTTGCCCGTGAATTGGGCGGGCTGGGTGAAGTCGAAAACATCTCGCAACTTGGCCGAGCCTGGCTGGCCGCTGGAGCGCAGAACGGGGAGGTAGATGGTGCGCTGGAAGTCCTGTATGGGGCGGAATTTTTTGAAGCTAAAGGCCGGTGGGTTGACGGCTTTGGGGCTGAGACTGGCGACGTTTTCAGGGAACTCCAGGGGCAGCGCAGTGCCGCTATGGGCAGTGGCTAGGGTGCCAGTGATGGCGAGCAGGGAGTCGCGGATGGCTTCGGCATCGAGGCGCTGGCGGTTCATGCGCCAGAGCAGGCGGTTGTCGGGATCGCGGGCGATGGCGAGGGGGCTGTGGGCGCTGCTCATGCGGTAGGCACGGCTGAGGACGAGGCTGCGGATGAGTTGTTTTTGCGACCAACCGTTGCGGATGAAGCGGGTGGCGAGGTGGTCGAGTAGCTCGGGATGAATCGGTGCCTCGCCGCGCACGCCGAAGTAATCGACGCTACGCACGAGGCCTTCGCCGAAGAGCTTTTGCCAGATGCGATTCACGGTGACGCGGGCGGTCAATGGATTGCGTGAATCGGCAAGCCAGTGGGCGAGTTGCAGGCGGCCACTTTGGTTGGTGGGAATGGGTTGTGGCTTGTCCCACGCGGCGACGCGGAGGACACCGCGCGGCACGGTATCGCCGAGGGCGTGAGGGTTGCCACGGATGGTGATGCGCATGTCGGCGGGCTGGGGCTGGTCATGGATACCGAAGGATTTGGGCTGCGTGGGGGCAAAAAATGTGGCGTGGTCGATGGCGGCGGTGAGTTCTTTCGCTCGGGGGTCGAGGGCGCTGCGTTGGGCTTCGAGAGGCTTTTTGTCTGGCTCTTTGGCCGTGGTGATTTGAGCATCCAGGACGGCTTTTTTCTTGGTAATGGCTTCACGTTCGGTCTGCCAAGCGGTGAGTTGAAGGGTGTGCTTTTGTTCGCGCAGAGCGCGTGTGGCACGTTGGCGGGTTGTCTCGGGTAACTCGCGAGTGTTGATGCTGCTCCAGACGCCGTTGTCGGTTTTATACGTGGAGTTGGTGGCGCGGAAGATGCCAGCGATGCCGTAGTAGTCGGTGAGGCCTACGGGGTCGAATTTATGATCGTGGCAGCGGGCGCAGCCGAGGGTCATGCCGAGGAAGGCGGTGCCGACTTTACTGACTTGTTGATCGACGAGATCGGTCTCCATGATGAGCTTGTCCACGGCGACGATTTCGACATCGCCTAGCACGAGGAAGCCTGTGGCGGTGAGATTGTCGGCGCGTTCTTGGGGCGATGCGTGGGGCAGTAGGTCGCCTGCGATCTGCTCGCGGATGAAACGGTCGAAGGGTTTGTCTTGGTTAAAGGCGTCGATGACGTAGTCGCGGTAGCGCCAAGCGTGCTCGGCGAAGACGTTGTTGGAGGTGCCGATCTGGTCGGCGTAGCCCGTGAGGTCGAGCCAATGCCGCGCCCAGCGCTCGCCGAAGGCGGGGGATTGGAGCAGACGATCGACGTGCCGAGCCAAGGCGGAATGGCGTATGTCTGACGACGCATGAGAGACTTCCTTTGCGAAGACTTCCATCTGCTGCGGTGTGGGTGGTAGGCCTGTGAGATCGAGCGAGACGCGGCGAAGCCAGGTGTAAGTGTCAGCATCTGAGTTCGGCGAGAGACTTGAGGCTTCGAGTTTGGCGAGGATGAAGTTGTCCACGCTATCGTGCGGCCATGCGGCATTTTTTACGGTCGGCGGTGCTGGGTGGCGGACGGGCTGGAAGGCCCAGAATTTTCGGCCTTGTTCGAGGTCGAGGGTCTTGGTTTTTGTCGTGGCTGTTTGTGCGACGCGCGAGTCGGGTGCGCCCATTGTTACCCATTGCTCCAGCACGTCGATCTCGGCGGCAGCGAGTTTTCCTTGGGGCGGCATTTCATGGTCGGGGTGGGTATAACGAATGGCCTGGATGAGCAGGCTTTTATCCAGTTGGCCAGGCAGGATGGCAGGGCCGTGGTCGCCGCCGATTTCCCAGCCTTTGCGGAGGTCAAGCGCGAGGCCACCTTTGATCTTTTTTTCATGCGAGTGGCACTCGTAGCAGCGCTGCTGGAGTAAAGGCAGCACCTTCGCCTCGAAGAAGGCGATGCTATCGGCGGCTCGTGCGGTTGGCAGCGCGAGGGCGGCGATGATGAGGCTCTGGGCGAGGGGATTCATTGGGAAGAGGACTCGGCGACATACAGGCGTGACCATGGCCCATCGCTGACGTTGTAGTAGAGGCGCTTGCCATCGGCGCTGAAGGCGGGATGGGGATCGTTGCGCCGCCAGGATTTGGCACCTTTGGATTGGTCGAAGCTGTGCAACATCGCCCACTTGCCGCCGCGCATGTCGCCGACCACGATGCCCCATTCGCCAGGCTTGCCGCCGATGGGTTCGGTGATGCCATCGGTGACCATCAAGGTGCCGTCGGGGCTCACGGAAGGATGCGAACCCCGTAGCTGCGGCACTTCTTTGAGTTTCGAGTAACGTGCCGGGGAGCTGTTGGTATCGAAGAGTACGTTGCCCATTTCGAAGATGTGCTGCGAGTCGGGATGCCAGCCGGGGTGGCCCCACTGGGCGCGGAACCATTTCATCTGGGCTGTTTGCAGGTCGAAGCAGACGAGGCCCTGGCGATGGCTGGCACTCTTGGCCATGTAGTTATCGCCGCCGTTGCCTGCGGCTACTTTGAAGAAGACACGCTGCAAATCGGGGCTGAGCACGGGGAAGAAGATGGAGGTGGGTTTGCCGCTGAATTCCTTGGTTAACCAGTCGCTGTGTTGCTCTTC
The DNA here is from genome assembly GCA_031411235.1 of Verrucomicrobiota bacterium. Classification (GTDB taxonomy): domain Bacteria; phylum Verrucomicrobiota; class Verrucomicrobiia; order Verrucomicrobiales; family Verrucomicrobiaceae; genus JANOAR01. The sequence continues at coordinate 24,155 of JANOAR010000273.1, read as the reverse complement.
GAGGGCGGTGATTTTTAAGGCGGTGCGCACTTCGCCTGTCTTGGCATCCCAGACGTAGAGGTCGCGATGCGGCCCTGGATTCCAGTGGCAACCATACATGGGCAGGAGGTCGCCCTCGGGTCTGCCGAAGCCGACTTGGTGGTCTTCGGCGATGATTTTTTTCTCCAAGGTGGCGACATCGACGACGACGACGCGCCATTTTTTATCAACGACCTCATGGAAGGCGACGAGCCTGCCCCCGGCAAGCCATTGCTGACAGGCGACGCGATGCGCGTCCTCGGTGTGTACGTTCTCGGCGAGCACGGTTTCTTTGCCCGTGGCACGCTCGATGATGCGGACTTCGCCGATGTAACTCGCGGGATGGGTGGAGGTGAAAAAGAGCACGCGCTTGCCATCGGGACTCTCGGGATTGGCGACGTAGTAGCTGTGGATGGAGTGGCGCTCGGCAATGGCCGAGACGGGCGCGATGCGCACGTCGTGCGTCCACGGCGCGACCGGATCGGCGGACTGTGCTGGGGTGATTTGTGTGAATGAAATCAGTGCGCCGAGGGCAACGATAAGAGGGGCTCTATGCATGGGGGACTCAACGCTGGATGGAGGCCTAGGCCTTTCATTTTGTGGCTCGTGATAGGCGATTTGGCGGGATGCCTGAGCGTTCCCTTCACTATCGCGCACCTGTTGCGTGGCAGTTGAATTTCGCTTATGACACAGGCCATGAAATGTCCTGCTCGCGTCCTTCGCTGCTTCTTTATCGCCGTTGCTTTTGTCTCGGTTAGCTCGGCGTTGGCTCAGCCTTTGACCGTGACTCTTTTGGCCGGCAAACCGAATGGCTCGGGCACGACGACGACGCCCTTTGATGCGGCGCGTTTCACTTCACCCAAAGGGGTGGCGGTGGGGCCCGCGCCGGGCACGCTGCCGATCTATGTGATTGATGGCAATCATGCGGTGCGTCGTATCAACAAGGGCATCGCGGTTCCTGTGTTTGCGGGCAGCGCGAGCAGTTTGGGATTCGTCGATGATGTGGGGGCTGCGGCGCGTTTTAACCAGCCGGGTGGCCTCGTGGTGGATGCGACGGGCGATGTCTTTGTTGCGGATACGAAGAATCACAGCATTCGACGTATATCGGCGATTTCCTCTGCCGTGACGACGATCCAAGGCACGGGTAATGCGGGCTCTACGGACGGGATTGCGGGGGTGCAGATGGCGGAATTTTCCTCGCCAGCGGGCATCGCGGTGGGGACGAACAATGTGTTGTTTGTGGCCGACACGGCGAACAACACGATTCGCAAGCTGACCTTCGTCTCGGGCTCGGGATACATCGTGAGCACGTTTGCGGGGAAGGCGGGCTTCAGCGGGCTCGTCAATGGCACCGGAGCGAGCGCGAGATTCAACAAGCCGCAAGGCATCGCGGTGGATACGGCGGGCAATGTCTTCGTGGCGGATACGGACAACCATGTGATCCGCAAAATCACGCCAGCAGGCGTGGTGAGTACTTTTGTGGGAGCTTTAAAATCGGGTTCGACCGATGGCATCGGCACGGCGGCTTTGTTTAACCGGCCCGTGGGCGTGGCGGTGGATAAGACACCACAAGGCGCTAACAAACTGTACGTGGCGGATACAGGCAATCATGTGCTGCGCATGGTGACGCCAGGAAAAGTCGTCACGACGGCGGCGGGTGTCGCGGGCACGGCTGGGGCAGTGAATGGCGAAGGCGTCGCGGCGAAGTTCAACGGCCTGAGTGGGGTGGCGGTGGATGGCTCGGGTAAAATCTCCGTGGCCGATACGCTGAATCACACGGTGCGGGGTGTTTTTGGCTCGGGCCGTGTGCCGCTCGTTACGGTTCAACCGAAGGGCAAAGTGATCGCCACAGGGGCAAAGGTGACCTACTCGGTGACGGCGACTGGCCCGGCGGATTTGACCATCACTTGGTATCGAAATGGGGCTGTGCTGACCGATGTGGTGGGGCACATCGCAGGCGCACAAATCACCAGGGCGAATGCCACGACGCTGGCTTCGACTTTGACGATCTCCAACGCGACGGCTGCTGATCAAGGCGGCTACAAGGCCGTGATCGAGAACCCCTTTGGCCAAGTCGCGAGTGTCGTCGTGCCGCTGGTCGTCACGGGGCAGACGACGTGGCTGTGGGCCTCGGCCATCGGCGGGAGTGGCGATGATGCCGCGCTCGATTTGTTGGTAGAACAGCCAGCGGGTAGCAGTCTGGGGGCACTGTGGCTGGCTGCACGCAATGGCGGGCATCTGCTGCAAAAACATGCGCTGAGCAATGGCGTGCGCACGCTGTCCAGCGTGATCGACGCCAAGGGCGACGGTGCGAATGCGCTGGTTCGCGATAGCTTCAATGGTGATCTTTTCATCACAGCGGACATCGTGCTGAGCAACGCAGGCAAGCCGGGGCTGTTGGTGAAAAAGAATGCGGCAGCCAAGACGCTCGCGACGTGGCCGAGACAGTTCGCCACGGGGCGTGGCAGCAATGCCTCGATCACCAGCAGTGCGGATGGGCTGGGTCTAGCGATGGATGCGAGTCGCAATGTTTTCCTCGCGGGCTATTTGCAGGGTTTTGGCAAGTTTAGCAGCACGCCGAGTGTGCCGGGCAGCGGCATTGCTGTGGGCAGTACGGCTTCAACAGCGAACCATGCTTTCCTGACGAAATATGCGAGCGATGGGACGGTGCTGTGGGCTCGCGATATTTTCAGTTTCGATGATCAAGAAAGCCTGGGCTGGGATGTCGTCACGGACAGTGCTGGCAGTGCCTACATCTGCGGCATGGTGGGGGCGAAGGCTCGTTTTCAGCTAGCTGCTGCGGCGGCGGATGATGCAACGGATTTCCACAGCGAGACGAATGTTGGGCAGCGTCCCTTTGTCGCGAAATATGACAGCGCGGGTGTTTTCCAATGGGCCTATGTGCCAAGTTTTGCGGGGCATTATCTATCGCTGCATGTCACGGCGGCGGGCGAGGTGTGGGTGACGGGCTTCGATGGGGATCGGCTTGATCCGGGGCAGCATACGGCGGTGCTTGCGCGGCTTGACGCGGCGGCTGGCACGTCGTTGCAGGAACTGCGTGTCGCAGGTGGCAAGGGCTGCTCGCTCGATACGGATCCCGTGCGTGGGCTTGCCTGGCTGGTGCTCGACTCGGGTGGGCTGGTGGACTATGGCAGTCGGAAATTTGGCGTGCCGGGCTACCGGGTAATACAGGTGGATACGAGCACACTGGCGGCGCATTGGGACTTGCCTGTATTCGGCTCCGCGACGCTGTCGCCGCTGGCACTGAGCGAGCAGGCAGACATTCGCTACGGCAGCGATGGCAGGCTCTACACGGCGCTGACTTTCCAGGATACAGGCCTGCCCGGAGCACAGGTGGAATTCATTGGACGCAAGACTTCCAGCCTCGTGGGCCGTGGCACGGATGGCTTCATCGCGTGCATCGCAGAGAAGCCGCTGATCGACTCGCCGCCTGCGCATGAGCTGGTGGCGAAAGGCTCGCCCGTGACGCTGACGGTGGTGCCCGATGGCACGCTGACGCCGCGATACCAATGGTATAAAAATGGTGTGGCTCTCGCAGGCAAGACGGCGGCTTCGCTGAATATCGCGAGTGCGGCGCTCACGGATGCGGCGGCCTACACGGTGCGGCTGAGCAATGGTCTGGATAGTATTTTGAGCGGCAAGGCCGAGGTCGGTGTGGTGGAGGTGATTACTGCGACGCGGCCCGTGGCCATCAATGGCAGCACGATCATCACGGTGCCCAGTGCAGGCACGGGGCTACTGTTTAACTGGCGAAAAAACAGCGGTGCGCTGCCAGCGGAGACACGCATCACAGGAGGCTCGACGAAGACTCTAACGATCAAGGGGCTACTGCGTCCCGATGATGATGGCGGCTACGATTGCATCGTCACGGGGCCTAGTGGTGTGCCGCTGACGAGCGGTCTGACGACGCTGAGTGTGAAGATCAAGCCCGTATTAAATACGGTAACTTTCCCCAATGGCATTGTCAGTGGTGAGCGCATGGATGGGCTCAGCGCGATGAATGATGCGACGAGTTTTTCGATCGTTGGCGTGCTACCTCCTGGACTTAGCTTCAACAGACTTACAGGTGTTATTAGCGGCAAGGTGACGGTAGCCAAGACTTATACCTTTAAAGTCATCGCAACTAATGTGGCGGGTAGCAGCGATCCTATGACGGTGACGATGGTTATCGCGCCGCTGCCTATCGGTACGAGTGGTAGTTACTCGGGTGTCATCGACCGCCACTTGGGGCTCACAGGCAATGTGGGCGCACGAGTGGATTTTACCGTGGTGGGGTCTGGCGGCTACACGGCCAAGCTCACTCAAGGCACCACGGTGACGCCTTGGATCGGTAGCCTGAATGCCTTTGTGGTGGCTGATCCGCAGTTCGTCGCAGACATCGGCGGGCGCACGCTAGCGGTGACGCTGCGGCCAAGCGCAGGCACTTTTGATGGCACCTTCAGCGATGCCTCGCCTGCCTCGATCAATGTTAATGGAGATCGCCGAGCGAGCGTAGCTGATGCTGCGATTTATGGAGGCAGGTATAACCTTATGCTCACTATTCCTGCGGGCTCTATCGGTGATTCTAGCGTGCCCCAGACTAATGGCACGGCGACCTTCAGTGTGGCTGGCAGTGGAGCCGTTTCGTTGGCTCCTCCGCCTGCGCTGAACAGGCTGGGCGATGGCACTGCCATCGTTTTGACGGGCTATGTGGGCAGTACGGGGCGTTTGGTTTATTACCAAGCCTATGATGCGGGACTTAGTTCGGCATTGGGCATTATCTCCATCATTAGTCCTGGCTCTGGGGCCATGCTTTCTGGCTCGATAGACTGGCAAAAAGCGGCAACGGGTATGGGCACATTTGGCGCTGGCTTTGGCCCGCTGGTATTGACCGTGAGTGGCTCCAAGTAATCATTCTCGGTATTGGATGCCTGCAACATGGCTGGATCAAGGTCGCGGATGCTTTTACGCAATCTTGGGCTGGGCTTGAAGCGCACGACATGGTGGGCGGGGATGACGATGCGTTCGCCGGGGAGGCTTGGATTCCTCACGGTGTGGGAACTACGCTCATAAAGCCGAAATGAGCCGAATCCTCGTAGGGCGACATCGGCTCCATCACATAACTGGGTCGTGATGGTGGAAATAAGGGCTTCCAGGGCTTGGGAAACTTCCTTTTGAGTCAGATTTGTCTGGCTAGCGACCTCCAGAACCAGGTCTTTCTTGGTGACAGTTGGCATCGCTGTCCAGATATCGAACAACACGCGGAGCGCAAACTATTTACTTAGATAATAGCGTCGCTATTGCCTGATTATTGGCCGAAGGAAACTAAGTGGAATGCGAGGAATCGGCCTCATGCATGATGCCTAAAACGTCGGCAGTTGTGCGGAAGTGCATCTTGGCAAAGCCGGGTAAGGCATCACTCCCAAGGCGGGTCACCAAGGCTTTTGCCGCTGTCTTGACGGCTTCAGAAGCGCCCTTGGGCAGGTCGAGTCCGAGTCGTTGGCCGTTTTCCCGCAGCCAGCCGACGAACTTCTCGCGAGCCAGGATGGAGGCGGCAGCCACAGCGGGATCACTCTCGGCCTTGGTACGCTGGATCAGCTCGATGGCCTTGCCACGCTCGCCGAGGGCTCGCTGTAATATTGCAGGGTTGGCGAACTGATCGGAGATGGCTTGCGGGCAGTCCGGGCGCTTGGCCAGCACATTTTCGATCACACGCGCATGGCCCCACGCGAGCAGTTTGTTCAGGTTGCCAAAGCTGGTGTGCATCTCGTTGTAGCGCTCGGGGCTGATGGCGATCACCTCGTAGGCGATGCCTGGCGTGGCGCGGATTACCTGGGCTAGCGCCCCGATGCGCGCATCGCTGGTGATGCGCTTGCTGTCCATCACGCCCTTGTCTTGCAGATGCCGGGCGATGTCGCCATCGACGAAAACACCTGCGATGACGAGTGGCCCGAAGTAATCGCCCTTGCCGCTCTCATCCACGCCGATGTGTGGCTGGAAGCGCTCGGGATGATGCACCTCTTCATAGCCGATCTCGGCCACGCCGAGCACCTGGGGCTCGAGCGTCATCGTCACAAAGTCTTCGGTGCCCTTGCCCTGCACGACGACCTTTGGCCCCTTCTCATAAACCAGCACATTCACGCCGGGTCGTGTGCCAGCGTAGAGGCAGTAGGGCTTGGTCTCGAAATCAAAACCCTGCGCCACGAGCAGGGCGCGCAGTCGCGTCGCTTGCTCAGAGGTCAGGGGCTTCGTGTAGGTGGTCAGTGCGGGCATGGTAGCCGCCATCGCTCCGCGTGATGAGACAAAAGGCAATGCAAAGTAGCCGATCTTCGCAGTGCGATGGGCCGGGAAGGCTGATGCAAAGGGGATTGGGCTGAATTAGTTTGGCTTTATTAACTATATAGCTTTGCGAGTTAATATTTTCAAAATCTTGTTTTACAGACATATAACAGTTTGATACACCTGTCGGATCATGACCGCTGCCGCTCCTAAAACCCCAGGTGAAACCGTTGCTGAGTTGCTTCGGGAGAATCAGTTGAATCAGACCGAGGCTGCCGCCAAACTCTCGATTACTAGGCCCTATCTGAACAGCATTATCAACGGCAAATATCCGCTCACTGCCGAGATGCGGATCAAGCTCTCAGGGTTGCTGGGGACGAAGCCAGATTTCTGGGCTGAGATTCAAAAGTCGTATGACACTTGGCAAGCGTCAGATAACGGCCGGATGGCCCGCCGGGCGATCCAGGCGGACAACTTTTACCTGAACCTCGACGTGGTCGGCGACCATGTGATGGTGGATCACGAGGTCGAGGCCGCTGTGAACGCTGGCGTGCTCGGCATTGAAGGCTTTAACCGCGAGCATTTGCAGGCCAGCAGCTACCACTTCACCCTCGGGCTACGCGGCTTTATCTACCCCGGCGGCAGTGCCGAGCCTCGCGAGGCCGCTACGAAGCCGGGGCTGGTGTTGAAACGCGGCCAGATGGCGACACTCGTCACTCGCGAGAGCATCACGCTGCCCAAGCGCATCCGCGCCGTGGTGATGGGGCTCACGGAGCAGTGGTGCGGCAAGTTTTTGCACTATGACTGCAAGCAGCTGTACGAGCCTGGCATGAGCGGCCCACTGACCTTCGGCCTGATCAATAACGGCCCCTACGAACTGACCTTGATGGAGGGCGAGCCTTGTCTGGCGGTGTCCTTCGGCTTCCTCGCCCATGAGCCCGTTGCGGCTGCTTAATCGCCCCTTTTTCATCATTCCAAGCCCCCATCCTCGCTCCCTCCATGAACCCCATCGTCAACCGCCTTCTCTACCTCGGGTCTCAGCCTACGCTCGACCTCTCGCCCAAGCCGCAGCAACCGTCTGCGTGGCAGCCTTATACGCTGAACGACAGCAAAATCGCCATGCCTGCCGAGGTCGCAAAGCTGGTCAACAGTGTGCGCTGGGACTGGATTTTCGAGCTGTCCTGCAACCTCGCCGGACAGTTCCGCTCGCTGGGCATGACCTGCGCCGGGCCTGCGATGGGTGAGCCCGCTGCGTCGATCATGGTGGATGACCGCCGCGCCATGTCGGTAGAGGCCACGGCTCATGCCTATGTCCTCTCAATGGTGCAACGCACGGCGATGGAAATTCGCCAGCTTGAGCTTTTGGAAGAGCCTCGCCAGATGAATGCGGCGCAAGTGACCGAGGTCTCGGGCATCGCCTACATCGCCAGCTCGAAGAATCCGCGCAACACCGGCAAGCGCCTGACCAAGGCGCTCTGCCAGATCGCTGGAGACATGGCGGCGCGTTGCGATGCCGGCGATGTGGTGCCGGGCCGTGGCACCGTGCAGTTCATGCACTCGCGCCCGGTTCAGCTCGCCTCGCCCGTGGTCAAGCGCACAGCGGTGCCCGTGGCGGCCTATCGCCTGCGCTTCAGCCAAATGTCCGCCCAGCACGTCATTGCCTCTTTGCGCGATGCGCTGGAAATGATGCAAAGGGAAGGGGACTCGCCGATGGAAAAAGGCGACGTGCTGGTGCTGAGCAATCTGTGGGCGGGCGGAGAATACTGAGTCTGATGCTATTCCGAAGCTCAGGCACCGGGCGGTGGATTGGGGGCCTTACTGGGTGAAGGCTGAGGTGCCTTGTATGGGTCAAATTACTGGAACTTTGCGACATGCATCGACTGACCCGAATGGTATGGACTTAAGCCCCTCCGTGGACGTGCAATCCTATAATTTACGTTGGTTTCTCCGTCCATACTCTGCCTTAAGTCCGTGCCATTCTCGACTGACCCCATTCAGGCAGCAGTATAAGCGAGGCATTAATCAGTATAAAATTTTGGTTCGTTATCAGTCCAATCCAAAAAATTTATCGGAGCTAATGTTGTTACCCAATGTAAAAATGCTTGTTGGGCTAAATTAATCGAAATTGTATCGGTAGTAACTAATTTGAAGACTGACGCATCCGAGTCGAGAAATGATTGAAAAACATTAGACTGAATGTTTATATTGCTTTCGCGCGCATATTGGGAAATGCAGTCATCTAATCGGAATAAAAAGCGAATTCCATTTCCCCAAATATATAGCACGCCCAGGCTTCTTTTTCCGATACTCGCATGAACTTCAAGCATGATTTTACTTTTGAGTAACGGGGAAATTTCGATCAACAGCTCTTCTGTTGACTCGTAAACCTGTTCCCGATTTTGCAGGGCAGATTCGGCGAAGGTAATTATGCTAGCGGAGTATAAAGTATTGCAATTATTCATATGAATAGGGTCAATCGAATCATATCGCAAAGCTCTAGTTATTCGAAAGTGCCACTACGGCCTCGCCTGCGCTTCAGCCAGATGTAACCGTCTCGTTGCGCGATGGCAGGAGGTGATGCAAGGGGAAGGGGCTCGGCGATGGAAAAGGCGACGGCTGGTGCTGAGCAATCTATGGGCGGGGAATGAATGACTAATAACGATTCAGAATGCAGAATGCATCTCCCCCATTCGAAATTCTGCCTTCCTTACTTCCTCTCCACCCAGCCGCGCTTGCGCCTTGGGTCTTTTTCCTTCGTCATCAGCGGCTGTGTCGCGGTGATCACCTTGTAGTTGCCACGTTGCTCGACGAGGCGGCTCTCGCCGAAGGCTTCGGCGATGATGGCTTCGTAGGGGAGCTGGCGGTTGGCGACGAGCCAGAGCTGGCCGTGGGGTTTGAGTCCGGCGGAGGCTGCGGCGATGAATTTCATGCCGAGTCGTGGGTCGGGCAGGCGACCTTCGTGGAAGGGCGGATTCATGACGATGAAGTCATACTTTCGCGAGTCGATGCCTTGGGCGACATCGCTCCACACCATGCGCTGCTTCACCCGCACCATGATGAGGCCGAGGTTGCGCTTGGCGGCGTCGAGGGCGTCGCGCTCGGCTTCATAGAGGTCGATGGCGTCAATGTCCGGGCACTTGCGCAGGACTTGATCGCTGAGGTAGCCCCAGCCTGCGCCGAGGTCGGCACCGTGGCCTTTTAAATCGGTGGGCAGGAGGTCGGCGAGGAATTGCGAGCCTTCGTCGATGTGATCCCAGGCGAAGAGCCCAGGGCGCGACCAGAAGCGGCCTTCGAGCACGCGGCGCAACGGGGCGTGGACACGCCATTGGGCGAGGGTGGTCTCTTGCAAGGCGTCGGTCTTGGTGGCCCAGAAGACGCGGCAGTGATTCTTTGAAATCATCTGTGTGCTGCCAGCGACGCTTTGCACCAGCTTTTCATAACGCTTGGCTCCCCAGTCGTTGTGCAGGCTGACGACGAGCGTGCCACCGGGGCGCAGCAGGTCGAAGCCGCGAGCCAAATCGGCCTGGGTTTGATCGCGCTGGCGGTCGGGGAGCAGCAGGACGAGATCGTATTGGCCGTCGATTTTGCTGTCGCTGGACTTCATGCCGAGCGCGTCGAGCCGCGCAGCGCGGGGCTTGAAGGACTGCTCACAGCGCATTCGTGGCATCAGCGGCAGGAAGGCCTCGTGAGCCTGGGCGCGGAGGAAGGCGATGCGCTCAGCGCTGGCGGTGAGTTCGGGGACGGCGGCGAGCGCGAGCACGAGGGTGTCGAGCGCGGCTTGGGAGTCTTTGTCGGGGCGGCTCAAAGCAAATTATGAAGGATGAATTATGAAGGATGAATTATGAATCTCACCGGACATAATCCAGGAGGCTTTGTCCAAGGAGGTTCGCCGGAGGAGGCTAGGATGCGGCAAATCCTAGCGCGGCTCTTGCTTCGGCGAGGGGCTTGGCGAGCAAGTCTTTCTGCCACTGGAGCAGTTCGTTGATGCCTTCGGCCTTTGATACGACGACTTCCAACGTGCCGCGCGAGCCGATGAGCGAGCCTTCGATGTCGAGGGTCTTGCCGATGGCGTCGCGGGCCTGGCAGAGGCGATCCACCTGATCGCGGGCGGCGTCGGAGAGGCGGGAGGACTGCGGCTTCAGGCGGCGCGGCCAGGTGCTGGGCTCGGCATCCACGACAACCTGGATGGCCTCGCAGAACTCCTTTTTCCAGCGCGGGCGCCAGCCTGCGGGCGGGTAGAGCGGCTCATCCGTGGTCTCGAAATGCGTGACCATCTCGATCATTTGTTTGTTCGACATGACGCGGAAGCACGGGTAATCGCGCTCCTCGGCGGCGGTCTCGCGCCATTCCCACATGGCTTTCAGCACAGCGAGGCCCTTGGGTTGCAGGCGGCCTGCACCTTGCACGCGCCAGGGGTCTTCTTTGCGGCTGGTGCTGCGGTTGGCCACGTCTTCCTGCAAGTCCTCGCAGCTCTCGATGAACCACGCGGTGCGGCCTTTCTCGGCGAGCTGGCCTTGCAAAATATCCGCGAGCGCGAGCAGGTAGCGCACGTCATCAACGGCGTAGTTCAGCATCGTGTCGGGCAGCGGGCGGCGGCTCCAGTCGGCCTTCTGCGAGGCCTTGGACAAGGACTTGCCAAAGTGAATCTCGATGAGCGCGGCGAGGCCGAAGGCACGGCTGCCAGCGAGGCGCGCGGCGATCTGGGTATCGCGCATCACGCGGGGGCTCCAGTCGTAGGTTTTGCGCAGCAGCGTGAGATCGTAATCGGCTCCGTGGAACCACACGTCGCCCGCGTCGATAGCGGTGATGAAGGCGCTCATGTCCTTGATCGCGAGGGGGTCGATGAGCACGAATTCATCCGCGAAGGCAAGCTGGATGAGGCAGAGCTTTTCCTGGAAATGATGCAGGCTGTCGGCCTCGGTATCGAGGCAGCAGCGGAAGTGGGGCGTGGCTTCGCGGGCGATGTTGATGCGAGCCACTAGCGCCGCGAGATCGGCGTCAGTGTCCACATAAGAGTAGTCGCGGGGCGAGGCGGAGGCGGTCGTGTGATCCATGTCGTGGAGGGTATTCATCAGCGCATACCCGACAGCAGCAGCGCGGCGTTGGAGCCGGTGCGGTGGATGTTCTTGATGAGGGTCTCCAGAGCCTCGGCGGCGGGCACGCTGGCGAGCTGCTTGCGGATGGCTCCGACGCGGCGGAACTCATCGGGGTGGTAGAGCAAATCATCGCGCCGTGTGCCGGATTTGGTCACATGGATGGCGGGGTAAATGCGGCGCTCGGCCATCTCGCGGTCGAGGTTGATTTCGAGGTTCCCAGTGCCCTTGAACTCCTCGAAAATGAGGTCGTCCATCTTGCTCTCGGTTTCGACGAGGGCGGTGGCGATGATGGTGAGGCTGCCGCCTTCTTCGACGTTGCGCGCAGCACCAAAGAATTTCTTCGGCTTCACCAACGCCTTGGCATCGACGCCTCCTGACATGGTGCGACCTTTGCCGCCTTGCATGGAGTTGTAGCCACGAGACAAACGGGTGATGCTGTCGAGCAGGATGACCACGTCTTTTTTCATCTCGACGAGGCGCTTGGCACGTTCGGAGACAAGTTCGGCGACCTGCGTGTGGCGCTTCGGACTTTCGTCGAAGGTGCTGGCATAAATTTCACAGCCGGTCACGGATTCCTCGAAGTCAGTGACTTCCTCGGGACGCTCATCGAGCAGCAGCACGATGAGGGTGATCTCGGGATGGTTGACGGTGATGGACTTGGCCATGTCCTTGAGCACCATCGTCTTGCCGGAGCGCGGCGAGGCAACGATGAGACCGCGCTGGCCCTTGCCGAGAGGGGCGACGAGATCGACCACACGGGAGGTGACAGTGCTGTCCTTGTGCGTCTCCAAAATGATGCGCTCGGAGGGGAAGAGGGCGGTTAGTTTGTCGAAGGGGGTCAGTTCCACCCAGTCTGCGACGGGCACGCCTTCGATCTCGGTGACGCGGTCGATGGCGGCGTATTTTTCCTTGTCCTTGGGGGCCTTGGCATAGCCGCTGATCTTCTGCCCAGCGCGGAGGTTGAGCTTCCGCACGACGAAGGAGGGGATGAAGGTGTCCTCGGGCAGTGGGGTAAAGCTGTAGCGCTCGCTGCGGATGAGGCCGAAGCCCTCGGGCGGGAGTTCCAGGATGCCCTCGACGCGCAGGCGGGTGCGGTGCGCGCCCATCCAGCCCATGAGGTCGAAAATTTGCTGGTGCTTGGTGCGGCTGGCATTGGTGCGCCAGCCGACTTTTTCGGCGAGGGCCAGCAGCTCGGCAGGCGAGGATGCCTGGAGGTCGCGGATGGACACTTCCTCGGGGAAGGGGGCTTCGGCCTTCTCGGGCTCGCGCGGCGCGGGGGGCTCGGCGGGTGAGGGAGCGGGCGTCTCGCTTGCAGGGGGGGGTGAAGGCTCGGCGGCTTCTTTCGCTTCAACCTCGGGAACGGAAGGCACTGCGGGCGCATCAGGTGCTACCGCAATGTCTTCATCACGGGTTTCGGCAGCAGCCTCTGGCTCTGTGGTGGCGGGAGGCTCGGCCACGGGGGCGGAGTCAGGCTGTGTGGGCAGCTCTGGTGCCTCCTCAGTCGCGGCTTTTGCAGCCTTCTTCGATGCCTTTTTGGCAGCCTTCTTCGGTGTGCCGTCGGCTTCGCGGGCGGCCTTGCTGGCTCTCGCCTTGGGCTTGGGGGCCTCCATTTCGTCGGGGAGGGGCGGTGGGGCGGGCACGACGAGCGCTTCGTCGGCGGTGGGGTTCTCTGTATCTACCATGAGTGAAATTTTAGTGCGTGATGAGCTGTCGCAGGAGGGTCAGGGCCTGTTGCTGGGCGAGGCTTTCAATGCCGTCGTTCCAGACAACTTTGTCAGCCAGGGCCACCTTGTCTTCCAATCGAAATTGGACTCCAAGCAGCCTTTCGGAAGTCTCCTGATCCAAGCCCCGACACGATATTAAACGGCGGAGCTGAGTCTCCCGGCTTGCCGCAACGACGATGACCATGTCCGCGCTGCAACGGCGCTGAGACTCGTAGTAGAGCGGCACTTCCGCAAGGAAAACGTCAGCCCCTCCCTTTTCTGCCTTTTCGCGGGCCAGCTCCAGGTCGCGGAAAACCAGCGGATGCAGCACCTCCTCCAGGCGCTTTTTTGCCCCGGCGTCCTGGGTCACAATGCCTCGGATGGCCGCCCGCAGGGCTCCCGCATCCTCGCCCTCGGGCCTTACAGGGGCGAGCCCCACGGCCTCGCAGATGGCTCGTGAAACGTCGGCCTGGGTGTAGGCCTCGCGCACCGCCTCGTCGCTGCTGAAGGAAGCGAGACGTGGCCCTGCCGCTGCCCGAAGGGCGGCGACAAAAGAAGATTTTCCCGTGGCGATGCCGCCTGTGATGACTGCGCTGATCATGCGAAGCGCGAGCCTAGCGGGCTGGGGAAGGGGGACAATGGGAAATTAGGCGGTGTCTTCGCCATGAGCTGTCGGAGGGGCAAGGTTCAAGGGATAAGGGATAAGGGGAGTGCCTTCGGGTGTGATCTTCGTCGCTGGGCTGTGGTTTTGCATTCAAGCGCGAAGCCACTCCCCTTATCCCTTCAACCTTGCCCCTTATCCCTCTCGGCTTGCTTTGCTATCACGCCTGCCTTGTGAAAAAACCGTTCAGGCGAGGCGCAATTGCGGTGTTCCGTCGAGTCGCTTCGACAGGTCAATGGGATCGCCCAAGGCCATGCCCAAGGGATTGACCTGATAGGCCCAGACCATAAAATTGACGAGGCTGGCTGCGCCATAGATCGTGGAGAAGGCACCGTCCACGGCATCCATGCCATGCCCTAGTTTGATGCGGCCAATGCGGGGGACATTGAAGCGGGCATCAATGGTGAACCATCGGCCCAGATAGACTTCGCCATAAGCATGAAAGTCCATGGGGCCGCCCGCATCCCAGCACGCTATGTCCGGCAGGTGTCCCGTGACGTAGCGTGCGGGCATATTGAAGGCACGACACAAGGCGACGACGGCGTGCGCAAAATCTCGGCAAACGCCATAGCCACGCTGGATCACGTCGGCGGCGGAAATGTCGGTGCGCCCTGAGCCAGTGCGGTATTCGATGTTCTGATGCACCCAATCACAGATGGCATGAACCCGTTGCATCCCGTTATTGATGGAGCCAAACTGCTGCCAAGCGAAATTGGAGAGCTTGTCGGAATCGCAGTAGCGACTGGGCAGTGTGTAGCGCAGCAGTTCCTGCGGCAGCTCGTTCACGGGTAAGGAATTGTGATTCATTTCCCAATGGTCGGGCAAGGACGAGACGGCAACGTAGGCGTCCATGTTGATCACATTGCGGCCCGGCACGAGCATGGTGCGGCAGGTTAAGTTGCCGTGCGAATCTTCAAACTCCATGGGCGACAAATAAGGGCCATAATTGCAGCTTTCCTGAAGCACGAGGCAATGCTTGTCGCGGCGAGGCCGGAGCAAGAAGGAGATGGGGGTGAAGAGATCGGTTTCGTAAACAAGGTTGCACCCCACGCGGACGGTGAGATCAAGGTAGTCTGAATTCATGTTGGTAAAGCTGAACTCTGAAGACAACCTCCTGCGAGCACACGCTATCGAGCCGTAACGCGATAATCGTGCCAGCAGTAGGTGGGTATTCTCCCCATGCCTGATCTCAATGCACCAACAGGCTCTCGCCACCTCCTCCCTTCATGATAGCACCCACCTTGGATCGACTCATCGCGCTGACTCGTGAACTCATGCACATCCCCAGCACCGAGAGTCGGCCAGAGGAGCGAGCGCGCTGCTTTGACGTGTGCCGCCGTCATCTGGCGGCTCTCCCAGGGGTGGAGATTCGCGAATACGAAAGCAATGGGTTTGCCTCGCTCGTCGCGGGGGCTCGTGGCGTGCAGGTTCCCGGTATCATGCTGGTGGGGCATCTGGATGTGATTGAGCATCCCGATGTCGAAGTTTATCAATCGGCCATTCGCGATGGTTGCCTGTGGGGGCCGGGCGCTGGCGATATGAAAGGCCAGTGCGCCATCATGCTGGAGTTGTTTTGCGATCTGCATCGTCGGTTCCCCGGCATTCCGCTCGGCATCGCCCTCACCTCCGACGAGGAACGCGGTGGCGATGACGGCGTGCGCTACTTGTTTGAAACGGTGGGCTTGCGATGCGGTCTAGCGATGGTGCCCGATGGCGGTTCGATCAACCGCGTGACGGTGGAGGAAAAAGGCATCCTGCAAGTGCGCCTCCGGGTCGTGGGAAAGGAGGGCCATGCAGCGGCACCGTGGCTCGGCCCCAACGCCCTCGCAGCCCTCGTGCAAGGTCTCGCTCGCTTGGGCCAGCACTTCGATGCCTTGCAGGACAAGGATTCGCCAGATCACTGGTATCCCACCTGCGTGCCCACCCTTTGCAACACACGGAATCGGACGATCAATTGCATCCCTGGCGAAGCTGAGGCCATCGTCGATCTGCGCTTTCCACCGCCCTACACCGTCGAGAGCATGCTCGCCACGGTCAGACAAATCGCGGGGACAGATGTGATCGTTGAACCCGTGGCGACGGCCCCGACGACGCATTTGTCGCCTGATCCGCTTTATCTCCAGATCACCGAACAGCTCACTGGCCTGCCCGCCAAGCTCGTCCGCGCTTCCGGCGGCAGCGACGCTTGGTTCATCGCGCAGTATGGCATTCCCGTGGTGCTCTCCAGCCCCGTGGTCGGAAATTTACATCGTGCGGATGAGTGGATGAACCTCGCGTCCATGGAGCTTTACCACCGCATCTGCGAGCAGTTCATCATCGAGAAGCTCACGTAGAACGCGCTTCGCGAATGAGGGCAATGGGCGCGGATTTTTGAGTATCGCCCTTCGATATTTTTTGCCTCGGCTACGAGGCGGTGACGATCACATCAGCCAGCACGCGGGCAGCCATTTCATGGTCTGTGGCGACGATGCTGGCGAGCGAGTTGCTGCCTTCGCGGCGCAGGATGTGCATGCTGCGCATGTCGATGCCCGCGTCGCGCAGGCGCTTGGCGATGCTGGCCAGGGCTCCCGGTTTGTCTTCGATGCGAATGACCAGCGCATCCTGCGTGATGGCTCGCAATCCGGCATCGCGCAGGGCTTGCAGCGCGAGATCGTATTGATCCACCGTGAGCACGATGATGCCAGTCTCCTCCAGATTCTCGGCGGCGAGGTCTTCGATATTCACCCCAGCATCACCCAGTAGCGAGGCCACGCGGCTGAGTTCGGAGGTGTCTTTGCGGGTGAGGACGGTGATTTGTTTCATGGCTGGGTTCCGATCATGGTGGCGAACTCGTGGGCGAACGCATCAATCACCGCCTCGGTCATCGGCGGTAGGGTGATGAGGTGGGCAATCTTTTTGCGCGGGGCGATGATCCACTTTTTCATCAAAGCCTCCGGCGGGCGTGGGATGACGACGGTGATGGAGTTTTCATCATGCCGCCACGCGTCGATGCCCTTGGCTTGAAGCTGTTCCACGGCATAACGGGCGAGGTGCAGGCAGCGCTGCACCAGGGCTCGCAAACCCTCATCGCCCAGCGAACGCAGCCGATACCACAGCATGAGCGGCGTCATCGCATTGCGCGAGCCGGAGATGGTGGTGTCCAGCGCACCGACGTATTCCACATTGCGGGCGATGCGATCCACATTGCGCTTCCTCGCGAGCACCACACCGCAGGGCAGTGGGCAGCCGAGCAGCTTGTGACCGCTGATGGAAAGGCTGTCCGCGCCATTGGCGAAGTTCCACGGCTGCGGTTTGTCCACGAAGGGCAGGATCATGCCACTGAGCGCCGCATCGGCGTGGATGTAGCTTTCGCCGATGGCGAGGTCTTCCAGGATGTCGCGAATCTTGGCCAAGTCGTCGATGCTGCCCTTCATCGTGGTGCCGATGTTGGCGAAGATGATCGGTGGCACATCGCGATGGATGCGCAGCGTTTCGTGGAGGTCTTCATAGTCGAGCTGGCCGTTGGGTTGGCTCTTGATCATGATGTTCCTCGTGTGCTGCACGCGCAGGATTTTCGCCACGCTGTAATGGGTGTCCTCGCTGAAATACACCATGCCCTGCGGGAACAGTTCACGCGCGACATACAGGCCATACATGTTCCCCTCCGTGCCGCCATTCGTCACATAGCCCCAGTAGTCATCGGGCGGAGCCTGGGTGAAGCGCACGAAGTCCTGCACTACCTCGCGCTCGAAGTCATGGGTGTTGAGCCGGTAGTTGCTGCCGCTGAAGGGATCGCCCACGTTGTTGATGCTGAACTGGAGGAAGCGGAACAGCTCCGAGTAATCGAACTCCTGGTTGCAAGGATAACCGATAGAGACAGGCTTCGCAGTGCATAGGCGGTCATGCAGGGCATCGAGGCGTGCGCGGTCACTGTCGGAGAGAGGCATTGCGAAATGTCTCGTTTGGTTGGGCCGAGATCAATGGCGATTGCGCCCCCTCAAGACACTCGCGTTCTACCCCACCACGAGTGCATCCAGCGGCATATCATGCGGCTCGCTAGGCACTCGTTCCACGAGCTGGCAGGTGAGGCCGATGCCGATGCGGCGGGCAGTGACCTCGGGACGTGCGAAGAGCTTGTCATAGAAGCCTCGGCCGCGGCCCAGCCGCTGGTGGTCGATACGGCCAAAGGCTAGGCCAGGGGTGAGGATCACCGTGAGGGCGCTGGCGTCGAGGCGTTCGCACTCAGCCTCGCGAGGCACCCAAACGCCGAAGGGGCCGCGCTCCAGTTGATCGACACCGCGAATGGCGAAGGGCACGAGTTCATCTGATACCATGCGGAAGAACACGGGACGCGCCCCGCGAGCGATGAGCCACGGGATGAGCGGCAGCAGATCGGGCTCACCCGCGATGCCGCCAAACAGGGCGACCGTGGCTCCTGCCGGGCACCACGAGGCGTCGCTTGTGAGTTGGGCGAGGATTCTCGCGGAGCCTTTAACCAAGCTCTGCACGGGCATGGCGGCGAGCCGTAGGCGCATGGCATGGCGGAGGTCAGCTTTGGTCACGGGAGGTTCGTCGGGCATGGCGCGTCGGTAGTAATCACAAAGTCTGTGCTTGTCATCAAGCACACACGTTCATACCATTTGGGCATTCATTACATTTTACCATATATGGTTAATGATCCTTCCCCATCCCCCTGGCATGGCTCTGCTGAGAGCACCGGGAACGCACCCTTTCGGAGGCCTTTTTTTAGAGGTCGCTGGCAGAAACATGAAAATAAGGTGGGCTTGTTGCCCAAGGTTGGCTGGCAGCAGCGCAACTTGCAGTTCCTCGGCGAAATCTTGATCCCCACGCTGCTCTCGCCTCGGCAGCCTCGGCTCGAAGCCTGCGAGGTGCCATGCACGGCGAACCACGAGATCGGCATTACTTGGCTCGGCCACGCCAGCTTCCTGGTGCAGATGGAGGGGGCCAATATTCTCGTTGATCCCAACTGGGCGCTGTGGCACGGCCCGGTGAAGCGGCTGCGGCACCCCACTCTTTACGCGCATGACATGCCGCCCATCGACTTGGTGCTGATCACTCACGCGCACTTCGATCACCTGCATCTGCCCAGTCTCCGGCGTATCGCCAATGGCCAGCCGATCATTTTACCACGCGGTGTGGGCAGCATCGTCAAGCGCTGCGACTTCAGCGAAATCATCGAGCTGGACACCTGGCAGACGGTGCGCTTCCAGGACTTATCCATCACCCTCACGCCAGCCCGCCACTGGGGCGCACGCATGATCCACGACACGCATCGGCATTTTGGCGGGTTCCTTATTCAGAGCGCCGAGCGCACGGCCTTTCACTGCGGTGATAGTGCGCTGTTCGATGGCTTTACCGAGATCGGCAAACGCGCCGACATTGATGTAGCCATGATGCCCATCGGAGCCTACGAGGCACCCAGTGGTCGGCCCGTTCACATGAACCCCGAGGAAGCCATCGCCGCCTTCCAGATGCTGGGCGCGGAGAGCATGGTGCCGATGCACCACGACACTTTCCCCCTGAGCGGCGAACCCACTGCCGAGCCTCTGGAGCGGCTGCTCCGAGCCGCCACGGAACAAGGCCTGATGGAGCGCGTGCATGTGCTGGCCGAGGGGCATTCGGTGATTTACTGAGAAGACCGAGCGGTATGCTCACCATCACCCTCATCGCTGCTGTCTCCGAGGATGGCTACATTTCGCGCGGCACGGGCATCCCGTGGCACCTGCCAGCCGACATCGCACTTTTTCGCGCTGCAACGGCTGGCCAATGGCTGTTGTTGGGCCGCAAGACATACGAAGAAATGCTCGGCTGGTTCAGCGACCACACGCCCCTCGTTTTATCGCGCGACATCGCCTTCCAGCCGAGACTGGGGCATCGCGTGGGCACGGTCGAGGAAGCCATCGTGCTGGCCGAGGCTGCTGGTCAGACTGAATTGGTCGTCTGCGGCGGAGGCGCTGTGTATGCGGCAGCGATGCCCTTTGCCACAAGGTTGGTGATCACCCGAGTGGGCACGGCATTGGGCGGTGGCGTTGCCTTTCCAGCGGTGGATGCCTGTGAATGGAATAAGGTCGCCGAGTGCTCGCATCCTGCCGATGCCCAGCACGAGTATCCATTTTGTATGACGACCTATGAGCGGCGTTATTCCAATACGCTTTCAAGACGAGCTTTAGCCGCGCAGCCATTGTGTTCGATAGCAAGGCGCTGACGAGAAAGTGTATCCAAGCGATACTTGACGAGGAAGCAACGCGGCTAGCGGACGCAAGGGCTAGTGGATAAGGCGCATCTTGAAAGCGTATTGGAATTAGCCAGCATTCGTCATTTCTTCCCCAAGTCGCCATACACGCCGAAGTCGTGGTAGAAGAACTTCTTCGCCACCTTGTACATCCAATGCTTCTCGGGGATCTCCTCTTCGGCAATCCACTGGCTGGGGCGTGGGGTCATGCTGCGCAGCTCGGCCATCGCGGTTTGGCGCATGGTGGTGTCTTTGGCACCGTGTTTCAAAGCCAATGCCTCGACGAGATCGGGGCGCTCCAGCACCACGCAGCCGCGTGTGTGTTTGGCGGCGGTCTCGCGGAAGTCCTTCAGGAAGGCGCTCTTGGTCAGCGTGTTGTAGATGCCGCCCTCATCTTTGATGTTCTCGGTGGCGAACTGGATGATCGGGCAGGGCTCGATGTCGCCGGTGGGCGAGACGTGATGGCTGATGCCGGTGGACATCGGGCAGAGCGCCTTGCCGTTGTGGTCGTAGTAGGCATCGACGATGGCGATGGGTTGCTTGGCGCGCTGCTCGGTGACGAAACGGCGCACGCGCGTGATCTGCTCAGGCGTGAGCGCCAGCTCGGGGCTGATCTTCGGGCCAACCGGGCGATAGGTGTGGTACCAGGTGTAGTGGACACCCATGTCGATGAGCCGCTGCAACCACTGCGTGCTGAGCAGGTCGTCGATGTTCGTTTGGCAAAGACTCGTCGCCACGCCAGTGAGCAGCTTTTGATCGAGGCAATGCTGCAAGCCGCGCAGGGTGTTGTTGAGCACGTTTTTTTTCCCCCGCCGCTCATCGCTCACGGTGCTGGTGCCCTCGACGCTGACGAGCGGTGTGGCATTGCCGAGCTGGCGCAGTTGCTTCGCGACTTTCTCGGTAATGAACTGGCCGTTGGTGAAGACTTGGAAGTAGCAATCTGGGTGCTGCGCGAGGAAGTCCATCAGCTCCGGGTGCATGAACGGCTCGCCACCGAGGATGCCGAAGAAGGCATTCCCATGCTCGCGTGCATCGTTCACCGTGCGGTTCAGCGTGTCGAGATTGATGGCATTGCGCGGGGCCTCCACATCCACCCAGCAGCCCTGGCAGCGCAGGTTGCAGGAGTTTAGGATGGAGAGGTAAAGGAACGGCGGGAAGTAGATGCCCTGCTTCATCCGCTGCTGAAACAGCAGCACCGAGCGAGCGCCCTTGTAACCAAAATTCCACGCGACCTTCGCGAGGCATTTGGGATCGACGGTGGTGAGGATGCGGCTGCCGAGAGAGAAGATCATGGGGGCTGAATGAGGCGCAGGGAAGGGGAGGGGGCAAGTGCGGGAGCACACCCCGTAGCCTTGCCTGCGAGGGCGGGAAGTAGCCTTGCCCTTGTCCGACTGAAAACAAGCCCCTACCAATGATGCCTTGCCATCGTGATGACAAACGAGCACAATCGAGAATGACCACTGAAGCCACCACTCTTTTTCGTGCTCGCGTCCCAGCCCTGCGACTCAAGAAAGCCGAAACGATTCTTAGCAGTCTCGGGCTGAAACCTGGGGACGCGCTTAACATGCTGCTCGCCCAGATCGAACTTCGCCAAGGCTTGCCGTTTGAGGTCACCACCGCCCCTCAAGGGCTGCTTACTGCTGACCAGCAAGCCACTGCCTGGGAGGAGGCATTCGGTGCCTACTGATCCAAGGCCAGGAGAAGTGTGGTTTGCCGAGCTTGGTCTGGCTGAAAAGTCCCGCCCAGTGCTGGTTCTTTTCATGCCTTCAGACACAGACGCTCGTTCGCTGGCCATCGTCGCGCCATTGACTTCGCAGATCAGAGGAATGCGTGGCGAAGTCGATATCGGAAAGCCCCGCTGGCTGCCCAAGCCCTCCGCCATCAACGTCCAAGGACTTGCCAGCTTCGACCACAACAAGCTAACGCGCCGTCTGGGCGAACTGCCCAACGCTCAAATGGCAGAAGTCAAAGCCGCCATCAGTGACCTGCTAGGCTTGTAGATTTTCATCAGTCCGTTGAATCCTCCCCTCCGAACTTTTGCGCCCTCTGCGTTCTTTTGCGGCAATCCCTCCGCCGCCCTCACCTCAGCTCCTCAATCTCCCGCTCCAGCCGCTCCGCCTCCGACTTCAGCCCCGCCACCTCCACATCTATCCCGGCCAACTGCTGCGCCACCACCCGCTCGAACACCTCCGGCTTCGCTTCCGTCATCTGGTACAGCTCATAGTCCGGGCTCTCCTTCAGCTCATCCGTCGCCTCGATCACCGCGAGAATCTCTGCCTCCAGGCTGGTGAACAGCTTTTGCAGTTGCTCCAGCTCATCCGAGTCGCCCAGATCGATCGCCTTCCAACCGTGGCGCAGGATGAAGCCAGCGGGATCATCGGCTATCTGCCGCAGTGTCGCCAAATCCCCGCCGTCCTTCGCCGCATTGATCGCCGCCGTCAGCTTCGTGTAGGTCGCCAGCATCTCCGCATTATCAGCGAAGCGATCCGGGTGGAAGAGCTTCACCAGCTCGCGCCACAGGCTCTTCAGTTCCGACTCCTCAGCCTCCGACAGACGCAGCTTGTTCTCCATCGCCACGCCCGTGTCCGCGTATTCCTGCTGCGTCCGCGCATCCGCCTTCGCGTAGGTCTCGCGCACCCGTTCCGCCTCCTCTTCCCCCTCGCGCAGCAGCGTATCGAGGAAGGTCCGGCGATAGTTCACCACCAGCCGCAGCCGGTCGCGCTCTTCAAACGGCTGGCGCAAGCGCTGGAACATCCGCGCGTGCAGCGCGGAGACGTGATTCTTCTCCGAAGTGTAAGCCGCCTCCAGCTCCGCCAGCCGGGCGCGCGAGGTCGCGATCATCCCCCGCAGCCGCTCCAAGCCAGGATGGACATAAACCACCACACCAGGAACGTGACACGGGCTGCCAGCCCGTTCCTCTGCCTGGGGGCCAGTGTGAGACAGGCTTCCAGCCTGTTCCATTTCCTGAACGGGCTGGCAGCCCGTATCACGTTCCTCCGCCAGCTCCCGCAAGTACCACCGCCCCATGCTAGCACTGCGTTCATTGGAGGAACCCGCAAGCCATTCCAGCCATTCACGCAGCTCCGCACTCTTGCGCGCATCATGAATCGACTTCCCCTTGTGCTTGCCAAAGGCGATGCGCGAGGGATACCACTCCTCCCCCGCATAACTCATAACGGCCTCCCAAGTCCCCAGCCCCCGCTGCTCCGCGAGGGGCCGCAGCACCTGGCCAAACAAATCCACCACCGTCATCACATCCCCCAAAGCCGTGTGCGCCCCACGCTCCGGCAGCCGGTAATACTGCCGCAGCGTTTGCAGCTTGCAGTTCCCCGCAGGCACCGGGTCCAGCAACCGCTGAGCCAGCCGCAGCGCACAAAAGCCACCCAGTCCCATCGGCTTTATCCCCAGCCGATTCCATTCTGGTACCAGCACCTGGGCCATGTCGTAGTCCAGGTTGTAAGCCACCACGGGCACCCCCTCGACATACCGCCGCAGCTCTTCATAAACCTGCGCCGCCGGTTCACCGTCGCGTTCTAAAATTTCCCGCGTGTAGCCATGCACCCGCGAAGCCTCCGGCGGGATGTCCTGGTTCTGATTCAGCAGCTTCCGAAAGGGCTGGCCCATCGACTCCCATCCCCGCATCCTTTGAGCGCCGACCTCGACGACGTAGATCGGCGTGGCGATGCCAGTCGTCTCCGTGTTGAGAATGATCCAGTCGGTTTGCTGCATGGCTAGAAGTGCTGGTCAGGACGTTGTATGAGTTGAACCCTAGGCCCGAGCAGCAGTGATCTCAAGTTCAGCAAAGGTCGAATGTCGAGGGTTGTGAGTCGATTGCCTACGCAGGCAAGTAGGGTGAGCTTAGGAACTCCAGAAAGATCCAATTCGGAGAGTTGATTGTCGTTACACCACAGTTCGGAAAGTTGCGAAACTATAGACAGGTCTAACTTGGTGAGCTTGTTGTGTGCGCAGACCAATTTCGTAAGCTTCGGAACTCTGGAGAGATCAAGTTTTGAGAGTTGGTTTTTTCGGTTCTACGCGGGTTTTAATGGGCGATTGAGGGTTTGAGATCGAGTTTGCCGCAGTGGAAGAGGATGCGTACACGATAGTTGGCGAAGGAGCGGAAGCCTCTTGCCGCGCTCTTGATGGCTTGGATGCGGCTGTTGAGT